>JBGQAU010000137.1:0-4422 GCA_041494445.1 Acidobacteriota bacterium | reverse complement strand
CGGCGTCCACGAGGTCGGCGGGATGACGCTGATCGTCTCGCGGGGGACCGGCTTCTGGGGGCCGCCGATGCGCCTGTTCAAGCGCTCCGAGATCGTGAGGATCACGCTGCGGCGGGCCTGAGACCTGCGGTTACTTCTTGTAGTACGCGGCGTTCTTCTCGATGTAGTCCTTCCACTTTTCCGGCACCGAGTCCAGCTCGAAGATCGCCTCGACGGGGCAGGCGGGCTCGCAGGCGCCGCAGTCGATGCACTCCGCCGGATCGATGTACAGCATCTCCGCGGTCTCGAAGTCCGGGTCTTTCTTGGTGGGATGGATGCAGTCCACCGGGCAGACGTCCACGCAGGCGGTGTCCTTGGTCCCGATGCACGGCTGGGTGATGATGAACGCCATGGTTCTTCTCCCTGCTGTCGAAATCCCGACCGTTGGTCTCCCCTCAAGTGTAGCGCGCGCCGGGCCGCCCGTGCTCGATCGACGAACGCATCGGGTCAAAGGGCACGACCTTTCGTGACCCGCGTCAAGCCGGTCGGCGGCGTCGCGAACGGGGCTGAGCACCTCGCGAGCGGACGGCCCGGCCGCGGGTCCCGGTGGTATCCTGGCGGACGCGCCGACCGAGGGAGAGGAGCGGACCGTGGACCTGGCACTCCGTGCGTCGAGCAGGATCGAACGCATCCCGGGCCCCGTGCTCCTGGTGGTACTCGACGGGATCGGAATCGGCAGGCGGGACGAGTGGGACGCGGTCGCTCTCGCGCGAACGCCCACCCTCGACGGACTCATGGCGAAGGCCCCCTGGCGCCTTCTCAAGGCCCACGGCACCGCGGTGGGCCTTCCCTCGGACTCCGACATGGGGAATTCCGAAGTCGGCCACAACGCGCTGGGCGCGGGGCGGATCGTCGACCAGGGAGCGAAGCTCGTGAACCGGGCGGTGGCCGACGGCTCGATTTTCAGGAGCGAGGTCTGGAACGCGATCGCCCGACGGTGCAAAGCGGGCGGCGCGCTCCATCTGATCGGGCTCCTCTCCGACGGCAACGTCCACAGCCATGAGCGGCACCTCCACGCCCTGATCGACGAGGCGATCCGGGAAGGCCTGCCACGGGTCTTCGTCCACACGCTGCTCGACGGGAGGGACGTCCCCCAGACATCCGCCCTCACCTACGTGGAACGGCTCGAGGAGAAGCTCCGCCCGCTCGACGGCGCGGACGGGAAGCGGTACCGGATCGCCTCGGGGGGCGGCCGCATGGTCACCACCATGGACCGATACGGGGCCGACTGGACGGTCGTCGCGCGCGGATTCGACGCTCACGTCCACGGGATCGGCCGCCCGTTCGCCTCGGCGCGCGAGGCCGTCGAGACCTACCGCGCCGAGCAGCCGGACATCAGCGACCAGTTCCTGCCGCCTTTCGTTGTGGTCGAGGACCATCGGCCCGTGGGCCCGGTGCGCGACGGCGACGTGGTGGTGTTCTTCAACTTCAGGGGGGACCGCGCGCTCGAGATCAGCCGGGCATTCGAGGAGGGGGACGAGTTCGCCCAATTCGACCGCGGCCGCCGGCCGGACGTTCTCTACGCCGGCATGACGCTCTACGACGGCGACCTCGGGATCCCGAAAAGCTATCTCGTCGCGCCGCCCGCCATCGACCGTACCCTGGGCGAGTACCTGGCCCGGAGCGGGATCACGCAATTCGCCTGCTCGGAGACCCAGAAGTACGGGCACGTGACGTACTTCTGGAACGGGAACCGTGGGGGGAAGTTCGACCCGGCGACCGAGACGTACCTCGAGATTCCTTCCGACCGGGTCCGGTTCGAGCAGCGTCCTTGGATGAAAGCCGCCGAGATCACCGACGCGACCCTCGATGCGCTGGACTCGGGGCGCCACCGCTTCTGCCGGATCAATTTCGCCAACGGCGACATGGTGGGGCACAGCGGGCAGCTCGAGGCGACCATCCTGGCGGTGGAGGCGGTCGATCTGTGCCTGGCGCGGATCGTGCGCGGGATCGAGAAGGTCGAGGGAACGCTCGTGGTCCTGGCCGACCATGGGAACGCGGACGACATGGTGGAGCGGGACGACGAGGGCCGCCCGCTCAAGGACAAGGCCGGCCGCCCCAGGAGTCGCACGAGCCACAGCCTGAACCCGGTCCCGTTCATCGTCCATCGCGGGAAGGGACCGCCTCTCGCCCTGACGAAAGACCTTCCGGAGGCGGGTCTCGCGAACGTCGCCGCGACCGTGCTGGAGCTTCTCGGGTTCGCGCCGCCCGACGATTACCTGCCGTCCCTCCTCGCGTGAGCGGGCGGCGAGAACGGCATCGGACATGGTGAAGTCCCGACCCTTCCGCGCGGGGCAACCTTCCGTGAGCCCGCGCCTTCTCGGCCGCCTGGAGGCGCTCCTCTCCCGGGAGAGAGACCTCTGGGCGGAAGGGCTCGAGCGCGTCGCGGGAGTGGACGAGGCGGGAGTGGGGCCGCTGGCCGGGCCGGTCGTCGCCGCCGCCGTGGTCTTCGCGCCCGGGTCGGGGATCCCCGGCGTCGACGACTCGAAGCGCCTGGCTCCGGCCCGGCGGGAGGTGCTGGCCGTCGAGATCCGGAGGTCCGCGCTCGCTTACGCGGTGGCGGTTGTCGATCCCGGGGAGATCGACCGGTTGAACATCTATCGCGCGACCCTCCTGGCGATGCAGCGCGCGGTGCTGGCGCTCCCCGTCAGGCCGGACCGCGTCCTGGTGGACGCGCGCCGGATCCCGGGGATCGATCTCCCGCAGGAGGCGATCGTTCATGGAGACGCCTCCTGCCACGCGGTGGCCGCCGCGTCCATCCTGGCGAAAGTCGCCCGGGACGCGATCATGGCGAGCTACGACGCGATGTTCCCGGGATACGGGTTCGCCCTCCACAAGGGATATCCCACCGAAGCGCACCGCCATGCGATCCGCCGCCTCGGCCCGTGCGCGATCCACCGCCGCTCGTTCACGCTGCTCCCGCCTCGCGGGCTCTGGGACGAAACCGGCGGGGGAGAGGTGGTGCCTTGAGCCACCGGGGGTTCCACCCCCGGACCCCCGGGGCCATTCGTCGCAACGGTGGGGGACCGCCGTCGCAACGAATGGCTCTATCCCGGGATTCGACCGAGACGCTGCCGTAGTTCCGGAGACGTCACCGCGCTCCGGACGCAACGGCGGACTGTCGCGTCCTCCGCGCGGGTCCATCTTGAAAGCACTGGCTCCGGCCGCGTTGTCGCCTTCTCCGGCGCTGTCCTATAATCCCACGCCACGTTCCCGGCATGCGGCTCTTGGATTCCCTCGAGCACGGAGGTCCGCGGTGAAGATCCACGAGTATCAGGCGAAGGCTATCTTGAGCCGGCACGGCGTGCCCGTGCCGAGGGGCGAGGTTGCATTCTCTCCGGCCGAGGCCCGGGAGATCGCGAACAAGCTCGGCGGCCGCGTCGTCGTCAAGGCTCAGATCCATGCCGGCGGTCGAGGCAAGGGGGCCTTCAAGGACCGGGCGACGGGCGCGCCGGTGATGCGCCCGGACGGGAGCAAGCCGCTCGGGGGCGTCGTCGTCGTGGACGGCCGGGACGCGGCCGAGGAGATCGCGCGCCGCATGCTCGGCAACATCCTGGTGACGAAGCAGAGCGGGGCCGAGGGGAAGGAGGTCCGGCGCGTCCTGGTCGAGGAGGGAATGGACATCGCGCGCGAGTACTACCTCGCGCTCCTTCTGGACCGGGCGGCCCGCTCGCTGGCGTTCATCGCCAGCGCCGAGGGCGGGACGGAGATCGAAGAGGTCGCCGCGAGCCGCCCGGACGCGATCCTGAAGGTGCCGCTCGATCCCACGGCCGGCTTCTCCGCTTGGATCGGCCGGAAGATCGCGTTCGGCCTGGGCGTGAAGCCCGAGCTGGTGTCTCCAACCGCCAAGCTCGTGGGCGCCCTCTCGCGGGCGTTCGCGGCCACCGATGCGTCCCTTGCCGAGATCAACCCGCTGATCGTCACCGGGGACGGGCGCGTGCTCGCGCTCGACGCCAAGATGAACTTCGACGACAACGCGCTCTTCCGCCACCCCGACGTCAACGGACTCCGGGACCTCGACGAGGAGGACCCGCTGGAGGTCGAGGCGTCGAAGTACGGCCTGAACTACATCAAGCTCGACGGGACCGTGGGGTGCATGGTCAACGGCGCCGGGCTGGCCATGTCCACCATGGACATCATCAAGTACGCAGGCGGCATGCCGGCGAACTTTCTGGATGTGGGCGGGGGCGCCAGCGCCGAACAGGTGGCGAACGCGTTCGAGATTTTGCTGAGCGACAAGAATGTGCGCGCCGTGCTGATCAACATTTTTGGCGGCATCCTGCGCGTGGACACGCTGGCCACGGGCGTGGTCGAGGCGGCCAAAAAGATGAATATCCAGCTGCCCATCATGCTGCGGTTGGAGGGCACGAACGTCGAGGAAGG
>JBGQAU010000053.1:0-21645 GCA_041494445.1 Acidobacteriota bacterium | reverse complement strand
GGTTTCGCTCCCATGGTGGACGGGAGATTGTGGGACGTCCGGGGGTGTCCAGACGGACGTCACGGTGCGTCCAGGAGCGGACGACCGCTCCCTTCCGACGCCGGAGGTCCAGCGCCCCAGCCTGCGCATGGGCGTCGCGCCGGGGTAGCGCTGGGCTCCCGGACCCAGGAAGATCCCAACCGGGGGCCGACGGGGCGTATGCTACCCGCGCAGGAGGGAGCCGGGAGGCGCGCAACTCGGTGTACGTCAACGCCGACGGGGTTTTCGGAAAGGACGCGTGATCAATCTGCTCGTCGGCTGGATCGCCGTCCTCGCCGGGCTGGTCGCCGGCGCGGCGATCGGGATGTTCTTCCACGACGAGACCTGGCTCGGCGGCTACGGATCGTGGCGGCGCCGGATGTTGCGGCTGGCGCACGTCTCGATGGTGGGCACGGGGCTTCTGAACCTGGCCTTCGCGCTCTCGGTCGCACACCTGAAACTGGATCCCTACCCCTTCGCCGCGTCGATGTTGTTCGTCGTCGGAGCGGCGGGCATGCCGCTCGTCTGCGGCCTGTCGGCCTGGCGCCCCGCGTTTCGACACCTGTTCTTCATTCCCGTCTTCAGCCTGATCGTGGCCGCCGCGATGACGCTCCACCGGGGATTGAGGGGATGAGAATCGGACTGATCGCCATGAGCGGCATCCGCGTCTGCGACGCCGAACTCTTGCGCCTCGGTCTGACGCTGCCCGGGTTCGTGGAGCGGAGCAAAACGATCGCGTCGCTGCCGAGCCTCGGACTTCTGACCCTCGCGGGGATGACTCCCCCGGCCCACCGGTGCGACTACCTCGAAGTCGGGGACCTCGGACAGATCGCGGTGCTGCCGCGCGAGTTCGATCTGGTCGGCATCTCCAGCTTCAGCGCGCAGATCCCGGAGGCCTACGAACTGGCCGACCGTTTCCGCGCGATCGGCGTCCCCGTGGTCCTGGGCGGCCTGCACGTGACCGCGGAGCCCCAGGAGGCTCTCGCGCACTGCGACGCCGTGGTCGTCGGCGAAGGCGAGGCGACCTGGCTGGAACTCCTGCGCGACGCGGAGTCCGGCCGGCTCAAACGCGCGTATGGCCCGAACGACGGCTTCGATCCCGCCGACGCCCCGATGCCGGCCTTTCACTTGCTCGACATGTCCAAGTACAACCGCCTCACGGTTCAGGCCAGTCGCGGCTGCCCGCTGCACTGCGAGTTTTGCGCCAGCTCGGTTCTGCTGACGAACAGGTACAAGCAGAAACCGGTCGAGCGAGTGCTCCGCGAGATCGACCGCATCCGTGAGCTGTGGCCCCGGCCGTTCCTCGAGTTCGCCGACGACAACGCGCTGGTCGACAAGCGCTACTGGAAGCGCCTGCTCGCAAAGCTCAAGAGCCGCCGCGTCCGGTGGTTCGCGGAAACCGACCTCTCGGTCCACGAGGACATCGAGCTGCTCGAGCTCATGCGCCAGAGCGGGTGCGCGGAGGTGTTGATCGGACTCGAAAGCCCCGTCGAAGCAGGGCTCGCCGGCCTCGAGCTCCGGTCCGACTGGAAGCGGAAGCGGTGGCCCCAGTACAAGGAAGCGATCCGGCGCATCCAGTCCCACGGGATCCGGGTGAACGGCTGCTTCGTGCTCGGCCTGGACGAGCACACGGTGGAGGTCTTCGACAGAGTTTACGACTTCGCGGCGGAGACCGAGCTGTTCGACGTCCAGATCACGATCGAGACGCCGTTTCCCGGCACGCCGCTCCACGCGCGGCTCAGGCGCGAGAACCGGCTGCTCCACGACGGCGCCTGGGAACGTTGCACGCTCTTCGACATCAACTACCGGCCGAACCGGATGAGCGTGGAGGAGCTGAGAGAGGGGTTCCACCGCCTGGCGGTCCGGCTCTACAGCGAGGACCTGACCCGGTGGCGGCGGGAGAACTTCAACCGGAAGTATCTGCGCTCCGCGAAGCACGCGGGGGAGGCGTCGTGATGAAACTGCCGAAATGGATTTCGCCGTTGTTCGTCGTCGCGGCCCTGTACGATGGCGTCCTGGGCCTGACGTTCGTCCTGGCGCCGGGGCTGCCCTTCCGGCTGTTCGAGGTCACGCCCCCGAACCACATGGGCTACGTGCAGTTTCCGGCCGCGCTGCTGCTCATTTTCGGACTGATGCTCGCCGCCGTCGCGCGGAACCCGATCGCGAACCGCAACCTGATTCCCTACGGAATCCTGCTCAAGGTCGCCTATTGCAGCGTGGTCGGCCGGTACTGGATTGCGGGCGGTCTTCCCGGCATGTGGAAGCCGTTCGCAATCATCGACCTGGTGATGGGCCTGCTCTTCATCTGGGCGTATTCGGCGACCGGCCGCGCGGCCGAGGCGCAGAGATCCGCGTAGGGATCGTCCGCTGGCTCACCCGCGAGGCGTTTCTCGCGCGTTACCGCTCCGCTCCCGCAGGTCCTTCTTGCGTTTCCGGCCCCGGCAGGCGCATAGTGGCGCGAACATCCGGGGAACACGCGTTCGGGTCGCCCGGGTCGAGACAACGAGACTGACGGTCGGACCGGACGAGGCCCGGACGTCGGAAGGAGCCCAGCATGTTTGGCCCGCAATTGCCGATCGGACTTCTGGTCGCGCTGTTCGTCGTCGTGCTGATCCTCGTGAACTCCATCAAGATCCTCCCGGAGTACGAGCGCGGGGTGGTGTTCCGCCTCGGGCGCCTCCGCCCGATGGACTACGGGCCGGGACTGTTCTTCCTGATCCCGGTCGCGGACCGGATGACCAGGGTCTCGCTCCGCACCGTGGTCCACGACGTGCCACCGCAGGACATCATCACGCGGGACAACGTGTCGGTGAAGGTGAACGCGGTGGTCTATTTCCGGGTGATGAGCCCCCGGAAGGCGGTGGTGGACGTGGAGAACTACCATTACGCCACCAGCCAGCTCTCGCAGACGACGCTTCGCTCGGTACTGGGGCAGGCGGACCTGGACGGGCTGCTGTCCGAGCGGGAGAAGCTCAACCAGCAGCTCCAGGTGATCCTGGACAAGCACACCGACCCGTGGGGGATCAAGGTCTCCGCCGTGGAGGTGAAGCACGTCGACTTGCCGGTGGAAATGCAGCGCGCCATGGCCAAGCAGGCCGAGGCCGAGCGGGAGAAGCGCGCGAAGATCATCCACGCCGAGGGGGAGTTCCTGGCGGCGACCAACCTCGCGAAGGCGGCGGCAGAGGTCGGTAAGCACCCGATCGCGCTGCAGCTCAGGTACCTCCAGACGCTCACCGAGATCGCCGCGGAGAAGAACTCGACCATCGTCTTCCCGCTGCCGATCGATCTGATCAAAGGCTTCCTCGACAGGTAGATCCGGCGGCGGGCGTGGACCTCCGGCCGCCGCTACGCGCCGGCCTTCGGGGCTCGGACCGGAGCGGTTGAGAACCTCTCCTGCTCGAGCGAACTCCAGAGCACGCGCGGGGGCCGGCACTCCACCTCGAAGGGCTCGCCCGTTTCCGGGTGGGACAGGGTGAGCCGCATGGCGTGCAGGAGGTAGCCCGTGTCGCCGGGCAGAGCCGCGCCGTCCCCGCGCAGGCCGCCCCCCGCGGCGTAGAGGGGGTCGCCCGCCAGCGGGTGGCCGCATGCGGCCATGTGGATGCGGATCTGATGGGGCCGTCCCGTTTCGATGCGCACTTCCACCAGACTCGTCGCTCCCCTGCGCTCGAGGACGAGGACCTCGCTGCGCGAGGGCAAGCCGTCCGAGCGGGCGGCGTAGACGGCCCCGAGCACCGGGTGGGGGACGCGCCCGATCCCGGCCTCCACCGGGAAGGCATCCCTCTCCGGGCTCCCCTCCGCGAGCGCCCGGTAGACCTTGGTGACCCGCCGCTCCCGCCACGCCCTCGCGACGGCCCGCGACGCGCGAGCCGTCAGCCCGAAGAGGACCACACCCGAGGTCCCGCGTCCCAGCCTGTGCATGGGCGCCGCGCCGGGGTAGCGCTTCCGCACCAGCGCGAGGAGGGTGTGGTCGAGGTACCCGCCCCCCGGAAGCGTGGGCAGGCCCGAGGGCTTCGCCACAGCCAGCAGGGCGGAGTCTTCGTGGAGCACCGAGTAGGCCATCGGAGTCTCGGGCTCCTCCCATGGCGGGCGAACCCAGGTCACCCTCTGGCCCCTGCGCAGGGTGTTCTCTTCGCGGGCGGGGCTGCCATCCACGAGGACGAGGCCCGCCTCGATTCGTTCCCGCCACTCGGCCGGCGAACTGTGCCGGTAGCGCGACGCGAGATGGTCCAGGAGCGAGCGCCCCCCGCCGCGCCCGTCGATCATCTCGGTGTACGCGAATCCGCTGTTCAAAGCCGCGCGCTCGAGAGGCAGGACAGGTTCGACCCGGTCAGGAGACCAGGATCAGCTCTTTCCCGCGGTTCACTCCTTATCGACCGGAGGCGATGGGTCGGCCTCGCTTCCGGCGACGTCGGGGTCCGCGGCTGTGGGGACCTCGTCCGCCTTGTGCTCCCGTGCTTCCAACCGGCGCGCCCGTTTCATCTTCTGTCTATCTTGCCGGGCCAGTTCCTTCTGCCGTTTCTCGAACTTCGCTCGGGACTTCTGCGCCACGGTTCAGCCCTCCGCAGGGAACGCGGCAGTCCGACCTACCGACGCGTGCGCGTGCTCTTCGGGGGAGCCGTCTCGAGCCGGAGCGGCCCCTCGCCGGGTTCGACGGACGGCAGCACGACGATTCTCAACGCGAGCCTGGTTCAACTCCGGCACTGTATCACGCCGGCTCGCGCGAAGCCCGCGCGGGCCAAGAAAGCGACGTCGGCGAAACCGGCGGATCGGCGCTCATGTTCCGCGCGAGGCACGCGAAACGATACGCAACCCGCTCGGTCCGAAGGCCGCCGGTTCGAGCCCGCCTTCTTCGCGGACGTCAGGGTCCGATGGGCACGCAGTTCTTGGCGTTGTGGCAGTCCGCGACGCACGGGTTCGGGTAGATCTTCCCGTGGTCGCACTGCACGGGCGCGTAGATCAGCGGGCATCGGCACGGTCCGCCGGCCTGTGCTTCGGTGAACAACGAGAGCGCACCGAAACCGGCGATCGCGATCAGCACCGCGACCGCGGCCAGCTTCAGGACGAGTCGGCTGCGTTTCATGTCATCCTCCCCGGGCACGGCGCGAGCGTGGCCTCCCGCTCTCCGAATCCGTGCCCGTCAGCGTGGAACCATGTTAACACGGTCGCCGGAGCGGGAGCGTTCCTCCTGCGGGGCGGCTGGGCGCCCGTCTCGAACGGGCGCGAGCCGCCATTCGGGCCTCATCCTGGCTCCCGTCACGGTCCAGAAGACGTCCGGGCGCGGGATCACGCGCGCGACCGGGACGTAGGATCCGGCGAGGTAGCCCGCCAGGAAGTTCGCCTCCTCGTCCACGATGACCGCCTCGAAGCGGCGGGCCCGGATCGCCGAGACGACCTCCCGCTCGAGACGGGAGCGGGCGTCGCAGCGCACTCCGCGGAGAACGTCGGCGATGGCGTTGTCGTGGGCGAAGGAGGGTTTCCCCGCGAGCGTGGCGAGGTACGGGTGGTTCGGGACCAGGACGTCGCCCGGGATCCGCGCCAGGCTCCCGACGAGATCGTGCCCCGACTCGCGATCGGCCCTTGAAGGAACGAAGGGGCGCGGGTCGTAGACGAGGAGCGCGAGCTGGGCGGCCATTGCCAGCTGGACCGCCGCGGCAAGCCAAGGGGCGGCGCGGGACCGCCACGCGGTCGCCTCCCGGACGAGCGCGTACACGGCCACTCCCCCGAGCAGAGCGACCGCCGCGTGAAGCGGCATCAGGACGTTGGGCCACCCGCCCAGATGCATCCTTGAGAGCCACGCGGAGCCCGCCGCCCCCGCCACCGCCAGGCCGAGCAGAGATGCCCCCTCGCGGTCCCCTCCCCACAGCCCGCGGCCGATGTACGCCACGCCGACGAGACAGGCGAGCCCGATCCCGGAGAGGACGTCCACTTTCCAGAATCCCAGGATCATGGCGGGAACGATCGCGTGGGAGCGGGGGAGGTCGAACACGTAGTATCGAAACCACCCACCGCTCGCCCGGTCGAGGAGCAGCGTCATGCCGGCGCCCGCCGCCACGGCGGCGGCGAGGAACGGGAACCCGCGCCGGCGCTTGAAGAGCACGGCGTGAAAGGCCAGCGGGGCCGCCGCGACGAGCGCGCTCTGCTTGGTGAGGAATGAGAGGGCGACGAGCGCGCCGGCGGCGGCCTGAGAAGTCGTCGACGCGCCGAACCGCAGCAGGTAGAGCGCTCCCAGCCACAGCGCCACGGACAGGGAGTCCACTCGCGCGACGTCGTACCAGGCTCCCCCGATCCGGAAGCACGCCGCGAAGAGACCGGCGGCCAGGAGTCCCGCGAGGCGGCTTCCCGTCTCGCGGCGCGCGAAACGGTAGAGAAGAAGGAGCGAGGCGAGCGACGCCAGAAGGGAAACGGCCCGGAGCGTCGTGAACGAGAGCCCGACGAGCTTGGCCGCCGCGGCGCCGGCCCAGAAGTAGAGCGGCGGGTAGATGAACGGCGTGAACTCGAGCGACGGAGGGACGTAGAGCGGCCTGCCGTCGAGGACCCGCCGGACCTGCTCCAGGCTCCCGCCCTCCATCCACTCCAGCTCGAAGGGGTAAGCGATGCGCGAGGCCGCGACGGCCAGGTACGTCAAGAGGAACGCTCCCGCCAAAACAGGAATCGGGAAGCGAAGCAGCTTCATGTTGCCCCCGCGCGTTCCCGGGACTCTACCAGATCGGCGGGGTCACGGGGGCGTTGGACCGGTTGTTGGACGCGGGAGTCGCGGGGGACTGGAAGTCCGCGTCGTTGACGTCGACAGGGCGTCAAGGCCCCTTCTGGACGATCCCCGACTGTCCGACGTGGAAAACGGGCGGGACCCCCGAGGGATCCCGCCCGTCGATGACTCCCGGCGTCAGCCGATGATCAGGGGCAGCCGCCCGAGGAGGGCACGCGGGTGCGGCCGGCGCCGTTGTTCCCGTAATCAGGATCGCCGGTCTGCCGGATGACGAAGAACCACCCCCCCGCGCAGTCGATCTTGTCGGGCGTGATCGCGTCATCGAAATTCTGCTGGTAAAGGTCGTTGTACAGGCACGTGGTGTGTCCGAGGTCCACCTGGGGCAGGAGGAGGCTCAGCCCGAGGTCGCACAGCTTGCCCCGGACGACGTCATACGCCACGAGGCTCGTCCCCGGTCCCGCGCACGCTCCCTTGTCGATGCCCAAGTTGTATGGCCACGGTGACGTTTGGCTGAGCTTCAGGCAGATCGGCGTGATCCCCGGATAGACGTGGACGGCCGCTTCGACCTCCGCGGACACGACGTACTCCGGGTGGTTGGCGGGACAGGGGAGCGCCTGCGGCTGCCCCACATGCGTCTCGGGC
The DNA here is from genome assembly GCA_041494445.1 of Acidobacteriota bacterium. Classification (GTDB taxonomy): domain Bacteria; phylum Acidobacteriota; class Polarisedimenticolia; order Polarisedimenticolales; family JAIQFR01; genus JAIQFR01. The sequence goes on along the minus strand of JBGQAU010000053.1, from coordinate 14,279 downwards.
GGCGGGTTCTTGCCGACCTCCTCGGCCCTCATACACGCCGGGATGTCCGCGCACGTCGTCACCGCGGGTGGCCCCAGGGTGGCGTAGTTCGGGATCGACCACTGGGCGTAAGGCGGGACGAATCCGGTCTGGCTGGCCCCGATGGGGTACTCGTCCTGCGACGCGTTCTGGGCGTCGAAGTGGTCCGGCGGGGGAGGATATGCCGAGGAGTGATTCGCGTGGTTCGGCCCCAGCACGCGCCCCTTCCCGCCGGCCTCGGCGTTGTTGAGGGCGGGATCCGAAACGGTGATCGTTTTGTTCTTCGTGTCCACGCCCGCCGCGGTCAGGAAGTGCCCGGCGCAGTAGAACCACGAGGGCGGTTGGGTCGTGGGGTCCTGCCAGTAGTAATTGACGAACAGCACCACGTCGTGGCTCTGCTTGATCCAGGTCGCCACCTGGTCGAAGGAGGGGGCCGCTCCCTGCCCGAAGACGCTCTGCACGCCATAGTTGCCCGCGAGCCCGTGGGCGGTGAGCCAATTCTGGATCCCGGTCACCATGTCGGCGACCTTGGTCCCCTTCCACAGCGGCGGCGGGGGAAACTGCTGGTCGTCGGTGTTCATGGTCCAGGCGAGATCCTCGATCAGCGGCTTCGGGTTGTAGCTGGAGTGATCGTCCGGGGTGTAGACCAGCTTGACGGGATCGCCGTAACGCTTGACCATCGGGAAGCAGTCCAGTCCCACGGAGAGCGTGTAGTTGCCGCCGGCCACGCCGGTCGCTCCTTGTTCCACCTTGACCCAGTAGCTCTGGCCGCTCGCCAGCCTGAGCGAGATGTCCTCGGCCGGGCCGCCGGCACAGCCGGCGTCGCTCACGGCCTTCTGGTCCCCGGGACCTGCGGCACCGCACGTGCCGTACACGCTGAGCTTCGTGTCCGCGTCACCCGCCTGGTACAGGGCGCACGTCGAGACCGTCACGTTGCACAAGCCGCGTCCCGGATACGGAACCTCGAACTTGTACCAATCCGCGTCCGCCGCCGCCGCGAGGATGCCCGGGATGGGGGGAACCTCCCCGAGAGCGTCGGCCGTGAGGCACGTGTCGTTGGCCTCGCTCTCCGCCAGGTCCCCCTTGGTGCGATCTTTCTCGCAGTCCTGCTCCGAGTCGAACCACCAGAGCGAGTTCGCGACCGCCACCGGACCGCATTGCGTCGGCTGCCAGCCCTGGAGATCCTCCTGGAAATCCGGCATCCCGTTGGGCGCGTAGTTCGGCCAGTCAGCCTTGTAGTAGTTCGTCGGAGGGTAGTAGGGATCCCCGACCGTGAAGTTCCCCCCCGTGTTGATCGCGATCGCATCGATGTCCACGTCATCGGCCGCATCGTTGGCGATCTTGAGATCCTTCACCTTGTCGGCGTAGAGCCAGTAACTCCCGGCCCCGTTCGAGACGTAGATGTTGCCTGGATCGAGGCCGCAGCTCTCGCCCCGGTGCGTGCTGAAGAGGATCCAGTAGCTGGGATTGCTCGAGTCATAGACGCGCGCGAGGGCGTCGATGTTGCAGCTCGTCGTGTTCGGCACGCCCAGCTGGGCCGGTGTCCTGAAGACCACCGGGGCACCGCCCCCACTGACCACCCGATAGATGTTCCCCTCGATGGGAGCCGCTCCCGGCAAGCCGCCGGTGGACGGCGTGTCGGCGGAGAACAGCAGGCCGTAATGGAGGTTCCACCAATACGCGACACTTCGCGTCTCGTAAGCGTCCACGTCGTCGTCGTGCGAGCGGGGCGGCGGGTTGTTCCCGAGGCCGAGGGCCGACTCGGTCATGCTCGTATAGAAGCTCCCGCCCGCCGGGTTCATCACGTTGCAGCGGTCGTAGAAGAACATCTCGGTCGAGTTGTCCGGCGCGCCGGAACCGGCTCCCGGGTCCCCGTCGTTGAACGAGAAAAGGATGCCTGGATGGGTCGTGGGCTGGGAGCAGACCTCCTCGGCCTTATCGATGGTGAAAGCATCGAGGTCGAAGTTGCTCGGGTTGGGGACGAGCAGCGACGGCGCGCCGGGCGTGCAGTTGCCGTCGCCGTCATCCACTTCGCAGACACCGCCCGGGAGGAAGAGGTCTCCCGGGTCCAGGTTCGTCTCGCGGGGCGTCTCGTCCACCGAGAAGCCCGCGAGGGCGAGACAGGGAGTGAGCAGGCCGAGGACGCCCACGAAGGCGAGCACCCCCAGGCGCGCGAACATCGTCGTGAACATGGTCTCTCCTTCTTGAACGCCGGGACGACACCGCGTGGAGAGAGGCTCCGCCGGTTATCTCAAAACGCACGAAACTCGGTGAGCTCTCCCTGAGCTCATCCCGGCCCGCTCAACGTCGTTGGTGACCATATACCGACACCAGGAGGCGAAAACAATGCCACGCCTCGGATGCACGCCGGCGATCACCGCGTTCATTCTTTGAACGCATTCATCTTCGAGAACGACAAGAAACTCAGCACCGATTCGGTCCGCGCTGCTGATCCGATCCGGCCCCGTCGGAAGCTCCGCGAACCCGGCCGCGGGCTCGCGGCCCGGATCTTGACATCCTCCGGCCCCCACCCTAACGTCCTGCGCTTGTGAGCCCAAGACGTCCCAGCGTCAGGAGACCGAGGTCAGCTCGCGGGGAGGACCCGTCTGCCGGGTTGCAGAGACTCATGGCGGCCGCGACCTACGACGCTCCCCTGGAGCGTTGTCCGCTCTGCGGCTCGGACACCATCCGCCGGTACGTGACGGACCTCGTGGGCCGCCGGATCTCCCGGTGCCGCCGCTGCTCTCTTCAGTTCCTGAATCCGCAGTACACCACCGAGCATCTCGACGCGCTGTACGGCGGCTACATGAGGATCGGCGACACGCCGATCGAGACCCTGGTCGCGGAAGACGAGGTCGGGGTCGAGATGCACCGGGCCTACCTTCGCTGCGTCGAGCGCTTCGTCCGCCCCGGTCGTTTCCTCGCGGTCGGCTGCGGCAACGGCCTCGAGATGATCGTGGCCCGCGAGCGCGGCTGGAACATCGAGGGATTCGACGTCGATCCCTCGAACACGGCCCAGCTCGCCGCGAAGATTGCGGCGAAAGTCCACTCGGGGGACTTCGTCCGGCAGGACCTGGACGGTGGACGTTTCGATTGCGTCTACCTGCATCACGTGCTCGAGCATCCGAAGAACCCCCAGGACTACCTGCACCGGATCCGCGATCTCCTCACGGATGACGGCGTGATGTTCATGGCTTCGCCCAACATCGCGTCGCTGTCGAATCTGGCCAAGACGCTCCAGGGAAGGCTGGGCCTCAGGAAGAAGAAGGCCAAGCATTACGACGCCTGGCATCACCTCTTCTACTACGCGCCGCGCCCGCTCGCACGGACGCTTCGCCGGTATTTCGACCTCGATCCGTTGTACGTCGCATGTGCCCGCGACCACTGGTCGCACCGTTGGAGCCTTCCGATGGCGGAGTACCCCTTGCTCCGCCGAGTGACGCTTCTCAAGTCGAAGTTCGTCCTGATCGCGCGTCGGGCGAAGTGAGATTCAGGAGCGGCGGACGCATGCCGGCCGTTGATCGGCGGCGGCCTCGGGCTCGACCGGGCATCGGATCTTCACGACGCGGCCCAGACAATCCCCGGTCAGGTCGACGCGAAACCGCGGGAGATCTTCGAGCGGGATGCCTGGGTCGACCGAGCCGGGATCGATCTCCATCTCGTACGCGCCGGGAGGGACTTCGCCGAACTGGAAGCCCCCGATGTTGGAGGTGTGCGCTGTTCGGGACGTGACGCCGTCCGAGAGCGTCAGCCGCGCGCCACGGATCGGTACCATCCCCTCGCCGCTGCAGGCGACCAGGGCGCCCTGGAACGAGCTGAACGCCGCGACCTCGAAATCGACCCGCGTGAGGCGCTGCGGGGCCACGTCCACTTCGCGTGAGGAGCCTCCCGCGACCCCGTACCGTGGGTCCAGGGCGCGGATGTCGAGAGCCACCTGCCGTCTCCCGGCGGACACGCGCCGGATCCGGAACGACCCGTCCGACCGGGTCACACCGACGGGCTCCCCGTCGAGCAGGACCGCGACGCCCGCCTGACCGGTCCCCTCCCTCAGCACTGCGCCCTCGATCGTGCCGGTCTCCGTCCGGCCCACGTGCGGCCCGGAGGACGGGAGGGGCGGCCGCGCTTGCTTCCATGCGAGGCGGTTGCCGACGTCGAGCGAGACGATCCTGCGGTTCAACTCGCTGCGATCGAGTCCAATCGCGAACGGGAGGCGAAGCTCGGCCCGCGCGTACCAGCCGCTTCCCATCAGCCGCAGCGAGAGCCCGAGCCTGCCCATTCCTTCGCCGCTCCTCGCCTTTCCGCGGTCCACGTACGCGCCTCCGACGCCGACCAGGTAGTCGAGCCGGCCCCTGAGCGGCCTCTCCACCGTGGACTCCGCCGTCAGCCCGAAGTCCCCGGAGCCGTCGCGCTGCGCCACCGCGGACCCGTCCAGGAGGGAGCTCGTGCCGAGAACGGCTCGGTAGGAGAACAAGGCCTGGGTCCGATCCGGGCCGGCGACCCGAGCGCTCCTGTCGTGCTCCAGCCTGACGTTCAGGAAACCCGAAGAGGAATCCTGGCCGACCGAGACCGCGTAGCGGTCCACGAGGAGACCGCTTCGGGGAGCCACGAGGGAGTCGTAAGCGAGATCCGCGTGGCTGTAGTCCAGGCTCAGGACGGGCCGGTTGCTGCCGAAGCGCAACCCGAACCCGAGGCTGCCCCGGAGATCGGACCGGTGCAGAATCGTCGGATCCGAGGCGTAGTACACGTTGCCGTAGACGGTGGAGAACTCCGAGGGCTCGTACCGGCCTCGCAAGTCGACGCCGCGCTCACCCGGCCGATAGAGAGGGAAGACGTAGGGGAAGCCTGCGCCGAAGGAGTAGATCGAGGAGGTCAGGCTTCCGTTCTGGAACCTCCACTGCACCCCTGCGCGGAAGCCGAGGTCCCGGCCGCCGGCGGAGAGGGCCTCCCCGAAAAGGTGCGCCCATGGCGAGACCCCCCGAATGTACCGGCCGCTCACCACGATGTCCCGGGTCCCGTCCTTCTCCGAATCGCCGCGGGCCGCCTGCTCCACGAGCGTCACGCCGGCTCCGTAGTAATCCCCGTCCCGCTGGCCGAGGTATTCGGCCCCGTAGAGGCCGGGGCGGGTCCTCGGACGGCCCCGGACATCGAGGTCGTACTTGGCGGTGCCGCCGAACACGCTCCACGTGGAGCGGTCGTCGTGGAGGCGAAGCCTCCCGCCGTCGACGGGAAACGTGTCGGCGCCGGCGGAGAGCGCGTCGGGCAGGAGCGGACCGAGCGCGAAGTCCCCCGCGTTGACCCTTGCGAGACGGCCGGCCACCGGGATCTCGTCGCCCTCGATTCCGTACTGCGCCGTGTAGCCGGGAAACCCTCCGTTCAGCCACACGGAGTAGCTCCCGGCATCGGGGAAACGCTGGTTGCCGAAGAGGTGATACGTGGTGAGCGCGTCGTTGCCGAAGAGAGGCGCTTCGAACGTTCTCGCGGACACCCCGAGGTCGCAGTAGCCGGGCGTTTGATCTCCTGCCGGGGGCGACGGTCGAGCGTCGGTCCCCCACACCCGCCCGAGCGCGAGTGCCGCCAGGAGCCAGATCAGCCGCCGATCGCGGGAATCCAAGTCTTCGACTCGTACGAGGAGCGGGGAGAGGCGGCGAAGCGCATCTTCACCGCGCAATCCCCGGCCGGCACCGGTCCGAAGCTCAGCTCCCACCGCCGTTTCTGGCCCGGCAGCACCGGCTCCCTCCCCTCGTTGAAGGTGTAGGATCGATCGAACTTCCCATCCGACGACCTCACGAGGACGAATCCCGCGGGACGGATGTTCCTCTCCCCTTCGTTGCTCGCCGTCAGCTTGACCGTCAAGAAGTCCAGGTTCTCGCCGGACCGCTCCCACTTCACGTCGTCGATCCGGAGAGACGCTGGCTTCGCATCTCGGCTCTCCACGTAAATGGGAACGCCCATGCGCGCCACAACCAGGACCTGGTTGGGCCGCGCGGGAACCTCGGGGCGGGAGGAGAAGTAGATCATCGCCCGCAGCTGCTTGAACGCTGGGGGAGTCTCGGCGGAGTACCTGAAGAACACCTGCTGATGGGGCGCGACTCTCACGCTCGACGGCGAGATGCGGAGAAACGGAACGAGACTCGCGGGCTGACTTCCCGGGGGCTCTTCGGAAACCTCTCCCGCCTTGTCGACCGCGAAATCGGCGAGATCCACCGACACGAGGACGGGATCGGTGCCCTGGTTAGAAAACGCGATGCTGTCGGAGACCTCGGAGGCTTCGGGGACCACTTTCTCGACGTACGGCGGCACGATGCCGATCGAGACCGCCGGGGGACTTGCGGCCGCGGGGACCGACAGCAACAGGAGGAGCAGAGCCCCTCTCGGGGCTCCGCTCCCGAAAACCGTCCGGCGCACTAGGCGCCGCTTGCCGTCATAACGACCGTCCATGTGTTCGCACCCGTCGCGTCGGTGTCCAGGACGTCGAGCCTGAAGTCGAAGTTGCCCGTCCTGCCACTGGTCCCGTTCCCCGTGACGACGCTGTGGACCAGATTGCCCGATCCGCAACTGCCTGCCCCGCCGTCGCCGGTCGTCGAGAAGGCCTTGTAGCCGCAGGACGTCGAGCCCCCGGGAAGCCCCGTGACCGGGATCTGCATGCTCAGGCGGTCGGCCGTGCCCCAGTTGACCGTCGCGGTGGTCGACGCGTTGAAGATCCTCACCGTGCGCTGCGGCGCGCTGTTGCACGTCCATGTCGTCGCGGCGGCCGCGGTGTAGACCGCGCCGTTGTTGGAGCCGTTTCGAGCGCCCGGCACCCCCGCGGACGAGGTGTTTCCGTTGGCGTCGACGTTGCCGAAATCGAACGACGCCCCCACGATGTTGAACAGGAAGATGCCGTTGTTGGCCGCCGTGACGGTGATCGAGTCGCCCGCGGACTGGGCGAACGCTCCGCCCGTCGCCGCGATCACCGCCACCGCCGCGATTGCTGCGAGAACCCATCCCCTTCTCATCCTTCTTTTCTCCTTTCCCCTTTCGCCGTCCAGCGGCGAATCGGTTCCGTACGCGAAAAGGCTCGTCCCGAAGCAAACTGATCCCCGAGCGGACTAAGGCAGGGGTCGCGCCGAACGCCCCGGGGCCGTCACATGTCGTCCAGCAGGAGTCGCACTACGCAGCCGTAGCGGCCGATCTCGTCCGCCGGCGCGAGGCGCAACCGAAGGTCCACGACCACGAGATCTCCCGCGCCGTCGGTCAGCGACCCCCGCGCGATCGTCACGGAACGGTCCTCGGCCAGAGGAACGAAGCCGCCGGAGAGGCGGCTTCTCCAGGCGAGGCGCGAGAGCGGCACCGGATCGTGCCGATCGAGGAGAATCAGCTGCGACGTCGCGACCAGCTTGAGGGCCCAGGCCCGGTCGCTGAAGACCCGCACCCGTATCGCGGCCGGGATCTCGCTGTCGGCGTCGGGGAGAACGTCGCCGAAGGACACGGGACCCGATTCGATGAGATACCCGTGGCCGTGGTGAGGGACTCCCGAGCGCGTCGAGATCGCCGGGGAGGGTCGCTCCGCCGCCGGGGGAGCCGGCGCCTCCCGATCCCCGACCGGGAGCGAGGGGGAGGAGCGCGCGGGCGCCCTAAGCGTATCTCGCTCCGGGGGGGCGCCCCTCTTCTCCGCCGCAGCCGAGGGAACGAGCAGCAGGAGACCGGCAGCGGTCACCCAGAGGCCGAAGCCGCGATGCGACAGGACCAACCCCCCGAAGAGCAAGATGAGCCCCTCCCCGTTCCGAGAAATGGACGTGTCCCAATATTGTTTCGCGCCGATGCGACGTCCACCGGCACTTTTGTGCCGCGCGGCGAACTCGGGCCGCCGGTGGCGCGGTGCGGGCGCCGCGGTCTTTCGAACCGGGGGTTTGACTCGGCGAAGGCGAGCCCCCATAACCATTTACGGCCGTGGACGTATAATGTACGAGGAGTCCAAAAGGAGGAGTGCCATGTCGAAGGCTTTCCGACGCCTGTCCGTCTTATTCACCCTCGCTTTCCTGGTCGCGCTCGCGCCCGTCGCCGTCCTGGCGGAAGAACCCGCCGCCCCCGCGACCTCGACGGCTGACGATTACCAGGGCCCACGTCTGCTTCCGGACTGCAAGGCGCCGTTCCAACTGCCCGGCGATGCGCGGCGGTCGGTCGGCGACTCGGTTCTGTTGTTCCAGGCGGTCGTCCTCAAGGACGGGACCATCGGCTACGCCGAGCTCCTGAACGACGACCGGCCCTACCCGGGGGTCGAGCAGGCCGCCAGGGATTCGTTCCGCCGCTGGAGGTACGCGCCCGGGACGCTCGGCGGAGAGGCCGTGGAGGCCGGCGTGACGATCTCGGTTCAGTTCCGCGGCGGGGCCGCGGCTGCGGCGACGAGGCCGGCGGAGACCTGGAACATGAAGGCCGGTGCGACGTTCCCGGGTCTCGATCAGATCATCCTCCGAGACGGCCTGCGCTCGTCCGGGCATAGTGGCAAGAACTGGGAACACAACACGACCACCGTGCAGAGCGTGCCGAAATGCGAGTTCACCGCGGGGCCGTTCTGCGGGCATTCGTTCAACCAGCCCCCGCACAACGAGAGTGGCGCGCCGGGCGCGCAGCGCTCCCGGTCGGGCAAGTAGCTCTCCGACGCGCCCGGGCTATTCCCGCCGCCAGGTGGGGATGCGCCCGGGCGTCCACGGTGCGCCGGCCGCTTCGGCCTTGTCCTCCAGCCGGGGGAGGTCCTCGGCCGCCAGCGTTCTGAGCCGGTCCAGGACCTCGCCGAAGCGGGTCGCCGCGATCTCGTACGCCGCCCTCTGGGTCGCCGTGGGTGCGGACGTCGTGGTCCACTGGCCGTAGACGACGGCCTGCACCCGCGAGACGATCGACGGCGGCGTCGGCTCGTTGCGCGATGCCACGGTCTCGTCGCCGCTCAGCTGCACGGAGATGTCCTTGAGCCGGCCCTCCACGGCCAGCGCCTCCTCCCGCAGTTTCGGATCGGCCTTGGGGGTATCGACCAGCGCCTTCTTGAGGTGGTCGATCCGCCTCTGCGATTCCTTGACCGTCTCGACGGCTCCGAGCGCCGCCCTCTGAAGCCGGGACGTCTTCTCCGCGAACGCCAGAACCGCTGCGCGGTCCGGCGCCGGCAGGCTCGCCGTCCCGAGCGGGGTCGTCACGAAAGTCCGCGCCTCGCCGAGGGGCGTGAGTTTTCCGCCGACGCGCTTCGCCAGCGAGACCTTGTAGGTGCCGGGGGCCGCCATCGGCCCGAGGGGCTTCTCCGCCCAGGGGTCGTCGTCCTCCTTAGGCTTGAGATCCGTCGGCGACACCGGCGGGTACCGGAGGTCCCACGCGATCCTCACGAAGCCTTCCTTCGCGGGAGCCGTCAGCCGCTGCACCACGTTTCCGTCGGCGTCGGTGACGGTGAGGACCAGCACCGGCTCCTCCTCACGGTCCTCCGCGCGAAGCTCGTCCCAGGTGGGGTAGAAGACGTCCTCGCCCTTCTTCGCGATCTCCTTCTCGCGGTCCCGGCGCTGCTTCCTGAGGGTCTTGATCTCGTCCCTGAGGTACACGGTGAAGACCGCGCCGAAGGGTGGATTGGGAGCGGTGTAGAAGGCGTCCCCCTGCGAGGATTTCTCCTTGAGGCCGAGCGGCGCCGCGGGAACGTACATGAAAGCGGGCTTCACCGGGAAGAGGACGGCCTCCCTTTCCAGGAGGTCCGGCACCGCCGCTCGCAACGGCGAGATGTCGTCGAGAACGTAGAAGCCGCGGCCGAAGGTCGCGACGACGAGGTCGCCCTCGCGCTTCTGGATCGCGAGGTCGCGGACCGCGATGGTCGGGATGCCCCCCTTGAGCTGCACCCAGCGTTTCCCGCCGTCGGTGGTGAAGAACACTCCGAACTCGGTTCCCGCGAAGAGCAGGCCCGGGCTCGCCGGATCCTCCGCGAGGGCGTTCACGGTGCCGCGTTCCGGGAGGTCCCCCGCGATGGACGTAAAGCTCCGGCCCCGGTTCCCGCTCTTCAGGACGTACGGCTTGAAGTCCCCGCTCTTGTGGTGGTCGAACGCCGCGTACACGATGCCGGCATCGTGCTGCGACGGGAGGAGGCAGGAGACGTAGGTCATCTCGGGGACGCCCGGGAAGCTCTCGAACTTCCTCCACGTGCCGCCGCCGTCCTCGGTGACCTGGACGAGGCCGTCGTCGGTCCCGGCGTAGAGCAGCCCCTCGACCCGCGGAGACTCGGCGAGGGAAACGATGTTCCCGTAGAACGAGGTGGACGCGTTCTTGGCCACCGAGTCGACACTCCACACGCGACCCATCATCTTCAGCCTGTTCCGGTCGATCCGTCGCGTGAGGTCGGGACTGATCGCCCTCCACGAGTCGCCCCGGTCGTCGCTGCGGAAGATCCTCTGGGCGGCGAAGTAGAGCCGGGCGTGCGAATGCGGGCTGATCAGGAGCGGTGAGTCCCAGTTGTAGCGGAGGGGCTCCTCCCCCTCCCCCGGCTGGGGCTGGATGTCGATCGTCTCCCCCGTCCTCCTGTCGAAGCGGCCGAGGCCGCCGTACTGCGACTCGGAGTAGACGATGCTCGGATCCAGGGGATCCACCCGGCTCTGGAATCCGTCGCCCCCCACGGTGATGAACCAGTCCGCGTTGGTGATCCCGTGGGCGGTCGCGGTGCGCGACGGTCCGCCCATCGTGTTGTTGTCCTGGGTGCCTCCGTAGATGTCGTAGAACGGGGCCGCCTCGTCCACGGCCACGCGGTAGAACTGGGCCACCGGGAGGTTCGCCTTGAAGGCCCAGGTCGCGCCCCGATCGAAGGTCTCGTAGACGCCTCCGTCGCATCCCGCGATCAGGTGGTCCGTGTCGTCCGGATCGATGGAGAGCGCGTGGTTGTCCACGTGCTTGTACTTCTCGCCGACCTTGTGGAACGTCCGGCCGCCGTCTTCCGTGACCTGCATCCAGGTGTCCATCATGTAGACGCGGTTCACGACCTTGGGATCGGGGAAGATCTCCTGGTAGTACTGGGCGCTGCCCGACACGGTGCTCGACATCTTCTCCCAGCTCCCGCCGGCGTCGGTGGAGCGGAAGAATCCTCCGGCCTTCTCGGCCGCCTCGACGGTGGCGTACACCACGTCGGGGCTCGCGGGAGAGATCGCGAGGCCGATCCGACCCATCTCCTCCTTCGGGAGCCCGCTCTCCAGCTTCCGCCAGGTGACGCCCGCGTCGGTCGACTTAAAGATCGCCGACTCGGGGCCGCCGTTGATCATCCCCCAGACGTGGCGGCGCCGTTGATACGACGCCGCGTAGAGGACCGCGGAGTCGCGGGGATCCATGACCACGTCGGTCACGCCCGTGTTCTCGCCGACCTCCAGCACCTTCTTCCAGGTCTTACCGTCGTCGGTGGTCTTGTAGAGGCCGCGGTCACCCCCGGCGGCCCACAGCGGCCCCTGCGCCGCGACGTACAGGACCCCCGCGTTGCGCGGATCGATCAGGATTTTCCCGATGTGCTCCGAGGCCTTGAGCCCGACGTTTTCCCAGGTCAGGCCGCCGTCGAGCGACCGGTAGACCCCGTCGCCGTACCCCACGCTCCGCTGGCTGTTGTTCTCGCCGGTGCCGACCCACACGATCAGCGGGTTCCTCGGATCCACGGCGACGCATCCGATGGAATACGAGCCCTGCCCGTCGAAGATCGGCGTCCACGTGGTCCCGGCGTTCGTGGTCTTCCACACGCCCCCCGAGGCGACCGCGACATACCACGTGCTCCGCCTCTGGGGGTGGACGGCGATGTCGCCGACCCGGCCCGACATCAGCGCGGGACCGATCCCGCGGAGCGTCAAGCCCAGGAAGGTCTCGGGCTTCATGCGCGTCGCGGGCTTCGCGGGAACCTCCTTGACCGGGGACTCCTTGGCGAGGACCGCGGCGATCCCGACGAGCGACAGGGCGGCTGCGACTCCGACCGAGGCTGCGAGGGCGCGATTCATGAGAACCTCTCCGGCCGGCATTCGGCCGGCGCCGGGGAGAGGTTACCCCCTCGCGGAGGCGATGAGAAGAAGCGGCCGCCGATCTTCCTTTCGCGCGGCCACCGGGGGTGTTGCATAATCCCCCGCGTGCCGAGCCAGCCCTGGCAGCTTCCCCTGATCCTGCTCGCGGCGTTCGCGGCGGGGATGGTGAACTCCGTGGCGGGCGGCGGGACGCTTCTCTCGTTTCCGACGCTGGTTTGGGCGGGACGGGACGCGCTCCTCGCGAACGCCACGAACACCATCGCCCTCTGGCCCGGCTCGCTGGGAGGCCTCTGGGGCTACCGGCGGGAGGTCGCGGGGAGCGGCCGCTTCGCCGCGGCGCTGCTGGGGCCTTCCATCCTCGGCGGGATCCTCGGCGCGGTGCTGCTGCTCCGCACGCCCTCGAGGACCTTTGCCGGGCTCGTGCCGTGGCTCGTCCTGCTGGCCACCGCGCTGCTCGCTCTCCAGGAGCCCGCGACGCGCCTCGTGGCGCGGTTCGGCGCCGACCGGCGGGGCCCCGCCTGGTGGACCGGGGCGCTCGCGTTCCAGTTCCTCGTCGGGGTCTACGGCGGCTACTTCGGCGCGGGGATCGGGATCCTCATGCTGGCCGCGCTGGGCCTCCTGGGACTCACCGACATCCACCAGATGAACGGCCTCAAGAACTTCCTCGCGTTCTCGATCAACGCCACCGCAGCCGTCTACTTCGCCGCCTCCGGCGCCGTGCTCTGGAGCGACGGGCTTCCCATGGCGGCCTCCGCGGTCTGCGGAGGGCTCGCCGGGGCGGCGATCGCGCGCAAGGTCGGCCGGCAAGCGGTGCGGCGGATTGTGGTGGCGATCGGACTCCTCATGGCGATCTCCCTCTTCCTGCGCGGGATCTGACCGGCGGCGCCGGCGCGGAGCGGCGGATGGAGCATTACGACGTCCTGATCCTCGGAGGCGGGCCCGCCGGCGAGCGCGCGGCGGTCCAGGCCGCGCGCATCGGCAAGAAGGTCGTGGTCATCGAGCGCGAGCACGTCGTCGGCGGGACGTGCATCAACTGGGGAACCATCCCGAGCAAGACGCTCCGCGAGAGCGCCCTGTTCGTGCTTTCCCTGACCATGAACAAGGTCGAGGGGATCCGAACGGAGATCGCGAGCCGGATCACGGTCCAGGACTTCATGTACCGGGAGCGTCTCGTGGTCCAGCGCGAGCTGGAGCTGGTGAACAAGACCCTGGACAGGTACAAGGTCGAGGTCCTCGAGGGACACGGCCGGCTCGTGGACGAGCACACCGTGTCGGTATCCGGGCCCGACGGCAAGGAGACCCGGCGCGTCGCCGGCGACGTGATCGTGATCGCCACCGGATCGCTGCCGAACCGTCCCGAGAGCGTCCCCTTCGACCACGAGACCGTGTTCGACAGCAACACGATCCTCCAGCTCCCGCGGATGCCGGCCGCGATGGTCGTCCTGGGCGCGGGGGTGATCGGTGTCGAGTACGCGTCGATCTTCGCGGCCCTCGGCGTGCGCATCATCCTCGTGGACACACGGGACCAGCTCCTCCCCTACCTCGACCGGGAGATCGTCGGGATTCTGGAGCAAGCGCTCGCGAAGCTCGGCGTCGAGATCCTGCGAGGGGACGCCTGCGAGCGGATCGAGCGAGTCGAGGCCGAGCCGCCGCGGGTCCTCTGTCGGACCCGATCGGGCCGCGTCCTCGAGGCCGACGCGATGCTCTACGCGGTCGGCCGCGACGGGAACACCCGGGACCTTGGCCTCGAGAGCGTCGGCATCCGGCCGAACGCGCGCGGCCTCCTGGAGGTCAACGAGTGGTACCAGACCGTCCATCTCCACATCTTCGCGGTGGGGGACGTCATCGGATACCCCGCTTTGGCGAGCACCTCGATGGAACAGGGCCGCCAGGCGATCCGGCACGCGTACGACGTCCCGGGGCCGCGGGGCCGGACGACGATCCTCCCGTTCGCGCTGTACTCGATTCCGGAGGTGAGCTATATCGGCGAAACCGAGGCGGTGCTCCGCGAGAAGGGGGTGGACTTCGTCGTCGGCCGCGCACGGTACGAGTACAACCCGCGCGGGCAGATCATGGGCGACACCGAGGGGCTCCTGAAGCTGCTGTTCGGGACGGAGTCGGGTCGCCTCGTGGGGGCCCACATGATCGGCCACGGTGCGAGCGAGCTCATCCACGTGGGCCAGGCGTTTCTCAACGCCGGGGTCGACGCCACGACGATCGCCGAGACCCTGTTCAACTACCCGACGCTCTCGGACCTTTACCGCCACGCGGCGCTCG
>JBGQAU010000005.1:0-68919 GCA_041494445.1 Acidobacteriota bacterium | reverse complement strand
GGGCGTGGACCGGAGTGCGGTCGGGGAGAGATGGGAGTACGCTCGAAGGTGGCTCGCGAGCCACGCTCCCGAGGATCTCCGGTTCGAGGTGCGGGAGACGCTTCCGGCGGAGGCCGAAGCGCTCTCGCCCGCGCAACGTCGGTTCCTCGGGAGGCTGGCGGACGAGATCGAGGATGGGATGGACGGCGACACGGTGCATTCGCTCATCTACCGGCTCGCCGGAGAGGTCCCTCAAGCCAAGCCCGCGGAGCTGTTCGAATCGATCTACATCAGCCTGCTCGGAAAGCGCAAAGGACCGCGCGCCGGATGGTTCGTGTCCCTCCTGGGGGCCTCGTTCTGCGCACAACGGTTCCGCGTCGCGGCGGGAGGTTCGCAATGAGCCTTTGTACGGTCACGAGATCCTGGACGGTGCGGGGAATGCTGGTGGTCGCCTTGTCCCTGGCGGGCGGGGGGGCGATCACGGCGCAAGAGGGGCCGCCCCCCACGGCGCCTCCCGAGGCACCCGACGTCGCCGCGGCGGCGGCGGCTCCCGCCAAGCGGGTCGTCCGCACGTTCAAGGTGTACGCCGACAATTGGAACTGGACGCCCGATACGCTGCACGTCAAGCAGGGGGACCATGTGGTCCTCAAGCTGTACGCGTACAGGGCGTCGCGGTCGTTCGTGCTCAAGGCGTACAATCTCGACGTGCACCTGCCCCAGGAGGAGGAGGTCACCGTCGAGTTCGACGCGAACAAGAAGGGGGAGTTCCCCTGGAAGTGCGGCCGACCCTGCGGCAACGGCTGCGCGAAGCTCCGCGGGAAGCTCTTCGTGGAATGACGGGTCCGGCATACCGGATCTCTCGATGGAGCGCCGGCCGGGGCCATCCGCCTCGGCCTACCGATCGCCCCAGTGGAGCTTCCGGCGGAGGACCTCGAAAAAGCCGCGCCGAGCGACGCGCACGAGAAGCACCGTCGCCGGGTGGCGGTCGATCGAGACGGCGTCGTGCGGCCGCATCGGGACGCCGACCTGACCGTCGAGCGTGAGGTAGACGGCCTCCTGCGCTCCGAGGAGGCGAACGTCGATCTTCACGGAACCGGGAACCACCAGGGGCCGCTGGGCTAGCGTGTGAGGGCAGATGGGCGCGATCACGAACGCGGCCATCCGCGGGTCGAGGATCGGGCCTCCCGCCGAAAGGTTGTAGGCCGTCGAGCCCGTCGCCGTGGAGACGATCAGGCCGTCGCTCGTCAGGGTCGCGACCTCTTCCCCGTCCACCCGCACCTCGAGGGTGATCATCCGCGCCAACGCTCCTTTCGTGATCACCGCGTCGTTGAGCATGAGGTGCTCCCGCAGGACCCTCCCGCCGCGGCGGAAGCGGACACGGAGCGCGTGGCGCTCCTCGATCGACGACTCTCCCCGGAGGATCTTCTCGATGCCGGGGTAAAGCTCGTCGGGCTGGAGTTCGGTGAGAAAGCCGAGGCCGCCGAAATTCACCCCGAGGATCGGGATCCCGCGAGGCGCCGCCGCGCGCGCGACGGAGAGGAGGGTCCCGTCCCCTCCGGCCACGATCGCGAGGTCGGTCCCGGCGGGTAACGCCTTTCGGGAGACTCCGTCCTTCCGCCCGAGGGCTCGGGCGGTCTCGGTGTCGAACCGCACCCGGATCCCGCGGCGCCGGAGCCACTCACGAAGCTCGCCGGCGATGCGGACGCCTTCCTCGGGGCCGATCTTGGCGACGACGAGGACCTGCCGGATCGGACGCCCGGCGCGTGACGGGGGGGTCATCCCGCGATCTCCGCACCGCGCCGCACCGCCTCCTCGACCATGGCGCGGAGCGGCGCGTCGTCGAGGCCGGGACGTAGCGGGGCGAGATGCAGGAAGAACTCCACGTTTCCCTCCGCGCCGCGGATCGGGGAGGGGACGACGCCCAGGACGCCCCACGCCCGCTCGCGCGCGAACGCCGCCAACCGGTGCAGCACCTCGGCGCGTCGCTCCGGCTCGCGGACTATCCCCCCTCGGCCGACCTTGCCCCGCCCCACCTCGAACTGCGGCTTGACGAGCGCCACGATCTCCCCGCCGGGAGCGAGGCAAGCCGCCACAGGGGGGAGCACTCGCTCGAGGGAGATGAAGGATACATCGATCACGGCCAGCGCGGGAAGAAACGGGAGTGCCGCGGGCGTGAGGTAACGGGCGTTGACCCCTTCGAGGACGCGGACCCGAGGGTCGTTGCGGAGGCTCCAGTCGAGCTGCCCACGGCCCACGTCCAGCGCGGTCACGCGCATCGCGCCCGCCTCGAGCAGCACTTGCGTGAAGCCGCCGGTGGACGCGCCCACGTCGAGCGCCTCGAGGCCGGCGGGCCGGACGCCGAAGGACCGTAGCGCGGCGTCGAGCTTCTGCCCGCCCCGGCTGACGAAGCGCGGCCCGTCCGCCAGGTCGAGGGGGGTGTCCCGGGGGATCTTCTGGCCCGGTTTGTCGAACCGTGTCCCGAGGGAACTCACCCGCCCGGCGAGAATCAGGGCCTGGGCCCGGGTCCGGGTCGGGGCCAGCCCGCGTCCGACGAGGAGAAGGTCCAAGCGCTCATGCGGCTCGCGGCGGGTCATCTCGATCGTTCGACGGCGAAGCGCGCGAGTTCGCGGAGAGGCTCCGTCGCGCGTCCGGAGCGCTCGAGCGCCTCGAGCGCGATTCCGACGCTGCGCACGGCCTCGGCACGGGACGCGTCGATCCCGAGCGCGGAGGGGTAGGTCGCCTTCCCGGCGCGGAGGTCCTTCCCGGGGGTCTTTCCGAGGGCCTCGGGGGAGGACGTCGCGTCGAGGACGTCGTCGGCGATCTGGAAGGCCAGCCCCGTCGCGAGGCCGTAGCGCTCGAGGTCACCGCGCTCCGTTTCCGACGCGCCGCCGTGGATCGCGCCAAGAAGGACGCTGGCCGCGATGAGCGCCCCGGTCTTGTGCAGGTGGATCCACTCGAGGCGAGCGGGGTCCGCCGCCGTGCGCTCCGCCTCGATGTCCGCGATCTGGCCCCCGATCATCCCGCTCACTCCCGCGCGCCGCGCCACCACGGCCACCGCCTCGGCGCGTCGAGCGGCGAGGGCGTCGCCGGGAGGCGCCACGGCAAGGACCTCGAAAGCGAGGGTGAGGAGCGCGTCGCCCGCGAGGACCGCCTCGCCCTCGCCGAAGGCGCGGTGCACGGTGGGCCGCCCTCGCCGCAGGTCGTCGTCGTCCATCGAGGGGAGGTCGTCGTGGACGAGCGAGTACGTGTGGAGCATCTCCAGCGCGGCCGCAGGGTCCAGGACGTCGTCGACCGACCCTCCGCACGCCTCGCACGACGCGATCGCGAGGAGCGGCCGGATCCGCTTTCCCCCGCCGAGCACGGCGTAACGCATCGCCCGCGCCACCGTCGCCGAAGGACCGGAGGGGTGGGGGAGGAGCCGCTCGAGCGCCTCTTCGACCCGGCGCCGCCTCGGAGCGAGGTAGGTGGACAGGATCATCGCACCTCGTCCCGGTCCCCTTCGCGGAACTCGATGCGCCGGATCGAGCCGGCGCGACCGTCCGATGGAGAGACCTCGATCAGCACCGCCTGCAAGCGCACGTCCTCGCGAGCGGTGGAGAAGCGGACGGGCCTCTGCGTGAGAAACCGCTCGAGCACCTCGGCCTTCTCGACCCCGATGACGGAATCGTGCGGGCCGGTCATCCCGACGTCCGTGATGCACGCGCTCCCGCCCGGAAGCACGCGTTCGTCAGCCGTCGCGACGTGGGTGTGGGTGCCGACGACCGCTGAGAACCGCCCATCGACGTACCAACAGAAGGCGATCTTCTCGCTGGTGGCCTCGGCGTGGAAGTCCACGAGGGAGACGCGCGCCCGGCCGCCGAAATCCGCGAGCAGCGCGTCGGCGGTACGGAACGGATCGTCCACCGCCGGCATGTAGACGCGCCCCATGAGGTTCGCGACCAGCACCGGGGTTCCGTCGAGCGCCGGGACGACGACGGCCCCGCGCCCGGGGACCCCCGCGGGATAGTTGGCCGGCCTCAGGAGGCGCTCATGGCCCGCAAGATAGGGAACGATCTCCCTGCGGTCCCAGACGTGGTTCCCGGTGGTCACCACGTCGCATCCCGCTCGGAACAACTCCTCGGCGGTGGTGGGCGTGAGGCCGTTGCCGCCGGCGCAGTTCTCTCCGTTGGCGACCACGAGGTCGGGGTGAAGTTTGCCGCGGAGCACGGCTAGCCCGGAGCGCAGCACGCGCCTTCCGGGCAGGCCGACGACGTCGCCGACGAACAGGATCCGCAACGGAGCGCCTCAGACCGCGAACTGCACCGAGCGGGTCTCCCGGACCACGCTCACCCGGATCTGGCCGGAGTAGGTCACGTCTTTCTCGATGGCCCGGGCGATGTCCCTGGAGAGGGCGTAGGCGCCTTCGTCGCTCACCTCGCGGGTGTCCACGATGACGCGAAGGTCCTTCCCCGCCTTGACGGCGTAGGCCTGCACCACCCCGGGGAAGGCGAGCGCGATGGTTTCGAGCCGCCTCAGGCGCTCGATGAACAACTCCAGGTTCTCCTTGCGCGCCCCGGGACGGTTGTCGGAGACGCGGTTGGCGATCCTGAGAAGCAGGGCCTCCAGGGTGGCGGCGTCGGCGTCGGGGTGGAGGCTCTGGATGGCGTGAACCACCTCCTCGCTCTCGCCGAACTTCGCCGCCAGGTCGGCCGAAGCCAGCACGGTGTGTCCCGACGCGGTCTCGTCCACGCGGCCGATCTCGTGCAGGAGGGCTGCTCGGCGGACCACCTCGACCCGCCCGCCGACCTCCACCGCCATGTGCCCGGCGATCAGGGCGACCTCCGTGCAGTGCTGGAGAAGGTTATGGCCGTGATGGGTCCGGAACTTGAGCCGTCCCACGAGCCGGGCCAGGCGAGGATGGGGATCGGAGATGCCCAGGTTGAACGCGGCCTGGGAGCCGGCCTCCTCGGAGAGAGTCTCGGTCTCCGTCCGGACCTTCGCGACCACCTCCTCGATTCGCGCGGGATGGATCCGACCGTCCTCGATCAGCCGCTCGATGGCGACGCGCGCCACCTCCCGACGAATCGGGTCGAAGGAGGAGATCAGGATCGCCCGAGGAGTGTCGTCCACGATGACGTCGATCCCGGTGGCCATTTCGAGCGCGCGGATGTTCCGTCCCTCGCGACCGATGATCCGGCCCTTCATCTCGTCGCTGGGGAGTTCGATGAAGCTGACGGTGCTCTCCACCGCTTCGCGAAGGTTGATCCGCTCCGTGGCCCGCACGACGAGCCCGAGCGCCTCGCGCACGGCCATCTCCCGGGCCTCGTCCTCGATCCGGCGGGCGAGACGGGCGCCCTCCTTGCGGGCGTCCTCCTCGATCGCGGCCACGAGCTCCGCCCGTGCCTCCACCGCCGTCAGCCCCGCGGCGCGCTCGATCGCAAGGCGCGCGCGCTCCAACTCCTTGCGGGCGCCGTCGAGCGACTCCTGGACCGCCTGCTCGTTGCGCGCGAGAGCCGCCTGCCGCCGCGCGAGGTCGTTCCGCTGCCGCTCGACGGTCGCCGCCTCCGCCTCGATCTCGCGGGAACGGGACTCGACCGCCGCTTCCCGGGCGTCCAGGTCGCGCTCGCGTCGATCGGCCTCCTCCTCGATCGCGAGCGCCTTCTCCTGGGCGCCGACCAGGGTCTCGCGCGCCTTGCTCTCGGCCTCCTGCCGAGCCTCGTCCAGGAGGCTTCGGGAGAAGTCGCGCGCCCGGGTGACGATGCGCCTCGCCGTCCAGGCGGCCACGGCGAGCACGATGGCGCCGCCCAACAACCCCGCGAGGAGCGGGAGAATGAAGCCCGTTTCGGAAAGCACCCTGTTCGCCTCGTGGCCGGCGGGACGTCAACCCCACCGGCCGGAGCGGGTGCTGCCGGGGCCTGGATGGATCTCACGCGCGAAATGGCGCGAACGCGGAAGCCATACAAGACCCCCGCATGGGCCGTGTGGGCGGATCCGGTTGAACCTGACCTACCAGGTGGGAGCGACTCGTCGGCTTCAGGCTTCCCCTTGCAAGAGGGGCTTGCACACCACCGGCGGGCCTTTGCCCCCGAAGAACTGACGTTGGCTCAAGGGAAACGACCCATCACGCACCCCGCAGGGGTCCTTTCGCTACCTCGACTCCGCGTCCTACCGCCTTCCAATCGTTCGTCGCGCGCTCGATCCGCCAGGCCGCGTCAGCACGGCCCGCGCCCGGCCCTACTCGTCGAGAACCGCGTCGAGCAGGGCCAACAGCCGGTCCAGCCGGGCCTCGTCTTCCCCATCCAGCTGCGCGGTCCTTGCCCGGCCGGCCTGAAACCTCTCGTCCGCGATGTTCAGCGCGGCCAGGATGGCGACCTTCAGGGTGTCCGCCGTGCCCGTGGCGTCGGCGACTTCGTTCATCCTTCGGTCCACCTCGGCCGCCAGTTCGGCGAGGTACACCGGGTCGCCCTCGCCGCGGAGGTGGTAGGTCCGGCCGAAGATCGTCACCGACGTCGGCCGGGCCTCCTCCCTGTCCATCTCGCTCATTCGCCACGCTCCACCTGCCGGCGCTCTCCCTTCCGCGCCGCCGTCGGGTCGTCCTCTTCCCGGAGCTCCAAAACGGCCGCCTCGAGGACGCCTCGTACCTGGCCGACCGCTGCCGGCGCGAGTCCGTGGCGCAGGCGATCCGCCTCCTCCTCGAGTTCCTCGAGCCTCCGGCGCAGCTCTCGCAGCTCGCCCTCGGCGCGGTCGCGCTCTTCCCTGAGGGACCGTACCCGCGCAACCGCCTGAAGGACGCGATCTTCCAAGAGTCTAATCTTCGTTTCGCTCATCTGTCAATTGTCAATCCCGGCGCGGCGCCGGTCACGAACGAAGCCTCACCTCCGGCGCTGACTCGGCGGCTTCGACCAGCGCCTTACGGTACGCCTCCGTTTCGACGTCGGTCAACGTCCGCTCCATCGGCTGGAGGATAACACGCACCGTGATCGAGACCTCCCCGGGGGCGAGGGGTTCCCCCTGGTACCGGTCGAGCGCCTCGAACCGGACGGGGGCCGGGGCAGGAACCGCCGCGAGGGCGGTAACCAGTCGCCTCCAGCCCGTCCGCGGTCCTACGACGAGCGAGAGATCCCTCGTGACCGCAGGCACACGGGGCAGGGGGGCGCTGCGCATCCCGGTCCCGGCGTGGCGCAGAAGGCGGGAGAGGTCCACCTCGGCGAGATGCACCGGCAGCGCCAGATCCATCGAACGGGCGATGTCGGGGTGGACCTCGCCGCACCAGGCGAAGGGCTCGCCGTCCGGCGGCGTCCACGCGGCCGAGCGCCCCGGGTGCAATCCTTCGAGGTCCGCCGGGAGGCGCTCCGCGGAAAGGCCGGGCCGTAGCGCGCCGACCAGCGCATCGACGATGCCAGCGGCGCCGGCGAAATCCGTCTCCACCCCGCGCCCGCTCCAGTGGCGCGGCGCTGCGGCCCCGGCCCAGGCGATCGCGGCCCTCGAGGGCTCCTCGGGGAACTCTCCCGCGGTCCGGCGCAGGAACACGCGGCCGATCTCGAAGAGCCGTACGTCGGACGCCCCCCGGCGCAAGTTGAGATCGGCGGAGCGGAGAAGGCCGGGCAGCAGCGAGCGCCTCAGCTTCGCCAGCGTCTCGGCTATGGGGTTCGAGATCGCGAGCGCGGGCGCGAGCCCGGGGGGGACGAAAGGGGAGTCCTCGCCGGCGGCGAGCATCGCGTAGTTGAACGCCTCGTGAAAGCCGAGGTGGGCGAGGAGCGTCCTGCACCGCTCCTCGGCGGACTCGCGGGGGCCTCCCGGGGACGGTGCCACCGCGGTGCCGGAGGACTCCGGGATCCGGTCGTATCCGAGGTGCCGGGCGACCTCTTCCACAAGGTCCGCCTCGCGCTGGAGATCGACTCGCCACGACGGAGGACGCACGGCGATCGCCCCGCCCTCGACGTCTCGTGGGAAGAGGGCGAGTGCCTCGAGCGCGCCACGGATCGCGTCGCGTCCCGCGTCGAAGCCGAGAAGGCGGAGCACCCGCTCCGGTCGCAGAGCGAGCTCTTTCGGCTCGAACGGAACGGGACGGGCCTCGAGGACACCGGGCACGGCGACGCCGCCGGCGAGTTCCGCCAGGAGCCGCACCGCCATGTCCTGGGCCGCGAGCACTCCGTTCGGGTCGGCTCCGCGCTCGAACCGTTGGCTGGCGTCGGTCACGAGGCCGAGCCGCCGCGCGGTCTTGCGGACGGACCGCGGGAGGAAGTACGCCGCCTCGATCAGGACGTCGCGGGTGGACGGCCCGATCTCGCTCTCGGCGCCTCCCATCACGCCGGCGAGCGCCAAGGGACGCGCCGCGTCGGCGATCACCAGCATATCGGGCGTTAACGCTCGCTCGATGCCGTCGAGAGTGGTCAGGCGCTCACCTTCGGCCGCGCGTCGCACGCGGATCTCGCGGCCGCCGAGCCGGGAGAGGTCGAAGGTGTGAATGGGGTGCCCGAGCTCGAGCAGCACGAGATTCGACGCGTCGACGACGTTGTTGACGGCGCGCAGGCCGCAGGCTTCGAGGCGAGCGGAGACCCACGCGGGCGAGGCGGCGATACGGACGCCGCGGACCACCCTCGCGGTGTAGCAGGGGCAGAGGTCCGGGGCGTCGATCTCCAGCCGGAGGAAGGTCGTGACCGGCTCTCCGGACGCGGCAGGCGCGCCGGGGCGGGGGAGAAGCCGCCGGCCGAAGGCGGCGGAGAGCTCCCGGGCGAGCCCGAGGTGTCCGAGACAGTCGGGGCGGTTCGCCGGGACGTCCACGTCGAGCACCGCGCCGTCGCTCCCTTCGAGGATCGCATCCACGGTGAGCCCGCGCGCGGTGAGGGCGGCGGCGGCGCCGGGCGCGTCGATCCCCGAGAGGTCGCAGATCTCGGCGAGCCACTTCAGCGATACGAGCATGGGCGCTTCTCACCGGAGCCGGGCCGCGCGCCCCGGCCCCCCTACACGGGAAACTGCGCGAGGAACCGGGCGTCGTTTTCCATCAGGAGGCGAAGGTCGTCGATTCCGTACCGCATCATCGCGATCCGGTCGATGCCGAGGCCGAAGGCGAATCCGGTATAACGCTCGGGATCGATCCCCACCGCCTCGAAGACCGCGGGGTGGACCATGCCGGCCCCCCCGAGCTCGAGCCAGCCCGACCCCTTGCAGATGCGGCAGCCGGAGCCGCCGCAGACCCGGCAGGAAATGTCGTACTCGCACCCGGGTTCGACGAAGGGGAAGTAGCCCGGGCGGAGCCGCGTTCTCACGTCGCTACCGAAGAACCTCCGCCACAGCTCGGCGACGGTTCTCTTGAGGTCGGCCATCGAGATCCCCTCGTCCACCACGAGGGCCTCGAGTTGATGGAACATCGGCAGGTGCGTGGCATCGAGGTCGCGCCGGAAGACCCGTCCCGGGCAAATCATCCGGATCGGCGGTGCCTGCCCCTCCATGGTGCGAATCTGGACGGGCGAGGTGTGGGTTCTGAGGAGCAGGTCCCCCTCCACGTAGAACGTGTCGGTGGCGTCGCGGGCCGGGTGGTCGGGCGGGAGGTTGAGCGCCTCGAAGTTGTGGAAGTCGTCCTCGACCTCCGGACCGCTCGCGACGGAGTAGCCCATCTCGCGGAAGATCCGCTCCAGCTCGCGCCGGGCGTGGGTAACGGGGTGGAGGGAGCCCAGCCAGGGAACCCGAGAGGGGAGGGTGACGTCCACCCGGTCGCGGGCGAACGCCTCGCCCCGTCTCGCTGCGTCCGCGTCCCTCGAGGCGGACTTAAGGGCCGAGACGATCCTCTCCTTGAGCTCGTTGATGGCCTTGCCGGCGGTCGGGCGCTCCAGGGGCCCCAAGGCGGCCAGCCGCTTCATGAGGACCTGGATCTCTCCCTTGCGCCCGAGAAAGCGGACTCGAGCCGACTCCACCGCGTCGGGCCTGCCCCGGGCGCCGGAGAGGGCCTCGGAGAAGTCTCTTTCGATCCGCTCCAGCTCGTCGCGCACCGACTCCCCGTCAGGCGCCGGCGGCCGCCTGGCGGGCGGCGGCGACCACCCGGGCGAAGGCCGCGGGGTCGTGGACCGCCAGGTCGGCCAAGATCTTCCGGTCGAGATGCACTCCGGCGACCTTGAGACCATGCATCAGCGCCGAATAAGACATTTCGTGGAGGCGCGCTGCGGCGTTGATCCTCACGATCCAGAGCCGCCGGAAGTCGCGCTTCTTGGCACGTCGGTCGCGGAAGGCGAAGGCCAGCGAACGCTCCACCTGTTGCTTCGCGATCCGGTAGAGCTTGGACTTCGCGAGGTAGTATCCCTTCGCCCTGCGGAGGATCTTCTTCCGCTTGAGACGTCGCTTGTTGCCGCGTTTCACCCGGGACATCGCCGTCCTCCTTGCCGTCGAACCCCGAGGGATCCGAGCGGCGGGAATGCGTCGGCCTCGAACTCCCCCGCCGTCGCGGGGCGGTTGCGCCGTCCCCCGTCAGTTCGGAAGCATCCTCGCGACTCGCTTCCGATCGGCGGGAGAGACGAGCGCCGGCATGTCGAGGCCGCGCTTCCGCTTGGTCGTTTTCTTGGTCAGGATGTGGCTCTTATAGGCTTTTGCGCGCTTGAACTTCCCGGACGCGGTCTTCTTGAACCGCTTGGCCGCGCCTCGATGGGTCTTGAGCTTGGGCATGGTCTTCGCTCCGGCGAGCCGGGTCAGGGCTCGCTCTTCCGTTGCGCGACGATGGTCCGCGCATTCTCGATGAATGCCTCGATGGCTACGGCCCCCTGGTCGCCGCCCCGGCGCGATCGGACCGCGACGGTCCGATCGGCGGACTCGCGGTCCCCCACCACCAGCATCCAGGGGACCTTTTCAAGCTGCGCCTCGCGGATCTTCGCCCCGATTTTCTCGCTGCGGGCGTCGACGCGAGCCCTGAGCCCGCTGGCTACGAGCTCGTCCCGCACCTCGTTCGACCACGGGATCGCCCGCTCCGTGATCGGGAGGACCCGCGCCTGCTCCGGGGCCAGCCACGGGGGAAACGCTCCCGCGCAGTGCTCGATCAAGATACCGAAGAACCGCTCGAGCGACCCGAGCATGGCCCGGTGGATCATCACGGGCCGCTGCTCCTTGTCCTGGGCGTCGATGAAACGCAGGTCGAACCGCTCGGGGAGAACGTAGTCGAGCTGCACGGTCCCGAGCTGGTGCTCCCTGCGGATGGCGTCCAGGACGATGAAGTCGATCTTCGGGCCGTAGAACGCGCCTTCGCCCGGGTTCAGCTTGTACGGCTGGCCGCTCCGGCGGAGCGCCCCCTCGAGCGCCGCCTCGGCCCGGTCCCACAACGAGTCCTCGCCCGCCCGCTTGGGAGGGCGCGTCGCGAGGAAGATTCTCACCTCCGGCAGCCCGAACAGCGCGTAGGTCTCGAGGTACATCCGAACCAGGTCCTCCACCTCGGCCTGGATCTGTTCCGGCGTGCAGAAGATGTGGGCGTCGTCCTGGGCGAAGCTGCGGACGCGGGTGAGGCCCGCGGTGACTCCCGACAGCTCGTTGCGGTGGAGCCGCCCGAAATCGGCCAGGCGCATCGGCAGCTCGCGGTAAGAGTGGCGCCCCTCGGAGTACATCAGGCAATGCGAGGGGCAGTTCATCGGCTTGACCGCGTATTCCCGCCCTTCCGCCTCGGTGAAGAACATGTTGTCCCGGTAGTGCTCGTAGTGGCCCGACCTTTTCCAGAGGGACGCGTCGAAGATCTGCGGGGTGATGACCTCGGTGTACCCGTACCGGGCGTACAGCTCGCGGACGTAGGCGACCATGAGGTTGTAGACGAGCGCGCCCTTCGGATGGAAGAACGGGCTCGCCGGGGCCTCCGGGTGGAACGAGAAGAGGCCCAGCTCCCT
The DNA here is from genome assembly GCA_041494445.1 of Acidobacteriota bacterium. Taxonomy (GTDB): domain Bacteria; phylum Acidobacteriota; class Polarisedimenticolia; order Polarisedimenticolales; family JAIQFR01; genus JAIQFR01. The sequence goes on along the minus strand of JBGQAU010000005.1, from coordinate 57,106 downwards.
CCCGAGCTTCCGGTGGTCGCGCTTCCGCGCCTCCTCGAGGAGCGTGAGGTGGGCCTCGAGCTCCTCGCGGGAGAAGAACGCCGTCCCGTAGATCCGCTGGAGCATCTTGTTCCGCTCGTCGCCGAGCCAGTAGGCCCCGGCGACCGAGAGGAGCTTGAACGCTCCTAGCCTCGCCGTGGAGGGGAGGTGCGGTCCACGGCAGAAGTCGGTCCACTCCCCCTGGCGGTAGATCGAGACCGTCTCCCCGCCCTTGGTGGTCGCGAAGTAGACCTTGTAGGGCTCCCCCTCCTTCTCGAAGAAGGCGATCGCCTGCTCACGGGGAAGCTCGAGACGCTCGATCGGAAGGTCCCGGCGGACGATCTCCGCGACCCGGCCCTCGATGGCGGCGAGGTCCGCGTCCGAAAACGGCGTCTCGCGGTCGAAGTCGTAGTAGAAGCCGTTTTCGATCACCGGCCCCTGAGCGATCTTCGTTCCGGGGAACAGCTCCTGCACCGCCTGGGCGGTCGCGTGAGCGGTGGAGTGCCGGAGGACTTCGAGGGCCAGGGGATCGGGTGGAGCGACGAACTCGATGCGCGCGTCGCGCGTCAGAGGCCGCTTGAGGTCGGCGGGCTCGCCGTCCACACGAACCGCCACGGCGGAAGCGGCGAGGTCACCGCCGATCTCTCTCGCCAGGTCGAGCGGCGTGATGTCCCGGGGGACGCGGCGGACGGTCCCGTCGGCCAGCTCGACATCGATCCTGTCTTCTCCGCCCAACATCCCGCGTGTTCCTCGTGCGCCCCGTCCGGGACGAACATCCACTTTGACCTCCGCCCTCCGGCAAAGGCCATCGAGCCACGTCACATGGTAGGCGCGCGCGGATTTGAACCGCGGACTTCTACCGTGTCAAGGTAGCGCTCTCCCCCTGAGCTACGCGCCTTCTGCAAACCGCACCGCACCGGCCGAAGCTGGACCGCCGCGGCGAGCGGCGAAAGTAGCACAGGGGCCAAGGGGTGTCAACGAAAGGAGTTCGCTCGCCGCGGCGGAGCGGAATCTTGAGGATTTCTGTTGACGCCGTTCCGCGCTTTCGCTACTGTAGCACCCCACCTCAAGGGCGCGCCCGGGGGGGCGGGGCGTGTTAAGGCCACCCGACGACCGAGTAAGAGGATCCTTTATTGGTACGATTCCTTAGAGGAGACCTCCGTATCACCTTGCTCGGGGCGGGCTCCCTGAAGCTCGATGGTGGGGCGATGTTCGGCGTCGTTCCGCGTCCGCTGTGGGAGAAGGAGCGGCCCCCCGACGAGCGGAACCGCATTCGGCTGGGAATGAACCTGCTCCTGATCGAGGACGGCACGCGCCGCGTCCTGCTGGACACCGGCGCGGGGACCAAATGGGATGCGAAGCAAAGAGACATCTACGGGCTCGAGCCGAAGTCCGCGGCGGAGATCCTCGCGCCCGCCGGGATCTCCCCCGAGCAGATCGACCTGGTGGTGAACACGCACCTCCACTTCGACCACGCCGGGGGAAACACCGAGCGGAACGCGCGCGGCGAGGTCGTCGCGGCGTTCCCGAACGCGAAATACGTCGTTCAGCGTGGGGAGATCGAAACCGCGCGGTCGGCCAACGAGCGAACTCGGGCATCCTATCTCCCGGAGAACTACGAGCCGCTCCTCGCCGAGGGTCGCCTCGAGCCGGTGGATGGAACCGTGCGGATCGGTGCGGGTGTAGAGCTCCGGCCGGCGCCTGGGCACACGCCGCACATGCAAATTCCCGTCCTGGTCACTCCCGAGGGAACCGTGGCGTTCCTCGCGGACCTCGTGCCGACGGCGAGCCACGTCCCGTACCCGTACGTGATGGGCTACGATCTCGAGCCGCTGGTCACGCTCGCGACCAAGCGGCGAATTCTCCCCGAGGCCGCGCGCGACGGCTGGCTCCTGGTGTTCGAGCACGACGAAGAGATGCCGGCCGCGACACTCGAGGAGAAGGACGGGCGACTCCGCGCCCGCGCCGCCGAGCCGGGGGCCTGAAGTGGAGGCGATCCTGGCGCTCGAAGACGGCAGCGTCTATCGCGGACGCGCGTTCGGCGCCCCGGGCGAGCGCGCCGGCGAGGTGGTCTTCAACACGTCGATGACCGGGTACCAGGAGGTCCTGACCGACCCCTCCTACAAGGGGCAGATCGTCGTGATGACGTGCCCCGAGATCGGCAACACGGGAGTGAACCCCGTGGACCACGAGGCGGACACGCCGGTGGCGGAGGGGTTCGCGGTCAGGGAGTACAGCCGTTTTTCGTCCAACTGGCGCGCGAACCAGGACCTGAACCAGTACCTCCGGGAGCACGGCGTCGTCGGGATCTCCGAGGTGGACACCCGGGCGATCACACGGCGGATCCGGACGGTCGGCGCGTTGCGAGGCGCGCTCTCGACGACGGACCGCGATCCCCAATCTCTGGTGCGGAAGGCCCGGGAGGCGCCGCGGCTCGAGACGCTCGACCTCGTTCGAGAGGTGACGTGCGACTCGACGCACCCCTGGAGCGGAGGGCGGGACCGGCGTTTCGCGCCGGCGCCCACGGAGGGCGTGCGGCGCAGGCGGATCCGCTGCGTGGCTTTCGACCTCGGTGCGAAACGGAACATCTTCCGCCTGCTTCACGACCACGGGTTCGACGTGACCGTCGTGCCGGCGACCACGAGCGCCCCGGATACCCTCGCGCTCGAGCCCGAGGCGATGTTTCTTTCGAACGGCCCGGGCGATCCGCGATCGGCAGGGTACGTCGTCGAGGCGGTGCGTGCCCTCCTCGGCAGGTTCCCGGTCTTCGGCATCTGCCTGGGCCACCAGATCGCCGCTCTGGCCTTGGGAGCGCGGACGTTCAAGCTCAAGTTCGGGCACCGGGGCGCGAACCACCCCGTGAAGGACCTCAGGACCGGCCGGGTCGCGGTGACCTCGCAGAACCACGGCTATTCCGTGGTTCCGGAGTCGCTTCCCGCCGGCGCCGAGGTCACCCACCTCAGCCTCAACGACGGGACCTGCGAGGGGTTCATGCATCGGGACGCCAGCCTCCTTGCGGTGCAGTTCCACCCGGAGGCCTCGCCCGGCCCGCACGACTCGCTTTACCTCTTCCGGGAGTTCCGGGCCATGATTCCGGAAGAACGGGATCGGGGCCGGACTGCGATCGAGGACCATCCATGACGGACTGGAAATCCTCTCTGCGCGCCGATCCGACCGCCTGGCTGCTGGAGAACGCGTGTCCTGCGATCCGCTATCGGGTCCTCACGGAGATTCTCGATCGCGGTCGGGAGGACCCCGACGTCCAGAAGGCGAAGCAGGATGTGGCGGCGTACCCGCCCGCCCTCAGGCTTCAGCGCCTTCAGCGTAAGGACGGCAGCTGGGGGGGCGTGGTCCACGCGGGTGATCCTCGCAAGCTCCAGCGAAGCCTGGAGAACGGCCTGTCCACGCTCTACGAGCTCGGCTGGTCGCGGGACACCAAGCCGGTGAAGCAGGCGGCCGCCACGCTCCGGACGTTCCTCACCGCGAAGAAAGACCTGAAGTTCTTCGAGTTCGCCAAGGTGGTCAAGGCGGACGACCGTCGAGAGCGCTACTACCGATGGTTCCTGCGGATTCTCTCCCTCGGCCTCCTCATCCGGGGAGGATACGAGGAGGACCGCACGCGGCTCGCGGTCCTCGAGCTTCTCGACCTTTCCGCGGGCTTCGTGGACGACCCGGTTTCGAAGAACCCCGCCGAGGAGATCGGCGCGAGCCACCCGTTGATCCGCGCCGCGGCCTGGCGGCGGGATTACCCCTTCCTGCCGGACCTGTACCTGGCCCGGGTCTTCGCGTTCTCCCCCTGGCTCCTGGAAGGGGAGCTGGCGAAGATGCGGCTCAAGAAGATCTTCGACTACGTGATGTCCGACACCTATCAGAGGCTCGCGCCGGATCTGGGGCTCGTGCGAACCGCGAAGGGGTCGTTCATCAAGGGCAACGGCATCCGAATGCGTCCGGTCGACCACTATCAGAAGCACGGCAGTCTGGACGAGCTCCTGCACAACCTCGAGCTGCTTGCCCGCCTCGGACTGATCAACCGGTACCCCCAGCTTATGGCGCACCTCGAGTGGATCCACGCCCAGCAGAGCAAGGAGGGGCGCTGGAACCTCGCCGGCAAGCTCCTCAACGAGAGCAGCAGGTGGACGGCCCTGATGCGGCTCGAGAAGGACTGGCGCAGCCCGGCGCGGAAGGAAGCGGACCTGACGTTCCGGATGCTGCTGATCTTGAAGTATCAGTGGGAGCGGCAGATCCGGATGCTCGATCGGCGGGAGGACGGCTACCCGATCTGAGCCGATCTCGGGTCAGCTCTCGGAACTCGGGACCGAGGGCGTCGTGGGGGAGCCGGGAGGCCGCGGCTGCGGAGCGGGCGGTCCGTCCGCCCCGGAGAGCTTCCCGAAGAACATCTTCCCGGCCGTCGTCTGGATCACGCTGGTCACGACGATGTCCACGGTGCGCCCGATCAGGCTCCGCGCATTGTCCACTACGACCATGGTCCCGTCGTCCAGGTAGGCGACCCCTTGGCCGGCCTCCTTGCCCTCTTTCAGGATGCTGACCTTCATCGACTCGCCGGGGTGGACCACGGGCTTCACCGCATTCGCGAGATCGTTCAGGTTCAGCACCTCGATCCCGTGCAGCGAAGCCACCCTGTTCAGATTGAAGTCGTGGGTCAGGAGCTTGGCATCCATCCGCTTGGCCAGCTCGATGAGCTTGAGATCGACCTCGCGGATCTCCGGGATCTCCTCCTGGGAAAAGACGACCCTGGCGGACGGCGCTTTCTTGAGCTTCTGGAGGATCTCGAGCCCCTTGCGCCCCCGAGCCCTGCGCAGCGAGTCGGGGGAGTCCGCGATGTACTGCAGCTCCCGCAGCACGAACGAGGGGATGACCATGACCCCGTCCAGGAACCCCGCCTCGGCGACATCGGCGACCCGCCCGTCGATGATCACCGAGGTGTCCAGGATCTTCGGGTTGGGCCGGGGGGACGGGTCCCTCCCGAACAGAGCGACCGCGTTCTCGCCCCTCAGGGACGCCGCGAAGCGCGCGCCTCCCACGCCACCGGCGTAGAGCGCGACGAGGTAGACGAACGGACGCAGGGCAAACGTCGGGAGGCCGGCGCTTCCCTCGGGAAGGACGCGCACGGCGACGACCCCGACGAGGCCGCCGATCAGGAGTCCCAGGGCCCCGCCCGCAGCCGCCCAGATGTCCCACGCCCGCAGGAGATGCTCGGCCGCGAGCGCCGCGGCCCCGAAGGCGAGGCCTCCCAGGAGGCTCGGAAGGGGGCCCTCCCAGCCTTCGCCGAAGGAGGCGAGCGGCCTGAGCGCCAGACCGAGGAGCAGGGCCACGAGGATCACCGTCGCGCGGGCGAACCACCGGCCCATCGATCGGCCCTCCAGGGAGGTCAAGTATTCACGACGCAACGATTATATCCGAGCGCACCGCGGCGGCGCGTTGTCAGTTCTCGGGCCAGGCGGGGTTTTCGAACCGCGTGAACTCCCGGATGAAAACGAGGTCCACGGTGTCGGTGGGGCCGTTTCGCTGCTTGCCGATGATCAGCTCCGCCTTGCCCCTCAGCTCGGGGTCGGTCTTCTTGTAAAGCTCCTCACGGAACAGGAACAGGACGACGTCGGCGTCCTGCTCGATGGCGCCCGACTCGCGGAGGTCGCTCAGCTGGGGGCGCCTGTCGCCGCTGCGCTGCTCGGGCGCACGCGAGAGCTGCGAGAGGGCCAGGATCGGGATCGAGAGCTCCTTCGCCATCTCCTTGAGAGAGCGCGAGATGTCCGAGATCTCCTGCTGGCGGCTCTCGTACCGGCCGCGCCCGCTCATCAGCTGCAGGTAGTCCACGATCAGAAAGTCGAGCCCCCTCTCGAGCTTCAGGCGCCTTGCCTTTGCCCTCATCTCCATGATTGCGGCGCCCGCCGTATCGTCGATGAACATGGGGGATGCCGACAGCTCTCCGAACGTCTTGATGATGCGCTGCCACTCGTCCGAGTCGACGCGGCCCGTGCGGAGCCGGTGCGCGTCGACCCGCGCTTCGGAGCAGAGAAGGCGGAAGAACAGCTGCTGGTGGGACATCTCGAGCGAGAAGATCCCGACGGTCTTCCCATGCCGCATCGCGACGTGGGAGGCGATGTTGAGGGCCAGCGCGGTCTTCCCCATGGCGGGACGCGCGGCGAGGATGATCAGGTCGGAGGGCTGCAGGCCGGCGGTCAGCTCGTCGAGGTAGCCGAAGCCGGTGGGGATTCCCGTGATGTGCTCGCGCCGCTTGGTCAGCTCGTCGATGACCGCGAACCCCTTCTCGGCCACCACGCTGATCGGGAGGAAGCCGGAGCGCAGCCGGTCCTCCGCGACCCTGAAGATCGCTTTCTCCGCTTCGTCGAGAAGATCGTCGGTGCCCGCGGCCGACCGGAAGGCCGATTCGAGGATCTGCTGCGCGGAGCGCACGAGCTCGCGGCGGACGGCCGCCTCTCGCACGATCCGGGCGTAGTGCTCGACGTTGCCGGAGCGCGGCACGCCGTCCAGGAGCGCGGCGAGATAGGCCGGGCCGCCGCAGGCCTCGAGATCGCCCGCGCGCTCCATCTCCGCGCGGAGCGTCACGAGGTCCAGCGCCGCACCCGCATCGGCGAGGGAGAGAAGGGTGAGGAAGATCTTGCGGTGGCGGGGAACGTAGAACGAGTCCGGCCGGAGCAGCTCCTGTACCCGGTGGAGCTGCTGGTTGTCGAGGAGCACCGCGCCCAGGACGGATCGTTCCGCCTCGTCGGAGTGCGGTAGGGCTTCGGGTGCGAGGTCCGACGTCATCGTCCGTGGAATGGCCGCCGACCGAACGACGGCCGGGGGATGTTAGCACACCGGCCCCGCGGCGGGGACCGACGGGCCCAACGATGCTACTCTTGCGTCCTTACGGGAGGCGCGGGAGCGACCCGCGCCGGGAGGCGTGGGATGCATCGAAGAAGGTCCAGGCTCCCTTGGCTCTGGGCCGTGCTGGCGTGTGCGACGCTCGGAGGCGGGGCGCCTGCGGCCGAGCGCTCCAAGGTCGTCGTCTTGGGGTTCGACGGCGCCGACAGCCGGCTCGTCGAAGAATGGGTGAAGCGGGGAGCGCTCCCGAATCTCGCCCGTCTCCAGGAAGAAGGGACCTACGCTCCGCTGCAGCCTACGAACCCGCCGCAGACGCCGGTCTCCTGGTCGTCTTTCGCCACGGGTACCAACCCAGGCAAGACGGAGATCTTCGACTTCCTGAAGCGGAACCCGAAGGACTACCTCCCGGACTTCGCGATGAACAGCGAGGGGCGGCGCACGCTCCTTTTCGGGGAGCGGAACGGGCCGGTGCTCGGACTCCTGGCCGGCGGTCTCGTGTTCTTGCTGGCGCTCGGCGTGCTCCTCTTCACGAAGCTCAATTGGACCACCCGAGTGCTCGTCGGTCTGCTGCTGGGGGTCGCCGCCGGGCTCCCGGTGGGCTTCGTGGCGAAGCGTTTTCTTCCCGCGGAGATGCCCACGGCGATCAACAATCGTAAGGGCCGGACCCTGTGGGAGCTCGCCGCCAACGCGGGGCTCAAGGTGCAGGTCATCAGGGTCCCCGCGACGTTTCCCGCGGAGAAGGTCGAGGACGGGCACATGCTGTCCGGGCTGGGGGTGCCCGACATGCGCGGCCGGGTCGGGACCCCCTCGTTCTACACGTCGAATCCCGACTTCCGGCCCGGCGACAACGAGTTCAGCCTCGAGCTGATCCGGCTCCCGGCGCGCCGGGGACGGATCGAGACCCGCCTCATCGGACCCTACAACAAGCCGTTCTACGACTACGTCGTGGACCAGAGGACCGCGGGGGCGAAAGGCGGCGAGCGCGCCGATGTCCGGCGTCGCGCGCGGCAGGAGCTCGACGACGCCGGAGTGCGCCGCAGGATCGACGTTCCGATGGTGCTCGATGTGACGGACACCGCCTGCACGATCACGGTCGCGGGCCAGACGAAGACGCTGCACGCAGGGGACTGGAGCGACTGGTTCACGTTCGACTTCCCGGTCAACTGGCTGATCGACGCCGCGGCCCCGCTCAGAGGGATCGGGCGGTTCAAGCTCCTCAAGCTCGATCCCGAGGTCGAGCTTTACCTCTCGCCGGTCAACTTCCATCCTTGCTGCCACCCGGTTGCGTTCTCGTGGCCTCCTTCGTACTCCGAGGACCTGTACAAGCGCTTCGGCCTCTACAAGACCATCGGATGGCCCGAGGACACCTGGTCCCTCCCTTCCGGGATCGGTGACGAGAGCCTGTTCCTCCAGGACATGTACTTCACGGTGGACAAGGACGAGGAGATCATGAGGGGGCTCCTCGGGGATCGCAGGGACGATCTCTACATCCAGATCTTCTACTTCACCGATCGCATCGGCCACCTCTTTTGGCAGTTCCTCGACCCCGGGCACCCGCTCTTCGACCCGAAAAAGGCCGCGAGGTACGAGCCCGAGGTGCTGAAGGCGTACCGACGGATGGACGAGATGATCGGAAAGGCCCGGGAGCTGGCCGGGAAGGACGCGATCTTCATCGTCTGCTCGGACCACGGGTTCTCGTCGTTCCGCAGAGGGGTCAACTACAACACGTGGCTCGTGAGAAACGGCTTCATGACGCTCAAGGGGCAGAACGAGACGACGAACCTCGAGAAGCTGTTCGATACCCGGGATCTTTTCGCCAGCGTCGACTGGTCGCGCACCAAGGCGTACGCGCTCGGCCTCGGCAGCATCTACGTGAACCTCGCGGGTCGGGAGCGCGACGGCGTCGTCCTGCCCGGCGAGGAGTACGAGAAGGTGCGCCGCGAGATCCGGAGCGGGCTCGAGACGCTCGTGGACGAGAAGACCGGGGAGCACCCGGTGACGCGGGTCTGGACCCGCGAGGAGATGTACACCGGCTTCGATCCGAACCTGATCCCCGACTTGAGAGCCGGGAGCAACCTGAATTACCGGGTCTCCTGGCAGACGAGCCTGGGGGGCGTTCCGCCCGATCTCATCGAGGACAACCGGAAGGCATGGTCGGGCGATCACTGCTCGAACGACCCCGACCTCGTACGGGGCATTCTCTTCTGCAATCGGAAGATCAACACCCGGGAGCCGCGGATGGTGGACCTCATGCCGACCATCCTCAAGGCCTTGGGGGTGCCGATCCCTCCGGAGGTCGATGGGCGACCTCTATTCTGACCGGCCGGTCCCACGGCGCGCGCGCGCACTCGCGGGGGCGCTGCTCGTCCTGGCCGCCCTCGGCGGCGGAGCGTCTCGCACGCCGGGTGCCGAGCGCGCGGATCGGCGCGGCGCCATGCAGGAGGAGATTCTCCGACTCCGCGCCGAGATGGAAACGCTCGGCCGGCGGGAGCAGGGGCTCCTCGGCGAGGTGGCCCGCCTCGGCGCCGTCCTGAACCTCCGGGCGCGCGAGGCACAGGAGGCTTCCCTCCGACTCGAGGAAGTGCGCGCGGGCCTGGCGGAGCGAAGACGTCGGATCGTGCTGCTCGAGGCGGCACAGGAAGCGCGGGGGCGGATCCTCGCCGGACGGCTCCGGGAGATCTACAAACGGGGCACCGACGTGGAACTGAGGCGCCTTTTCGGAGGAGGGACCGTGGGGGACTACCTCCAAGGGCTCCGCTACGCCTCCTTCCTGAGCGAGCGCGACGCGAAGCTTCTCAGGGGCTGGCACGACGACGGAAACCGTCTCCGGGCGGAGGCGGAGACGATGATCAAGGAGGAGCGCGGCCTCGATCTCGCTCGCGCGGAAGCGATGCGCGCGGCGACGGAGCTCGAGAAGAGCCGAGCGGAACGCTCCCGCCTCCTCGACGCGATTCAAATGGATCGCGCAAAGCACCAGGAGGCGATCGACGACCTGGAGCGGGCATCCCGCGAGCTCGGAAAGCTCGTGCAGACGCTCGGAGGCGCCGCGAGGGGACCCGCGCTCGACGTGCGGAAGTTCCGCGGCCTCCTCGATTGGCCGGCGGACGGGCCGGTGTCCGCCCGATACGGGGACTCGGTCCACCCGCGGTTCCGCACGGTGGTCCCGCACCCGGGCCTCGACATCGACGCCCCCGAGGGGAAGGCCTTCCGGGCGATCTTCGACGGCCGAGTGATCTTCGCGTCCTGGCTTCACGGCTACGGGCTCACCGTGATCGTCGACCACGGCAACGGCGTCGTCTCCATCTACGCGCACGCCTCCATCCTGCTGGCGGGGGCGGGGGACGACGTGACCCGTGGCCAGGTCCTGGGGCGGGTCGGCGAGACGGGCTCGCTACGGGGTCCGTACCTCTACTTCGAGATGCGGATGGAAGGCAAGCCGGTGGACCCGAGCGCGTGGCTCCGCCGCCGCTGACTCGCGGGTTGCCAAGGTCCGAGGCGAAGTGTAGGTTGTGAGAAGGCCGTTCGACAGGGGAGCGGAGAGGGGAAGGGCTCGCGGATGTCCAAGGGTCGTCTGGCGCTGCTGGGAGCTTCCGGGCTCGTCGTCCTGACGCTGCTCGGAGGGAGCGTCCTCGGGAGGGTCGCTCCGACGGAGGGGACGTACCGCCAGGTAGTTCTCTTCTCCGAGGTCTTCTCCCTGGTCCTCGACAATTACGTCGATTCGGTGGCTCCCGAAGGGCTGCTCAAGGGGGCCCTCGACGGGATGATGGGAGGGCTCGACGCGCAGGGGGCCTACCTCTCTCCGGAGGAGGTCGCCCGCTGGAAAGAGGCCAAAGGCGCCGGCACGGCCGATCCCGGGCTCACCGTCGTGAAAGCCTACGCTGCCCTTCAGGTGACGGCGGTGGCACCCGGCTCCCCGGCCGAGGCGGCGGGGCTCGGCCGAGGCGACCAGATCCGGCGGATCGACGGCCGATCCCTGCGCGATCTCTCGATGGAGCAGGCCCTGCGCCTGTTGCGCGGGGCGCCGGGGACCTCGGTTCGGCTGATGGTTCTCCACACGCGCGAGGCGTTCAAGCGCGAGGAGCTCACGGTGCGCCGCGCCGCGCGGACGGACCGTCCCGATAGGGTCGAGATCCGGGACGGCGTCGGTGTGTTGACGGTGAGCGATCTTCGCAGGGTCGCGCCGGAGAATCTCGCCGCCGACCTCAACGGCGCTCGCGAACGCGGGGTGGAGAAGCTGCTCATCGATCTTCGGTACGTCGCGGACGGAGGCCCGAGGGACGTCGTCGGCCTCGCCGGCCTGTTCACCCGCGGGGACCTTCTCGTCCTGAAGGACCGCAGCGGTCGCGCGGTCGAGACGCTGCACGCGTCCGGCGCCGGCGACGCATGGAACGGTGGTATCGGAGTTCTGGTCAACGGCGGGACGGCGGGAGGCGCGGAAGCGCTCGCGGCGCTCCTCCAATCGAGGCGGCAGGCGACCGTATACGGGGAGCCGACCTACGGTCTGGGCGCGGAACCCAAGCTGTTCGAGCTGCCCGACGGGTCCGGCCTCCTCGTTTCCGCCCTGCTGTGGGAGAGCGTCGGCGGGCGGGGCTGGAACGGGGACGGCGTGTCGCCCGATCGGGTGCTTCGACCCGCCGGGAAGCCGGAGGACGCGGACGAGGAGCAGCTGAAGCGCGCCATCGAGGACTTTCGCGCCGCGAGACCGGCGGAGCCGCTGCGGAAGGCGGCCTGACCGTCCGTGCGCCGCGGGCGGGCGCGGCCATACCGGGGCTTGCGATGATCTCCTCGGTGCTGATCCTGGCTCTCGCCTCCGCCCAGGCACGGGCTGGATCGGTGCCCGCGGGCCTCCCGACGGCTTCGGCCGAGGCCGTCGCTCAACAGGGCGACGCGTATTACCACCTGATGAAGGCCCGGCTCGCGGCCGGCCGGGGGCGCCTGTCGGATACGCTCGGCGAGATCCGCACGGCAACCGCCCTGATGCCGCAGTCCGCTGGGCTTCGCGCGGAGAGCGCTTCGCTGCTGCTCGCGCTGGGACGGAGCGCGGAAGCCGAACGGCTCGCGCGCCAGGCGATCGAGAGCGATCCCGGCGAAGCCACCGCCCTCAGGGTGCTCGCCGACCTCGCCGCGCATCGCGCCGTCGCGGCGGACAGCGACGCCGCCTCCCGCGACGAAGCGATCCGGCTCTACGAGCAGCTGGCGCGGTCGCCCGATGCGGACGACGACATCTTCCCGATCCTCGCGCGCCTCAAGCTGCTGGCGGGGGACTCCGCCGGGGCCGCGAAGGCGGTGCGGACCCTCGCGGACCGTCGTCCCGGCGACGCGTCCGCCGCGCGCCTCCTTGCCCAGTACCTCGACCGCGATGGCAAGACGGCCGAGGCGGTGCGCGGCCTCGCCTCCTTCCTCGAAGGAAACCCCGGCGCGGAGGAGCTGGTGCCGCTGCTCGGGGACCTCGCCCGGGAGGGCGGGGGGGCGGGAGAGTGGGCGTCGGTCGAGGCCGCCTGCTCGAAAGTACTCGCCTCGTTGCCCGATCATCCCGCGGCTCGTGTGCTGCGGGGCGAGGCGCTTCTCCACCTCGGCCGCGGCCGAGAGGCGGCTTCCGAGCTCGAGAAGGCGCGGTCCGTCGCGCCGGAGAACCGCCTCGTGCTGTTCCAGCTCGCGAGCGCCTATGGCGATGTCGGACGACTGACCGAGGCCGCGGGTCTCCTGCGCGATCTGGCGAGAGACCTGCCGGGGCAGGCGGGAGTTCATCTGTTCCTGGGCGAGATTCTCTCCCGGCAGGGCGATTTCGACGGCGCGCTGGAATCGTTCCGGGCCGCGCTCCGCTCGGTCAGCGCAGACGAGCCGGACGCCACGGAGCGCCGCGACGGAATAAGGCGGCGGATCGCGGCGATGTGGCTCGGGCGGTCGAAGCCCGGCGAGGCGGCCAGAACGCTCGCCGCGCTCGAAAAGCCCGATGAGCCTCTCTGCTTGGAGATCCGCGCGAGGGTCGCCCTCGATTCCGGGGAATGGAAGGACGCGATCCTCCTCGCCGGGAAGCTCCGCGAAAAGGGCGAGACCGGCCCCGCGGCGTCGCTCGAGGGAGAGGCCTACGTGAGGTCCGGCAAGCCCGACAAGGCCCGGGCGAGGTTCGAGGAGGCCGCGGGTCGCCTCGGCTCCGCGATGTGGGCTCGCGCCGCCGAGGCGTACCGCGTCGCGGGACACGCGGAGGAAGCGGAGAAGCTCTTGCGCGAATGGGCTCGGAAGGAGCCGGGCAACGGGGAAGCGCACTTCGGCCTCGGGGCGTTTCTCGATCGGGAGAAGAGATACGACGAGGCGGAACGGGAGCTCGGCGAGGCGATCCGCCTCGACCCGAAGGACGCGATCGCGCTCAACTACCTGGGCTACAGTCTTGCCGAGCGCGGCCGGCGCCTCAACGACGCGCTGGGCTTCGTGAGGGGCGCCCTCGAGGTGGACCCGTGGAACGCGGCGTACCTGGACTCGCTCGGATGGGTGCTGTTTCGCTCGGGACGGTTCGCCGAGGCACGCGAGCCGTTGGAACGCGCCGCCAAGGAGTTCCCGCGCGACGCGACGGTCCTCGAGCACCTCGGCGATCTCTACGACCGGCTCGGTGAGCGCGACAAAGCGGTGGCGCTGTGGCGCCGCGCCCTGGACAGCGGATCTCCCAACGCCGACGAGCTGAAGGCCAAGATCGCGCGGGTTGCCTCGGAGCCGGGAAGGGAAGCCGGCCATTCCCAGGGCGGGACCGATCCGTCCCGCGGGGCCCCCCCCGCCGCCCTGCCCGGGCCGCGGTGAGGGCCGCCGCGGCGCTGCTCGCCGTGACCGTCCTCCTCGGATCGGGTTGCCACGAGCGGCGAGTTCGGTTTCCGGAAGGGTCCGAGCCGATGCTCGTCGGAACCTACAAGGGCTCCGTCGGCGCCGAAGACGGGAGAACGAGGCGTTTTCGGCTCCTTCTTTGGGCGGCCCTTCCGGACCGGATGCATGCCGAGTTCCTACCGCCCGTCGGGGGGCCCGAGGTCATCGTGGACGGCGGCGGTGGTCGTCTCGCGGTCACACTGGTCCGCGAGCGGACGGCCTACGTCGGACCCGCTTCCCGTGCCGCCATCGAGGCGGTGGCGGGCGTCCCCGTCCCCTTGGAAGATCTGGTCCGATGGATCATCGTCGCGCCCGATCCGGTGCCCGCGGACGTGCAGGTGATGCGCCAACCCGAGCACGTCGCCGGGCTTCCGCAGGCGCTCGAGATCAGGAGCGGCGGGCGAAGGCTCCGAATCGAGCGTAGGCGCCTCGAGACCCGCGGCGAGATCGCGGCGGGAACCGGCACCGGCACCGCACCACCAGGGGTCCTCGAGCGGCCGCTCGAGGAGCTTCCCCGCGCGGTTGCGGCCGGGTCGGAAGCGGACGAATCGGAGCGACCATGAGCCCCTCCGAGGCGTGTCTCGAGGCGCGCTGCCCCGCGAAGGTGAACCTCGCGCTTCGCGTGCTCGGCCGCCGCGACGACGGATACCACGAGATCCGGACGGTGTTCCAGGCGATCGACCTGTCTGACACGCTTCTCGTGCGGCCCGCCGGTGACATCACGCTGTCGTCCGACGACCCCGGCGTGCCCGAGGACGCCTCGAATCTCGTGATGCGCGCGGCACGCCTGCTGGCGGAGGGGTTCGGCGTGATCGCTGGCGCCGCGATGAGACTCACGAAGCGGATCCCGATCGGGGGAGGCATGGGAGGAGGAAGCTCGGACGCCGCGGGAGCCCTTCTCGCTCTTTCCGAGCTGTGGGGCCTCGGTCTCGCGGTCGAAGGTCTCACGCCGCTCGCCGCCCGGCTCGGGGCGGACGTGCCGTTCTTCCTGCACGGGGGGACGGCGCTGGGAGAAGGACGGGGGGACCGGATCGCCCCGCGGCCCTTCGCCGGTCCCCTCCGCTTCCTGCTCGGCGTTCCGCCGTTCGGGATCTCCACGACGGAGGCGTACGCGTGGGCGGACGCTGATTTGACACTCGCTCCGAAGGGTGTTAGCGTGAACCGCGCGACGGCCGGTAAGTTATCGCCAGGAAACGACTTCCACTGGGGAGTCAACGACCTCGAGGTCGGGGTCTTCGAGCGGTGCCCCGCTCTTCTGGCTTTCAGGGACGGCTTGCTCCGCGGCGGGGCCTCGATGGCCCTGCTGAGCGGGAGCGGGTCGACGGTGTTCGGGGTGTTCGATGATTCCGGCTCGCTGCAGCGGGCGCTCAAGAGCATGGCGACGCGTTTCCCGGGATGGAGGCTCCTCCCGGCGCGCGCCGTCCCGGACGCGGCCCGAGTCATGGCAGCCGGTGGGCCCGTTTGAGGCCGAGGGAAGGGAGTCTTCAGCATGGAGATCACCCAGGTTCGGGTTTTCCCCGTGAACGAAGAGAAACTCAAGGCGTTCGCCTCGATCATATTCGACGACTGCTTCGTGGTCAGCGACATCAAGGTCATCCAGGGGGCCCATGGGCTGTTCATCTCGATGCCCAGCAAGAAGCGGAAGAACGGCATGTTCCGGGACATCGCCCATCCCCTGAACAGCGAGACGCGCAAGAGGATCGAGGAGCAGATCGTCGAGAAGTACAAGGCGGTTCTCGCGGAGGGTGGCGAGGATCTGCCCGGCGGCGTTCGCCTGCTCGGCAGCGGGCCTCCCGGGGAAGAGGCGGGGTACGATCCGCTCGAGGAGGGGGGCGCGCCCTGGCCGTGACGGGGTGCGTCCCGTACTGGGGCGTCGTCAAGTGGTAAGACACGGGTCTTTGGAACCCGCATTCGGAGGTTCGAATCCTCCCGCCCCAGCCATGTCCGGAGCGGCGAGGCGGGCGGTCCTGTGATGAAGAGCGAGCTCAAGGTCTTCTCGGGAAACGGCAACCTCCGCCTGGCGCAGGCGATCTGCGACTACCTCAGAATCCCCCTGGGGCAGTTGAAGCTCACGCGCTTCAGCGACGGCGAGGTCTACTGCCAGGTCCTCGAGAACGTGCGCGGGACCGACGTCTTCGTGATTCAGCCGACGTGTCATCCCGTGAACGAGAATCTGATCGAGCTTCTCCTCGTCGTGGACGCGCTCAAGCGCTCCTCGGCCGCTCGGATCACCGCCGTCGTGCCGTACTACGGGTACGCGCGACAGGACAGGAAGGACAAGCCCCGCGTGCCGATCTCGGCGAAGCTGGTGGCGGACCTCCTCCAGGCGGCGGGGGTCCAGCGGATGCTCACCGTAGACCTGCACGCCCCGGCGATCCAGGGGTTCTTCGACGTGCCGGTGGACCACCTGCTGGCCGCGCCGGTCCTCCTCGACTGGATCGCGCGGGAGCGATTCGAGAACCTCATCATCGTCTCGCCCGACGCCGGCGGCGTGGAGCGGGCGCGTTTCTTCGCGAAGCGGCTCGGCGCCGCCCTGGCGATCATCGACAAGCGCAGGATCGAGGCGAACGTCGCCGAGACGATGAACGTGATCGGCGACGTCAAGGACCGGAGTTGCGTGATCGTCGACGACATCGTGGACACCGCCGGGACGCTCACCGGAACCGTTCGGGCGCTCAAGGAGAAGGGGGCCAGATCGGTGACCGCGTGCTTCACCCACGCGGTGTTGTCGGGGCCGGCGATGGCCCGGCTCGCCACCCCGCACCTCGACCGGGTGGTCGTCACCGACACGATCCCGTTGTCGGAGGAGAAGGCCACGGATCCGAAGATCACCGTGCTCTCGGTGGCGAGTCTCCTCGGCGAGGCGATCGCCCGGATCCACGGCAACTCCTCGGTGAGCTCGCTGTTCGTCTGACGTATCGTCATCGCGGTCGTGCCGGACAAAGGGACCCGTCCGGCGAGGCCGTGGCCGCCCCTCGCGGCGGCGTCATCCACACGGGTCCCCGATCGGAACGGCCCCGTCCGTCCCCGCAGGGCGCGGACGGTGCGGGGCGGATGAGAGCCAGCCATGATCAAGAACATCGTCGTCGAAGTCCAGCCCCGGCCCGATCGGGGGAAGAACGCCAACCGGCGTTGTCGCCGTGCGGGGATGCTGCCCGCGGTGATCTACGGAGCGAACGAGTCGCCCCTCACCGTGGGGTTGAGCCCGCGCCGCCTCGAGGAGGTGCTCCACCTCGAGACGGGCCGGAACACGATCTTCACCGTCGCGCTGGCCGGTCAGGACCAGAAGGGCGCCGTGATGATCAAGGAGCTGCAGCGCGATCCCGTGAGCGACGCCCTGCTCCACGTGGACCTCATACGCGTGCAGCTGGACAAGAGCGTCACGGTCCGCGTGCCGATCCGTCTCCTCGGAGTGCCGGAGGGGGTCAAGGCCGAGGGGGGGGTGATCGAGTTCGTCCTCCGCGAGGTCGAGGTCGAGTGCCTGCCGGGGGACATCCCGGAGCACTTCGACGTGGACGTCAGCGCGCTTCAGGTCAACCAGCACGTCTCCGTGGCGGTGCTCCCCGTAAGCGACAAGGTGAAGATCCTCGACGATCCGGAGGGGATCGTCGCGATCGTCGTGCCGCCGCGCGCGGAGGAGACACCGGCTCCCGCCGAGGCGGTGCCGGAGGCCGCCGCGGAGCCCGAGGTCATCAAGAAGGGGAAGGAGGCGGGCGCCGCGGAGGAGCCGGCCTCGAGGGAGAAGGGGGCGAAGGAAAAGTAGCCCTCCGGACAGCGCCTTGAAGATCGTTCTGGGTCTCGGCAATCCGGGCGCCCGCTATCGACGGACGCGACACAATGTGGGCTTCCGCGTGCTCGACCTCCTGGCCGAGCGCTCGAACGCCTCGTTCGCGCGTTCGGGGGATCTCGGAGCGGTCTGCCTCAGCGCCGAGGCGGTGGTCGCGGGAGCGGGGGTGCTCCTCGCGAAGCCGCGGACTTACATGAACCTCTCGGGCAGGGCGGGCGCCGCCCTGCTCGAGAGGTACGCCGCCTCGCCGGGCGACCTTCTGGTCGTCCACGACGACGCGGACCTTGCCCTCGGGCGGGTCCGGGTCCGAGCCGCGGGGAGCGCCGGGGGCCACAACGGGCTGCGCTCGCTGATCGCGACCTTCAAGACGTCCGAGTTCCCTCGTGTCAAGCTCGGCGTGCGTGGCGCGGGACGCGCGGAGGCGGAGCTCATGGAGTACGTGCTCGAGGCCTTCGACGACGAGGAGCTGGAGGCCGCGGACGTTCTCGTGAGCCTCGGGGCGGACGCGGTGATGGCGGTTCTGGAGGACGGGCTCGCGGCGGCGATGAACCGCTTCAACGGACGTCCGACGGTGGCCGAAACCCCGGACCCGTGTTAGACTCCTTTTTTTGCGGGTTCGCGAACGTGCGAGCCCGGAAGTCCGGCACCCCTTGCTCCCGGCGAGCGACCGGGGGCGGAACGCCGTGAGGAGGTGCGATTCGTGCCCACGTACGAGACTCTCTTCATCACCCTTCCCACCCTGAGCGAGGACGAGGAGCGAGCGTCGGTCGCGCCCCTGGCGCAGATCGTGGCCGATCGCGGCGTCATGGTGGCCAACGAGCGGCTCGGGCGACGCCGGCTGGCGTATCCGATCAAGAAGTTCGAGGACGGGGTGTACACCCGTTTCCTGTACGACGCCGACGAGACGCTCCCCAGGGAGCTGGAGCGCCGCCTCCGGATCTCGGACAAGGTGCTCCGGCACCTGACGGTCCGGCTCGAGGAGGATTGGGCGGTCGCGGCGAAGGAACAAGCGGTTCGGGACGCGGCGGCCCGCGTCGAGGCGGAAGCCGCCCGGGTGGCGGCCGAGGCCGCGGGCGAGGTCATCGCGGGGGCGCCCGTCCTCGAGGCGGACGCCGGCGGCGACGAAGAGAAGACGGACCCGTCGGTCGAGCCCGACGAGCAGGGCGACGACCGAGGCTGATCGGGAACTCAGGGTGAACGCGGGAGAGCGATGACATGGGCGAGATGAGGGATGGATCCCGGATGGGAGGCGAGGGCGGGGGCCGAGGGCGCCAGCCGCGAAGCGGCGGTCGGCGCCGGTTCCTGTTCCGCCGCCGGAAGTACTGCAAGTTCTGCGAGGAGAAGGCCGCGTGGATCGACCACAAGGACCTCCGAACCCTTCAGAACTACGTCCCGGAGCGCGCGAAGATTCTTCCTCGCAGGATCTCCGGAACGTGCTCCAAGCACCAGCGCCAGCTGATGCGGGCGATCAAGCGCGCGCGCAACATCGCGCTTCTGCCCTTCACGAGCGACTAGGATCAAGGAGGAGGACCCCGTGAAGGTCGTGCTGTGCCAGGACGTCGAGCACCTCGGGGAGCGGGGACAGATCGTGAGCGTGTCTCTCGGCTTCGCGAGGAACTACCTGTTGCCGAAGAAGCTCGCGATGGAGGCGACGCCGGGAAACCTCCGCAGCTTCGAGCTGCAGAAGCGAGTGTGGATCGCGCGGGAAGCGCAGGAGGTCGAGGACGCCCGGTCGTTCGCCAGGCGGCTCGAGAGCGTGCGGATCGTCGTCACGAAAAAGGCGGGGGAGAACGACGCGCTGTACGGATCGGTGACGAGTTCCGAGATCGCCGACCTCCTCGCCGCCAAAGGGATCGAAGTGGATCGCCGGAAGATCCAGCTCGACGAGCCCATCAAGTCTCTCGGTGCGTTCGAGGTCCCCGTGAAGATCCACCGGCAGGTCACGGCGAAGGTCAGCGTGCAGGTCGTCGCGGAGGCCGAGTAGAAGCGCGATGGCGAAGGACGGCGGACCGGAGCCGGCTCCCGAACCGGGTCGGAGCACCGCGAGCGTGGCGCGGACCGCATCCGCGCTCCTGGCCGGCTGGGTGCTCCCCGGCCTCGGACACGCGGTGCTCGGCCACGTGCGGCGCGGCCTGTTGTTCACCGCGATCGTGATGGGTTGCTTTGCGCTGGGGATGGCTCACGACGGCCGGCTCGCCCTCCGGGACGGCCGCCAGGCGTTCCTGACCACGCTTCAGGTCGTGGCAAACGCGGGAGCGGGTCCCGCGGACCTCCTGGCGCGCCTCGCGGTGTACGGCGACGCTGCGTACGCCGTCCCGGACGACGCGGTGGCGGCTTCCTTCGAGTCGAGAGCCGTCCGGATCTTCCGGGAGCGCTCGCGCTCAGGGGTCTCGGCGTACGGCACCGCGTACCTCTGGACGGCCGGACTCATGAATCTCCTTCTTCTGTTCGACGTCTGGGACATCGCGCGGGGGAGGAAGAGCTGATGCGGAGCCACTTCCTGCACTTGCTGCTGTACTCGACCCTGGTGTCCCTGTTCTTTACCGTGCTGTCCCGCCGGAGCCCGGCCGCTCGCGCGCGCCTCGCGGCCGTGATCTGGGCCGCGATGGTTCTCGGCGCGCTGGCCTTCTCCTACCTGATGTTCCCGTTCCCGCTACGAGCGCCCTGAGGCTCGGGGGGCCGGGATCACTTGGCGGCGGGAGGCGCCGCGGGCTTCGCCTTGATCGCCTCGATATTGATCGTGGCGGAGACCTCGTCGCCGACGAAAGTCCCGCCCGCGTCGAGCACCTTGTTCCAGACGATCCCGTAGTCCTTCCGGTCGAGAGTGAACGACGTCGAGAACCCGGCTCGCTCGTTCCCCCAGGGGTCCTTCGCCGTCCCGAGGACCTCGACGGGGATGGTGATCTCCTTCGTGACGCCGTGGAGACTGAACCTGCCGGTGACCTGGTAAGTGCTCCCGCCGGCCTTCGCGATCTTCGTGCTCATGAAGGTCATCTCGGGGTACCTGGCCGCGTCGAAGAAGTCGGGAGATTTCAGGTGGGTGTCGCGCTTCGGCTCAGCGGTGTCGATGCTGGTCGTCTTGATCGTGAACCGGACGCTGGACCGGGTCGGGTCGGCGGTATCGAGATCGACAGTTCCGCCGAAGTCTGTGAAGCGGCCGGTCACGCGGGAGATCAGGTGGCGGATCGAGAAGCCGATGTTGCTGTGGGCGGAATCCACGTTGAAGGTATCCGCCGCGCGGACTGCGGGGGTCGCGAAGGCGAGCGCCGCGACGAGGAGCACTAGCAGGATGGGTCGGACTCGCATTCGGACCTCCTGACCGTCGTAAGCGCCGATGGGCGCTTCGACGGGTCGTGATAGGGGACTACTTTAGTCCTCTATGGTCAGTATTCCACATCGGTCCCGAGTCTGCAAACAGGGCGCATCCGGCGGCGCGGCGCACCAGCCGCTCGGCGGCCTCCACCCACGCCTCCGTGGCATTGAGGGATGGGACGAGGCGCAGGGTCCCACCTCCCGCTGCTCGAAAGCTCTCCGCCGCGCGGAGCCCGATCTCCTCCAGCGTCTCCAGGCAGTCCGCGACGAACGCCGGGCAGACCACCAGGAGGTTCTGGACCCGACTTCGGCCGAGCTCCGGGACCACCTGGTCGGTCGCGGGCTCGATCCAAGGAACCCGGCCCAGGCGGGACTGGAAGGCGAGGGACCAGGCGTCTTTCTTGAGACCGAGCGCGCGGGACAGCAGCCGCGCGGTCTCGAAGCACTGGGCGCGGTAGCAGTCCCGGTTCGCGGGTCCGATCGCGTCGCAGCAGCTCTCGCTCCTGAGGCAGTGCCGACCGGACGTATCGGCTTTCAGGACCTGACGCTCCGGGAGACCGTGGAAGCTGAAAAGCACGTGGTCGGAAGGCGCCTCGTCGAGGACCGCGCGCGTGTTTCTCGCGAACGCCTCGATGAACCCCGGATCCGCGTAGAACGGAGGCACCACGGACAGCGGCGGCGCGTTCCGCGTGCGTGAGGTGTACCGCTCCACCGCCTCGAGGGCGGATCCGGTCGTGGCGGAGGCGTAGTGCGGGAAAAGCGGGAAGACCACGATTCGCTCGCATCCGCGCGCGCGAAGATCCTCCATGGCTGCGGCGAGGGAAGGCTTGCCGTATCGCATGGCCAGCGCTACCACATACTTCAGGCCGAGCCTGGCGGCGAGCCCATCGCGAAGCGCGGTGCCGTGAACGAGCAGGGGAAAGCCGCCCGCCGTCCAGATCTTCCGATACGCCTCGGCGGAGCGCGCGGGACGGAAGGGAAGAATCACCAGACGGAGCAGCAGGAACCGGGCGACGGGGTTCATGTCCAGGACGCGCGGGTCGGAGAGGAACTCCACGATGTAGCGACGCACCTCGCGCGTCTCGGGCGCGTCCGGCGTGCCCACGTTCAGCAACAGGACCCCAATCGGGTTCTCCGCGACGCTCATCACGCGAAGCGTAGAGGCTCCGTGTCGCCGCTGCAAGCCCCTGGCCACCCGCGCACCTCGCCTTGGGTTTTCGCAGGAGCGGGGCTATTCTTCAGCCTGGGAGGTTCCGATGCGTGATCGCGTTCCCCCGGCCGATCTGTCGAAGGTGCACACGTACCCGCTCGCGGAGCGGCGGAACAAGGTGGCCGTCTCGGAGTTCGCGGCTCGCGTGGACCCGGCGGGCTCTCTCGAGGCGTTCCTCGGCGGTTTGAGTGACGTGCTGGCCGTCCGGACGCTGCGCGACCTCGCCGCCGCGATCGCCGACGCCCTCGCGCACCAGCGCCCGGTGGCGTGGGCCGTCGGGGCGCACGTGGTGAAGGTCGGCCTCTCCCCCGTGATGATCCAGATGATGGAGGACGGGGCGCTGACGTCGCTGGCCTTGAACGGCGCCGGGGCGATCCACGACTGGGAGGTGGCGGCCATCGGGGCCACCTCCGAGGACGTCGCGGCGGGACTCCACCTCGGCCGGTTCGGAATGGCCGAGGAGACCGGGCGCGAGCTCAACGAGGCCGCGTCCGAGGCGGCCTCGCGGGGCGACGGTCTCGGCGAGACCCTCGGACGGAGGATCGTGGAATCCGGCCGCCCGTTCCGCGACAGGAGCCTCCTCGGCCGCGCCTGGGAGATGGGGGTGCCCGCGACGGTCCACGTCGCGATCGGAAGCGACATCGTGCACCAGCATCCCAGCGCCGACGGGGCCGCGATCGGGGCCGCAACGTACACCGATTTCAGGCGGCTGGTCACGCTCGTCGGCCGGCTTCAGGGCGGGGTCTGGATCAACTGCGGCTCGGCGGTCCAGCTTCCGGAGGTGTTCCTCAAGGCGCTCTCGGTCGCCGAGAACCTCGGGCACGACGTTTCCGGGCTCGCCACCGCGAACCTGGACATGATCCGGCACTACCGCACCGAGGAGAACGTGCTCCGGCGCCCGACGGCGGGAAAGGGGCGGGCGTTCGCGCTCGTCGGCCATCACGAGATCAACGTTCCGCTGCTCTCGGCGGCGATCGCTCTCGAGCGGCAGCGGCGCGCCGCCCAAGACTGATGGCCGGCACGGTCGTCGTCCAGACCGCGTTTCTCGGCGACGTGGTCCTCACGACCCCGCTCCTCCGGGAGCTGCGTCGCGCGAGGCCGTCCGCGCCGCTCACCGTGGTGACGACGCCGGTCGGTGCCGAAACGCTCGCGGGCCATCCGTCGGTGGACGCGATCGAGATCCTCGACAAGAGGGGAGGGGACCGCGGGCCGCTCGGCCTGGCGGGCGTTGTGCGGCGCGTGCGCGCGGGCCGGCCGGACGTGGCCGTCGCCGCTCAGCGCTCGGCGAGGACCGGCCTCATCGTGCTCCTGAGCGGGGCGGGCCTCAGGATCGGTTTCGCCGGCGCGCCGGGGCGCTTCGCCTACACGGAGCGGGTCCCGTGGACTCCCTCGGACCACGCCGTCCGGCGCTACCTCGCTCTGGCGCTTCCGGCGGGAGGCGACCCTCGCGCGGCGGACCCGCGCCCCGAGATCCGCGTCGTCCCCGAGGCCCGCGAGCGGGCACGCGCGCTGCTCGCGGAGGCGGGCATCGGGGAGGGGGAGCCGGTTCTCGCGGTCGCGCCGGGGTCGATCTGGGGGACCAAGCGCTGGCTGCCCGAAGGCTTTGCCGCGGTCGTCCGCGCGGCCGCCTCACGCGGCCTGGCGCCGGTCCTGGTGGGGTCGGCGGCGGAGCGCGCGCTCTGCGAGGAAGTTGCCGAGGCCGCCGGAGCGCGCGCGGCGAACCTCGCGGGGAGGTGCCGGATCCCGGAGCTAGCCGCCGTGCTGGCCCGCGCGCGCGCCCTGGTGTCCAACGACAGCGGTGCGGGTCACCTGGCCGGCGCCGTCGGGACTCCCGTGGTCGCGATCTTCGGACCGACGGTCCCCTCGTTCGGCTACACCCCGTTCGGCGAGGCGCATCGGATCGTCGAGCACCCCGCCCTCGCGTGCCGGCCGTGCGACCGGCACGGGCCGCGGGTCTGCCCGCTCGGTCACTTCCGCTGCATGCGGGAGATCGGCGCGGAGCGGGTGATCGCGGCGCTCGACGAGGCGATCGGCGCCCGCTCCTAGGACACGACCGGGAGCTGCTGCTCCCCCGCGAGGTACGCTCCGATCGCCTTGGCCGCGGTCTTGCCGTCCCCCATCGCGAGGATGACGGTCGCGGCGCCGCGCACGATGTCCCCCCCCGCGAACACGCCGGGAAGGTTCGTCATGCCGTTGGCGTCCACCTCGATGTATCCCCATCGGTTCAGCTTGAGCTCGGGGCAGGTGGCCGTGAGCAGCGGGTTCGCCCGGGTCCCGATGGCGACGACGACGATGTCGCAGGGGATGACGTACTCGGATCCGGCGATCGGGACGGGCCGGCGTCGCCCGGACGCGTCCGGCTCGCCCAGCTCCATCCGGACGCACTTGAGCCCCGAGACCCACCCCTGCTCGTTGCCGAGCACC
This sequence comes from Acidobacteriota bacterium, assembly GCA_041494445.1. Lineage (GTDB taxonomy): Bacteria > Acidobacteriota > Polarisedimenticolia > Polarisedimenticolales > JAIQFR01 > JAIQFR01. The sequence continues at coordinate 32,660 of JBGQAU010000005.1, read as the reverse complement.
TCGACCGGCGCGACGAGGAGGTCGAACCGGATCCCCTCCTCCTCCGCGTGGTGGACCTCCTCGACGCGGGCGGGCATCTCGACGCGGCTGCGGCGGTAGACGATGATCGACTCGTCGGCGCCGAGTCGCTTCGAGGTCCGGACCGAATCCATGGCCACGTTGCCGCCGCCCACGACCGCGACGCGCTTTCCCTTGAGCACCGGCGTCGCCGCGCCGGACGCCCACGCGCCCATGAGGTTCACGCGGGTCAGGTACTCGTTGGCGGAGTAGACGCCCTTGTAGTTCTCGCCGGGCACGTTCATGAACACCGGAAGGCCGGCCCCGACGGCGATGAACACCGCGTCGAAGCGCGCTCTCAAGTCCGGCAGGGTGTAGGTCTTGCCGACGATGGAGTTGAACTCGATCTTGACGCCGTGCCGGACCAGCCGGTCGACCTCCTTCTGCACGAGGTCCTTCGGCAGGCGGAACTCGGGGATCCCGTAGATGAGCACGCCCCCCGGCGCGTGGAACGCCTCGAAGACGGTCACGTCGTGGCCGTGCTGGATCAACTCTCCCGCCGCCGTGAGCCCCCCGGGGCCGGACCCGACCACGGCGACCTTCTTGCCGCTCCTCGGAGCCTCGCGGAAGGGCACCCCGTCCTTGCGGGACAGCGCCCAATCCGCGACGAAGCGCTCGAGGTAGCCGACGGCGACCGGCGTGCTCTTGTTCCCGCGGATGCACACGGCCTCGCACTGGGTCTCCTGGGGGCAGACCCTACCGGTGACCGCGGGCAGGGAGTTGTCCTTGAGGAGGATCTCCGCGGCGGCCGGCAGGTTTCCCTCGGACAGGTGCCGGATGAACGTCGGAATGTCCACGGCGACGGGGCACCCCTCGATGCACTTGGCGGTCTTGCACTGCAGGCACCGCCGCGCCTCGAGCATCGCGAGCTGCTCGGGATAGCCCAGGTTGACCTCGTCGAAGTTCTTGGTACGCGCGGAGGGGTCCTGCTCGACCATCTTCTGACGCTCGATGGCCATCCGCTCCTTCGGGGTCAACGGTCGGGGTTCGGACATTTCCCTGGCCTCCCGGATCGGCGACGCCTCACCGCCCGATCTTGCACTCGTGTTCCAGGCTGGCGAGCGCGGCCTGCTCGAATTCCCTGTACGTGGTCAGCCGATCCTTGAGCTCGTCGAAGTTCACCAGGTGACCGTCGAACTCAGGGCCGTCGACACAGGCGTACTTCGTCTCGCCGCCGACCGTCACGCGGCAGCCGCCGCACATCCCGGTCCCATCCACCATGATCGGATTCAGCGACACGATCGTGCGGACCCTAAGAGGCCGGGTGATCTCCACGACCGCGCGCATCATCGGGACCGGACCCACGGCGTACACCGCATCGACCCCGCCGGACGCGAGGACGTCCTTGAGCGCCTCCGTCACGAAGCCGGGGCGCCCGTAGCTTCCGTCGTCGGTGCACACGACGACCTCGCCCTGCCCGCGCAGCTCCTGCTCGTAGATCACCCACTCGCGGGAGCGGCCGCCGATCACGCTGGTGACGCGCACCCCGCGCCGGTTCAGCTCCTGGGCGATCGGGTACACGACCGCCGTCCCGACGCCGCCGCCGACGCAGACCGCCCGGCCCGACTCGAGCAGCTCGGTGGTGTGCCCGAGGGGTCCCGCGACATCGCGGATCGAGTCCCCCTGCCGCAAGGCCGTGAGCTCGGTGGTGCTCTTGCCCACCGCCTGGATCACCAGCGTGATGGTCCCCGCCGATGCGTCCGCGTCGGCGATCGTTAGGGGAATCCTCTCGCAGCCCGGCGCCCGGCGCACGATCACGAACTGGCCGGGATGGCGGATCTCCGCGATCCGGGGAGCCTCGACGACGAGCCGCACGACGTTGGGCGAGAGCTCGTCGCGTGAGAGCACGGAGTGCATCGGTTCCCTCCGGCCGCGCAGGGAGCGGTCAATTCCGACCCAAATGAGTCCTGATTGTACCGGAATCAGGCGTTGGGGACAACCCGCCGCCAGTTCGCCGACCTCCTAAACCATCACGGTCTTGCCCGGGTAGGCCCCGAGCGCCGAGGTCAAGATCGCCATCGCGCGGACCAGCTTGGCCTCCTCGAGTACGTACGCGATCCGCACCTCGTCCCGGCCCAGGCCGGGCGTCGCGTAGAAGCCGTCGGCGGGAGCGACCATCACCGTCTCGCCGTCCATCGCGAAGTCGCGGAGCATGTAGATCGCGAAGCGCTCCGCGTTGTCGACCGGCAGCCTGACGCAGAGGTAGAACGCCCCTTCCGGCTTCCGCACGGTCACGCCGGGTGCTTTCGCGAGCGCGGCGTAGACCACGTCGCGCCGTCGCTGGTACTCCCGGATCACCCCTTCGATGTAGGACGGAGGGACGCTCCCCAGCGCGCACGCCGCGAACTGGCCGACGGTGGGCGGGCACAGCCGCGCCTGGCCGAACTTCAGCACCGCGGCCATGAGGTCGCGGTTCCGGCTGACGATGTTCCCGATCCTCATGCCGCACAGCGACACGCGCTTCGACAGGCTGTCCACCATGACGGCGCGGTCTTCGAGCCCCTCCAAGGTGAGCACCGACCGCTGCTTCCGCCCATCGTACGCGAATTCCCGGTAGACCTCGTCGGAGATCAGGTGGAGGTCTCGATCGCGGCAGATCGCGCCCAGGAGATCCATTTCCTCGTCGGTATAGACGGTGCCGGTGGGGTTGTTGGGGGAGCAGATGAGGATCGCGCGGGTCTTCGGCCCGATCTTCGCTTCGATCTCGCTCCGCGAGGGGAGATGGTAGCCGTCCTCGGCCCGGGTCGTGACCGGGACGAGCCTGACGCCGATCAGCGCGGCGAAGCCGCTGTAGTTCGTGTAAAAGGGCTCGAAGACCAGAACGTCGTCGCCGTCGTCCGCGAGCGCGGCCAGGACGAACAGGATCGCCTCGCTCCCGCCGGTCGTCACGAAGATCTCCTCGGCGGCGACGGAAAGGCCGACCCGCGCGTAGTAGCCGCGCAGCGTCTCGATGAACTCCGGCAACCCCTGGGAGGGGCCGTACGCGACGTTGCGCTCGCCGAAGCTCCGGAGGCGGTCCAGGATCTCCTTCGGGGTGGGGATGTCGGGCTGGCCGATGTTGAGCGGGTAGATCGTCTTGCCGGCCTTGCGTGCCTCCGTAGCGAACGGAGCGAGGCGGCGGATCGGGGAGGCGGGCATCTCAAGGGCTCGTCGTGAGAGGCGCTTGGGTTGGGGCATCTTCGCTCTCCTCCCGCGGTCCGTGGCCGGCGGGCACGCGTTGGGAAGGGACGTCAGTGTAGCGGATCGGAATGAACTCCGACAGGCCGAGAGATTGCCTGCGGGAGCGACCCCGGTTAGACTCTCTCGGCCGTTTCGAAGGGGGAGAAAGGTGTTCCGGAGGATCCTGGTCGCCAACCGGGGGGAGATCGCGCTCCGGGTGATCCGCGCCGCGAAGGGGCTCGGAATCGAGACCGTGGCCGTCTTCTCGGAGGCGGACCGCGACGGCCCCTGGCTCGCCGAGGCGGACGCCACGGTCTGCATCGGACCGGCGCGCGCCGACCGGTCCTACCTCGACGCGGGGTCGATCCTGCAAGCCGCCGAGCAGACCGGCTGCCAGGCCGTCCACCCCGGATACGGCTTCCTCGCGGAGAACGCGGTCTTCGCCGCACGGGCGGAGCAGCAGGGGATCACGTTCATCGGGCCGGGTCCCGCGGCGATCCGGAGGGTGGGGGACAAGGTCGAGGCGAAACGCACCCTCGCGGCCGCGGGCGTCCCCACGATTCCCGGGAGCGACGGCGTCCTCACGGGCCTCGAGGATGCGCGGTCCGAGGCCGCCCGGATCGGCTATCCCGTCCTGCTCAAGGCCGTGGCCGGAGGGGGCGGGCGCGGGATGCGCCTGTGCGCGGGCGAGGGCGATCTCGATCGCGCTTTCGGCGAGGCGGCGCTCGAGGCGGAGAAGGCCTTCGGCAACGGGGGCCTCTACCTCGAGAAGTACATCGACGGGGGGCGCCACGTCGAGTTCCAGGTGCTCTGCGACGCGTTCGGAAAGGGGATTCATCTCGGCGAGCGCGAGTGCTCGATTCAGAGGCATCATCAGAAGCTTCTCGAGGAATCGCCCTCCCCGGTCATGGACGCTCCCACGCGGGTCTCGATCGGCGAGCGCGTGGCTCACGCCGTGGCGTCCCTCGGCTATCGCAACGCGGGCACGGTGGAGTTCCTCCGCGCCGCCGACGGCTCGCTGTTCTTCATGGAGATGAACGCGCGGCTCCAGGTGGAGCACCCGGTCACCGAGATGGTCACGGGGGTCGACCTGGTCGTGGAGCAGATTCGCCTGGCCGCTTTGCACCCGCTCCGTCTGCGTCAGGAGGACGTGACCTTCGCGGGGCATGCCATCGAGCTTCGCATCAACGCGGAAGATCCGGCGAATGGGTTCCGGCCGGATCCCGGCACGATCATCGCGTTCGAGCCGCCCACGGCCGCCGGGCCCGGGACCCGGGTGCGCTGGGACTCCGCGGTGCGCCAGGGGTATCGGATTCCGCCGAACTACGACTCGATGGTGGGCAAGCTGATCGTGCACGCCGCGGACCGGCCGCGCGCGATCGAGGCGGCGAAGATCGCGCTGGCGAGCCTGCGCATCGAGGGAGTGCGCACCACGATCCCGCTCCACCGGGCGATCCTCGAGCACCCGGAATTCGCGCGCGGCGGGTACGACGTCCAGTTCCTGGAGCGGAGCGGGCTCACGGGGTAGGGGGGGGGAACGTGGCCAAGGTGATCCTGGAGCCGATCGGCGAGCCGCACGAGCGTTTCCTCCGAGACGACGTGTGGCGGGCGCAGTGCGATGCGGCGGAAGAGCAAGGGCGCGCGCTGGAAAGCAAGCGAGCGGCGGTGCGGGCCGGTTGGGGTCCGAAGTACGAGGCCAGGGTCCGCGAGAAGGGGAAGCTGCCGACCTGGGAGCGGGTGGAGCGGCTCAAGGACTCCGACAGTCCGGTGCTTCCCATCGGCACCCTGGTGAACTGGGGGCGGACCTTCGGCGAGGACGCGAGGACGTCCCCGGGCGCGGGGGTGGTGACCGCGTTCGTCCGCGTCCACGGCCGATGGGTGGTGGTGATCGCCAACGACAACACGGTGGCGTCCGGGTCGTGGTGGCCGCGGACGCCCGAGAAGATCCAGCGGGCGCAGGAAGCGGCCCTCAGCCTCCGCCTCCCGGTGATCTACCTCGTGGACTCGTCGGGGCTCTTCCTTCCGGAGCAGTCGCAGACCTTCCCCGGCCGCACCGGCGCCGGCGGGATCTTCCGGATGAACGCGCTCCTCTCGGCGGCGGGGGTGCCCCAGATCGCCGGGGTTCACGGCGACTGCATCGCGGGCGGCGGCTACATGCCGATCATCAGCGACGTGGTCTACATGACCGAGCAGGCCTACATGGTGATCGCGGGCGCCGCCCTGGTGAAGGGGGGCAAGTCGCAGAAGATCACGTCGCTGTCCATCGGCGGGCCCGACGTCCACGTCCATCAGAGCCGCTGCGCCGACCACCGGGTTCCCGACGACGCGGTGCTCCTCGACCGGCTGCGCGCGGAGGTGGCGAAGCTCCCGAGTCCCGCCTGGGAGTACTACCGTTACGGCGCCGACCCGGCGCCCCCCGCGTATCCGCCATCGGAGCTGGAGGGCCTGTTTCCCGTCGATCACCGCATGGGGTTCGAGATGCGCCATGTCCTGGCGCGGCTCGTCGACCACTCGCTGTTCTGGGAAGTGCTTCCCGGGGTGGGTCCCGAGATGATCTGCGGCGTGGGGAGGGTGGGCGGCCTCTATGCCGGGTTCATCGCGAACAATCCGCTCCTGACGGACGATCCCGTGAAGCGCGACGCGAAGCGCCCGGGAGGGATCCTCTATCGGGAGGGGATTGCCAAGGTCTCGCAGTTCTCCCGCGCGCTGAACGACGACGGGATCCCGATCATCTGGCTCCAGGACATCTCCGGCTTCGACATCGGCCCCGAGGCCGAGCGGGAGGGGCTTCTCGGCTACGGGTCGAGCCTGATCTACACGAACTCGGCCAACGCCGTGCCGATGTTCACGGTGCTCCTGCGGAAGGCGTCGGGAGCGGGGTACTACGCCCTCTCGGGGCTTCCGTATCGGCCAGTGCTCCAGCTCGCGACCCCGATGACGCGGCTCGCCGTGATGGAGGGGAAGACGCTGGCGATCGGGGCCTACAACGCGAAGCTCGACGACCACTTCAACATCGTGGCGAAGACCCCCGAGGAGGCGGAAGAGACCCGGAGAGGCATGGAGGCGGTCGAGGCGCGCATCAGCCGCGACATGGACCCGGTGCTCGCCGCCTCCCGCATGGACGTGGACGAGATCGTCCGCCCCGGGGAGCTTAGGCTCTGGATCGAGTCCGCGGTCGCCATGGCGTACCAGTCGATCGGCTACCGGCGGGTGAAGAACCCTCGGATCTGGTCGTTGCACGATCTGTCGGTCCTCGCGGGGTGAGAAGATGAACGAGCGGAGCCCATTGTCTCGATAAGCATAACTTTGACAGTGAAGCGCGGCGGGTTTCACGGCTCGCCGCGCTTTTCGTTTATCAGGGGGTTTCGGGCCGATCACGCGCATTCCCGAAACATCAGCACCCCGGACGCATAGTTACGCAGCGGACGGACAGAAAACGGACACACGCGGCGCCCGGTCTCGCGGGGTCCCGTGGCTGTGTGGTAGTGGTGCAGCCGGCGGGCTGCCAAAGTGTTGAATCACTCTTGACAATGGCGGCGCGTCGGCGTTACTGTTCGTTCATGACAAACCCTTCACGAAAGGAGGCAGACTCGATGACCGCGCTCAACGTGACTGTCCCGCACGAAATCAAGGCCCTGCTTGAGGCACGCGCCCGAGCCGAGGACCGCTCCTTGTCGAGCCTGGTGCGGCGCTTGATCGCATCGGCACTCGGCGAGTAGAGGAGGACCACCGTGGCAATCCTCGTCTTTCAGCACGGCGTGGGGGTCGGGTCGCGGCTCACACGCTCGGACCTCGCGACAGACATCAAGCGGTACCAGGCCCGTGCCGAAGGATTCGCCCGGCGCGGCGAGACCGCGGCGGCCAAGGCGAGCCTTGAAACCGTCGAGCGGTTGAAGCGGTCCTACGAGTTCACCCGGCCGGAGCGGCGACGGCGGATCGTTCTTCCGGCCGTGCTCCTGAGAGAGTCCCGGGCCGTCCGCCTCGCCCGCTGGACGGCGCTCCGCACCAGGAGGCCCGTCCAGCGCGTAGCGCGGCCCCGTGGAGCGCATCGGCAAGCCCGGTGCACCGCTGGCGCGTCCCGTGCGTCCACGACTCGCGACGGCCCAAGTACCGGCGACTCCGACCCACCCCCACCACTCCCGCCCTTCCCGAGTTTCACTCCCGAACAGCTCCAAGCCGTAACCCGGCCACCCGCGCCCGCGCTCCCGACGATCTACAGCGCGATCCGGCGCGGCCGACTCTCGGTCATCAAGGACGGCAACCCGGCAATGCCGCGGCTCGCGATCCCGCGCGAGGCTGCCTTGCGGTGGCTTGCCTCGTGGCGTCCTCGGCGCCCGGCCGTTGAGGTGCGGCCATGAACCTCAGAGACCTTGAGGCTAGGTTAGAGCGACTGCGCGTCACCCACGATGAGGCGCGAGCCGAAGAGAACGAGCGGACCAGGCGCAAGCGAGAGCAGCTCGCGCCGCTCGTGGGCCGGGTCGGCTGCGTCCGCGTCGTTTCACTTCAGCACCGGGACGCGAGGGGGACCCTTCGCGAGATCCGGCGGACACAGGGGCTCGTGTCGTTCGGCCCGCACAAGTACCTGTACCACCTCAACATCATCCACCCCGCCGATGCCCCGGTGGCCGCCGAGGCCCGGCCATGACCGCCGCGACGCTCCGCGCGGAGCTGCTCGCGGTTCTCCTGCGGTCCGCGGATCGGCTCGATACGGATGGCATCCTCAGACTTACCGAACGCGCGGCCCAACTGCGTCTCGGGCTCGTGGACGGACATCCGGCGAAACGCAGCCGAGGAAACGCGAGGCGGACGCGGGTTTCCGTGGACGTGCATCGGCCTGCGGAGCGGATCGGCGGTGCAGCATGATCCCCGGCGCGCTCCCCCACGATCGCGACGCTGAGCGCGCTGTCCTCGGCGCCGCGCTGCTCTCGCGTGAAGCGTTCGATGCGGCCCGCGCGATCCTCTCGGACTCGCATTTCTACGTCGGGCCACACCGCATCATCTGGCGCGCGTTCCTGTCCGTAGCAGACGCCGGCGGCCCGCTCGACCTCCGCACCGTCTGCTCAGAGCTGGAACGGACGCACGAGCTGGAAGCGGCCGGCGGCCCCGCGTATGTCGCCGACCTCGACTCCGCGTGTCCCCATTCCAGGAACGCGGAAGCGTATGCCCGGATCGTCCGCGACCGGGCGCACCGCCGCGACGCGGTACGCATCGGCGCCGAGATCACGGAGGCCGCGGCGAACGGGACAACCGACGTCGAGCTGTCGGCGCTCCTCGGGGTCGCGCGTGACGCTCTCGGCGCGATCCGCCTCGGCGCCGGCGCCGCGCTCCTCCCAGCCGAGGACGCGGCCGACGTGCTCCCACGACCGACCCCGCCGGTCCCGTGGGCCGCTCGCGAGGCCATCGCCGAAGGTGACGTTGTTCTGGTAACGGGTCCCGGCGGAATCGGAAAAAGCTGGCTCGTGCTTTCGGCGAGTCTGAGCCTCGCGACGGGTCGAACGCTCTGGGGCCGTTTCGAGGTGACGCGGCCCTACCGCGTCGCGATCCTCGACCTCGAATCGCGGCCGTGGGAAACGGACGGCCGCCTGCAACGACTCGCGCTCGGCGAAGAGATCACCGCGGAGAAACTCGCGGGGCGAGTCCAGCTCATTCGGTGCCGGCTGCAACTGGACGACCCCAAGAGCCTCGGCCGACTGATCGCGAGCCTCGGTGAGTGGCGGACTGAGTTCCTGATCGTGGACAGCTTCCGCCGCGCGACGACCGCGCGTGAGAACACGTCCGAAGATATCTCGGCCGTGTTCACTCAGGCGCTTGACCCGCTCCGCGTCGAGCTGGGGTGCGGGATCATCCTCACCGACCACACGCGAAAAGTAACGGGAGAACCGGACCTCGACGCACCGGACCAGGCGCTTCGGGGCAGCCTCGACAAGCGAAACAGGGCAGACGCGCACTTCGGCCTTGAACGCCGGCAAGAACGGCTCGCGCTGATCCCGACGAAAACCAGACACTCCGCGCTCCCGGCACCGTTCCTCCTGGAACTGACCGGGCTGGAACCGGACGCGGAGGATAACGGTCCCGTCCGCGTGGAGTACGCCGGGAACGTGGACCGCGCCTCGGATCGCGTGCAGGACTCCATCGTTGCCTTGTTGGAGGAGGCCGCCGGCTCGGGGCTCCTTCGGGGCGAGATCATCGGCCGCTCTGGGTACTCCGAGCGGGCGGCGGATGGCGCCCTCGGGGCGCTCCGAAAGCGAGGTCGGATCGAACGCCGGAAGGACGGCAAACAGATGCGGTACTTCCTCACCGGGAGCCCACGACCGCAACGACCGCAAACGACTGCACGGCGGATATGGGAGCCTGAATGACGACTGCTGCACCCCTTAAAGAAAAATGCGGTTGTTGTACGACGGTACGACCGCACGACCGCAGCACGACCGCACACGACCTCCACCGCCACGAGGCGGCCCCCCCCGCTAGGGCTCCGGGGGGCCGCCCGGACTCGTGGCAACCGCGCCCCATGCGCTCAACGGGCCGATGCTCCCCACGAGAAACGGCGGCGCCACGAACCGGCCAGGAGCCCGGGCGCGCCGGTGTCCGTCCAGGCGTCCACGGGGGGCCGGAGGTGTCACGTGGCGCGTAGAGGACCCGGAGCCCCCGGCGAACAGGCGCTCTTGACGGCGCTCGCGACCGGGGCCACGTGGGCGGAAGCAGCGGTGGCGGCCGGGGTCTCGCCCCGCACCGTCGCGCGCCGGATGCGCGATCCCGCGTTCCGGGAGCAGTTGAACCGGGTCCGCGGTCGAAGCCTCGCGGTGACGGCGGCCGGGCTCGCCGGGCTCGCGGACGCTGTTCTTGCCCGCCTCACTCAGCTCGTGTCCTCCGCGAACGAGCCCGTTGCGCTTGGGGCGTGCCGAACGGTTCTGGAAAGCATGGTCCGTATTCACGAGCTGGCGATCCTTGAAACCCGGCTCGACGCGCTTGAGGCGCGGTTGGCACAAGGGGAGCAACGATGAGAGTCCGATCACGCCTTGACTCGATTGAACGGCGCCTCGGCGGCAACGCTTGCCCGTGTCAGGCGCCCGGCGCCGTCCCGTTCGTCGTTCTCCTCTCGGACGGTACGCCGGTACCCGTCGCCGCGACCGGCCTCCCTGAAGCCTACTCAGTGCGCGAGGCGGCCGACGTGGAGCTGGACGCGGCCGGCCGGTGCGCGCGGTGCGGGCGCGAGGTCGGGAGAGCGAGGCACGTCAGGATCCCCGGGGGGATTCCCTCATGAGCATCCGAGGCCGCCTGGAACGCCTTGAAGATCACGTCCGCCGCTTCCGCCTCGGCGAGTGCTCCACCTGTCACGGCGTCCGGCTTGGCTGGACGTTCCCAGATGGGACGCGGCACGACGGAACCTGCCCCGCCTGTGGGGGCTCCGCCACGTTGCGCTGGACGTTCGGCCCGGCGCCGGAAGTCGGGCTCGACGTGGAGGCCGCGGAGGCGCACCCGCCACAAGAGCCGATGCCATGTTGAGAAAAGTCAATAAACACGCGCCGAATTGCTCGCGAGGGTCGCGGGTGTCCGTCGCGCAGTCCATCGGAGATCACTACCATGTTGAATTTCGCTTCTGAGACCAAGGTCGCCGACCTTCGGGCGACGGCCGACGCAGCCGGGCGGAGGCGGGCGGAATTGCTCGCGGCCACGGGCGAGGCGCACGACAAGCACGAGCAATTGCAGCGCGCTCGGTACGACCCCGGCCTGCCGCTGGCGCGACTGAACGCCCTGGCCGGCGAGACCGCCCACGCCCGGGAGCACGCGGGCATCTTGGCAGCGGCGTACCAGGTCGCGGCCGACGAAGAGAGCAAGGCGCGCGAGGCTTGGGGCGCGGCCGCGAGTCCCGGCCTCGAACGCGAGCACGGGGACGCCCGGGGCCGACTGTCCAGCGCCATCGCGGCCGCTCTCCGCGGGAAGGCCGTCCGGGAGGCGGTCGCCGAGGTCCTCCGGGCCGGTGCCGAGTTCTCGGCCGCGGCCAACGCCGCGCCGGGCATGTCCGTGCCGAACATCGCGGGGGACGCGACCTCGGCGATCACGGCCGCGTTTTCCGAGGTCGCCAGCGGCCTGATGGAGTACTGACCATGCTTCCCTACATCGAATCGACCGAACGGACGCGGCCGTTGTTTCAGGCCATCTACGCCCACGAGCAAAAAGGCATGGGCTTCGTCGAGGCGCTGACGAAAGTCATTGACGACTCGCCCGAGTTGTTCGAGACCGCGCGGCTCGACATGCCCGGAGACTTCGCCGAACGGCTGCTCGCGTCCCTCGGGGCTGCGACCGAATCCGGGCGCGTCCACGGCGCCCCGCTCCACCTCCACCGCGATCCCGCGGAGGGCCATCCGATGAAAAGCGAAACGCAGACGATCCACGAAGAGGCGATGCGGCTTTCCGCCTCCGGCGAGGTCTCGTACCTCGACGCGCTCATGCAGATCCGCGCGAAGGACCCGGCGCGGTTCTCGGCGGCCAGGGGGGAGACGCCGGTGAGGCGCGGCGTCCCCCTCGCGCTGGGCCGGGAGGACGACGATCCGCAGGCGCGGTTCCAAGCGGGGCTCGCCTACTGGACGAAGCGGCAGCCCGAGCGGCGCTGATCCGCTGGTATGGCGGATGCGAAGGTGAAAACAGATCGGGACGGCGCGCCCGGGCTCCCGCGACCCTCCGCGGTGTCCGTGGGCGTGGCCGTCCAGCTCGTTCTCGCGGGCCGGGCGCCAGTGGTTGCCACGGCCGCTGACGGCCGGCCTCGCGGGGGCATAGGAGAGAGCATGTCGAAGCAACTGCACTTCCTGACAGCGGTCGATACGGGGCGCGATCACGGCTGGGCCGGGCGGGCGGAGGCGGATGGGGTCTTCGAGGTCCCGGGAGGCGCGGCGTTCGAGGTGTACGTCCTGGTCGCCGATGCCACCGCACGGGATGCAGCGGTCGCGGCCATCGAGGCAATCGAAAACCCGGTGCTCGTGCCGCTCGTTCGCGCTCTCGCCGATCCCGCGGGCGACCTGATCGCGTCGGGCGCCGCGGAGGCCATCGAGGATTAGGCCACGGTCCGCATGGGGAAGGGCGGATACCCTCCCGGTCGTCTCCGCCAGCCAGGGGGCCGGAACTGGCGGCCGGGTTCTTTTTCGCGAGGTGACGCATGGCCGTGCGCGGGCTCGTGGATTGCCACCCGCAGCGAATCGAGATGGGCATTGGGAAGACGCGGCGATATCTGATCGTCCCGGTACGGCAGCACCGATGCAGACCGCCGTGCTGTGTCGAGTGTGGCTGCTACCTCGTGCGGTCGATGACCGAAGAGGAGAGGTGGGAGCGGTGACGGCGGCCGAGCGGCCTATGGGTAGGCTACCTCAAGGGCGAGCACGCCGGCAGTTGCGCCGGATCCCTCCCGCTCAGCGTCCTGTTCGTCGTCTTTCTCCCGTACCTCGTCTGCCCCTGGTACGTCGCGGCGGTGACGTAGTAGTAGCCGTGGCCGGGCTGTGGGGTTGGCAGCGTGTCGGCCACGGTCAGGTAGTCGCCGCGGGTGGGAGGGGAGTCGGGGTAGTGGCATTGCAGCCCGTGCGCCTGCGACCAGTTGCCGACCGCGGAGAGGTCGCCCCAGTAGGTGTCGAAATGGTCGGCTGCGGCCATACCCTCGGGCATGACCGGAACGTGGAAGCCGACTTGCCGCGCCTGAGACGTAAACGTCTGAAGCACGTCAAGCTCCGTCGTGAAACCCTCGAAGCGAATGAGCCAACTCTGTGCAGTGTACGCACAGCTAACCCCGTCCCCCCAGCACTCATCTGTACCCACGACGTAGAGAAACCCATTGTTATATGTAAAGCCGAAGATCCCTTCGACATTTGGTGTATCTGCCGCGGATCCGCTGGGACCACACCGCGCCTGCACATAGGCGACCAATTCGTCGTTCACTCCGTTAAAGCGTCGCAGTTCGTACCGCTGTTCGATAGGCCCGAAGCCGCAATCCAATGGGAAGCCCCTAACCGACACGATTCCAATAAGGAAGTTCTCGTTGTCGGCCGGGTTTGCGCCCGGCCTAGAGTACCAAGGAGCCGGAGTCGGGATCGGGATGTCCCGACACGTAATACCCGGTTTCACGATCACCCAATCGCTGCAATCAATCGGCTGCCCCGGCTCGCTGGCAACGGCGGGCAAGAAGACGGCGAGGACGAGCAAAGGAAAGAGGACGTTTCTCATCGTGAATCCCTCCTCGGGCAATGCTGCGGTAGATGTACGCCCAGAGGGGCAACGGTGGCAAGGGGAGCGCCGTATCCGCCCCGGGGGCCGATGCTCGGCGCGAAATCGAGCGGACCGGCGAGCCCGGCTGCGGGAAGCCGGAAAGGGTGTCCGTGGGCGTGTCCAGGTAGGGGTTGACGGGTGCCACCGATGGGCGTAGAAGGTAGGCGAACAAGCGGGACCGCCCGACGCGCAAACGCCGGACGGCCCCTAACCGGAGGACGTGAGTGGACACGCCCAGCGGCTTCGCCAATCCTACCAAACCAAGAAGATCGGACAAGCCCCGAGAGTGTGTCGCCACGTCCCCCACGGAGGGGATGATGGAACCGTGGCGAAGGCATCTTGTCTGCCGGCGGAAGCGGACCGGGCTCACGCTCCCCGAGCTGGCGGAGGCGCTCGGGCTCCACGAGAGCTGCGTCGAGGGACTGGAACGGGGCGACCTCTGCCCGGCCGGGGAACTGCGGGAGCGGTGGGAGCATGCAATCGAGAATGCCGAACAGGCGCGCCGACGTGCGCGCGGGAGGTAAGCCGTGGCAAGCGAAGCGAGAGGACAACCGAGTATCGTCCAGGCTAAGGACAGTAGGGGGAGGCCCGTCCGCTGCGTGTTCAAGGTGACACGCTCAGACGGCACCGAGTACTACCGGATTGACTTCCGGGACCAGCACCATCGGCGCATCCGGGAGTACGCCGGGCTCGGTTTGACCGAAGCGCGCGCGCTCCTGGAACAGCGGCGGCACGAGGTCAGAACCGGGACGTTCGAGACCCCGCGAGACCGCAAGCTCCGCGAGGAGAAGGCGCGCCGGAAAGCGGAGGCGGACCGCGGGCCATCCGTCGGCGAGTTCGTGACGCGGTTTCTCCGGGAGCACCCCGGCAAGCGGCGTTCGAATCACTACGTCACGAGCACGCGCCCGCTGATCGCCTACTTCCAAGAGCGGGCGATCCGGGACATTACCCGGGGGGACCTGGACGCTTTCCGGGTCCACCTGAGCACGATGCGCTGCGCCCGGGGGCGTCCGTACAGCCCCACCACCGTCGTAAAGGCCCTGCGGACGGCGGGGCGGGTGTTTAAGATGGCGGCGCGGTGGGGCGTGATCGAAAACAACCCGGCCGCCGACCTTCCGAAGCCGAGCCCGGCGAAGCCGCGGACCCGGTACTTGACGAAGGCGGAGTACACGGCCCTTGAGACCGCCGCGGCGCCGTGGCTCAAGCCGATCCTGCGAATGGCGGTCAGTACCGGGTTGAGGCTCAAGGAAGTCCTGCTCTTGGGATGGGGGGACGTGGACAAGGCCGCCGGGATGCTCCACGTTTCGGAGGACAGCAAGACGGGCTCCCGTACCGTCCCCATGAACGCGACCGTTCGAGCGATCCTGGACGGCCGGGTGCGGCACGTCCGTTCCCCGTTCGTGTTCGTGGACGGCACCGGGGAGGACTACGCGAGCGAGAAGGCCCGGCACGTCGTCACGGTGTCCACGAAGAAAGTCATGCGGAAAGCGGGGATCGCGGATGCCTCCTTCGCGACGCTCCGGCACACGTTCGCAAGCTGGACGATTCAGGACGGGGCGAGCCTGTACGAGCTGCAACAGATCCTCGGACACTCCACCCCGGCCATGACGCAGCGGTACGCGACCCTACAACCGGGCCACCTGCGCCGGGCGGTGGGCGCGATTGACCGGGTGTTCGGCGAAATGGACACTCAGACGGACACTTCGGCTGCCGCGGGTGCCTCGGGGGAGGCAGCGGGCGAAAGGCGGCTCGCCTAAGTCGCGGGGATGCTAGACTTACCGGAGCCGCGACAGGATGCGGCCGGAAGGGGTGACGGGATGAACGAGCCGATCCTCGTGGCCAGGGCGGAACGCGGCGAGGACGGGCGGGCCCTGGTGGTCTCTCCCCTCGTGGGGATCTGGACGGACCATCCCCACCCGGGTGCGCTGCTCGGCCCCGGGAGCCGGATCGGCTTCCTCGCGCACCTCAGCCGCCGGTTCGCCCTGGTCCTCCCCGAAGGGGCGGCCGGGAAGGTCGCGGTCGGGCTTCCACGCGACCGCGCGCTCGCGGTCGAGCACGGGCAGGTGCTCTTCGAGCTTGCGCCGTTGGACGCCGGGGAGCGCCAGGGACTGTCCGCCGATGCGGACAGGCCCGGTCATCCCGCGGGAGCGGGGCTGGCGCCGGGGTCGTGGGCGGTGCTCTCGCCGACGGACGGGGTCTTCTACCGCCGTCCCTCGCCGGCGTCGCCTCCGTTCGTGGAGCCGGGCGCGCGCGTCCGGACGGGGGATCCGGTGGGCCTCGTCGAGGTCATGAAGACCTTCAATCAGATCGCGTTCGGCGGCCCGGGGTTTCCGGAGGAGGCGGTGGTCGCAGAGATCCGTTGCGCCGACTCCGAGGAGGTTCGCGCAGGGCAGATCCTGATCGTGGTCCGCTGATGCCCGACCGGAAGAGGTTCCACGAGGACCCGAGCCTGTATCGCCTCGCGACCGCCGTGGTCGAGGCGGGGGTGGAAGCGGACCGTCCCTGGGTACGCCTCGAGGAGACGATCTTCTATCCGGAAGGAGGCGGCCAGCCCGCCGACCGCGGAGAGATCGGCGGGGTCCCGGTCCTGGATGTAAGGACCCGAGGAGAGAAGATCCTGCATTACCTCGCGCGCCCGGTTCCCCTCGGACCGGCGACCGCGGAGATCGACGCGGCGCTCCGCTTCGACCGGATGCAGCAGCACACCGCGCAGCACCTGCTCACTTCGCTGCTCGCCGATCGCCACCGGCTCCCGACCACCGCCTTTCACCTGGGCGAGCGGTACACGGCGATCGAGGTCCAAGGACCGGTCCCGTCGCCGGAGCGGCTCCTCGCGTTCGAGGAGGAGGCCAACCTGGAAATCCGGCACGACCGGCGGGTCTCGGCCCGGTGGGTCCCGCCGGAAGCCGTCGACTCGCTCCCGGTCCGAACCCGGGGCCTCCCCGAGGGGCACGTGGGAGAGGTCCGCCTGGTCGAGATCGAGGCGCTCGACCTCAACACGTGCGGTGGCACCCACGTCGCGCGCCTCGGCGAGATCCAGATGCTGCGGGTCGTGGACGCAGAGGCGGCGCGAGGGGGAGCCCGGATCCGGTTTCTCGCCGGGGGCCGCGTGCTCCGGGAGCTCCGCGAGGCGGCGGCGGTCGAGGAGGCGCTCAAGGCGCGGATCGGGACGGCGCGAGAGGAGTTCGCCGGGGTGATCGAAGGCTGGCAGGCGGAGCGGAAGCTTCTCGCGCGCCGGGCGAAGAGCCTGGAACGCGACCTCGCCGCGCGGATCGCCGCCGAGATGGCCGCCGAGCCCGGGCCGCGGCTCGCCCGGTTCCTCGGGGAGTCAGGGCCGGACTTCCTGCGCGAGATCGCCTCGGCGTTGGCCGCCTTGCGCCCGGAGGCGGTCGTGACGCTGGTCGGCGCGGCGCCCGACGGCGGGGAAGTGACCTTCCTGGTCCAGGCCGGTCCGGCGGGGCCGGAAGACGTCTCGGTCACCGGCCGGAAGCTCTCCGAGCTTCTCGGAGCGAGGGGGGGAGGACGGGGCCGCACGTTTCAGGGGCGGGGCGGGCGGTGGACGGGCGACCCGGCGATCCTCTCGTCGTTCTGATCCTCTCCTCGTCTCACCACGCCGCCAGGTCGCGGATCGCCTCCAGGATGTCCTCCACTTGCGGCAGGATGAAATCCTCGAGCTCGGGCGCGTACGCGACGAACGTGTCGGTCGCGGCGACGCGCCGCACCGGCGCGTCGAGGTCCGAGTGCAGATCCTCTCCGATCCGCGCCGCGATCTCCGCGCCGTACCCCCAGGAGAGGGAGTCCTCGGTCAGCACCAGGGCCTTGCTCGTCTTGCGCACCGAGGTCGAGATCGCCTCCCAGTCGACGGGGGACAGCGATCGAAGGTCGAGGATCTCGGTGGACACGCCCGCTTCCTCCGCCTTGCGCGCCGCGGTGAGAGCGCGCTGCACGGTGGCGCCGTAGGTGATCACGGTCAGGTCCGTCCCCTCGCGCACGAGGGAGGCGCGCCCGAGCGGCACCATGAAGTCGGGCCCGGGGTAGACCGACTTATTGTGGGTCTGGCGGTACAGGTGCTTGTGCTCGAGGAAGATCACGGGGTCGTCGCAGCGGATGGCGGTGCGCAGAAGGCCGTTGGCGTCGAGGGCGTTCGAGGGACAGACCACGCGGAGCCCCGGGTTGGCGGTGAACAACGCGGCGCCGGACTGGCTGTGGTAGGTCGAGCCACCGCGGATGTAACCCCCGTAGGCGACTCGGACCACGACGGGCGCCTTGAAGGTTCCGTTGGAACGCCACCGCATCGTGGCCAGCTCGTCTCGAATCTGCATGTAGGCCGGCCAGATGTAGTCGAAGAACTGGATCTCCACGACGGGCTTCAAACCGCGCAGGGCCATCCCGATCGCCCGCCCGACGATGTTGGCCTCGGCCAGGGGCGAGTTGAACACGCGATCGGACCC
This sequence comes from Acidobacteriota bacterium, assembly GCA_041494445.1. Classification (GTDB taxonomy): domain Bacteria; phylum Acidobacteriota; class Polarisedimenticolia; order Polarisedimenticolales; family JAIQFR01; genus JAIQFR01. The sequence continues at coordinate 14,742 of JBGQAU010000005.1, read as the reverse complement.
GAACTCGCGCTGGAGGCCCCAGGTGACCTTGAACACCCCACCCTTTCCCTTGACCCTGGGGATCGCGGCCTCCCGCGAGACGTCCGCCACGTCCTCTCCGAAGAGGACGATTCGTGAGTCCCGCCGCATCTCGTCGCGGAGGCACGCGTTGATCAGATCGACCATGGTGGTCGGGCTTCCCTCTAGCGCCGGTGCGCTCGCGAACGCGTCCGAGGTCGGGTCCACTTCCTCCGAGTAGACCCACCGTAAGGCGGACGCGGGCTCGGGCCTGGCGGCGGCGAGGGCGGAATCCGCCGCCGCGTTCACTTCCTCCACCACCTGCCCTTCGATCGCCTCGAGGACGCCGGCGTCCACGATCGTCTCGGCCAGGAGGAGATCGGCGAAGGCACGGATCGGGTCGCGCCTCGCTTCCGCCTCGCGCTCCTCGGGCGGGCGGTAGAGCGTCTCGTCGTCGGAAAGAGAGTGGCTCAAGGGCCGGATCACGTGCGCGTGCACGAGGGCGGGGCCGCGGCGCGCGCGGCAGTGCGCCGCCGCGGCGCACAGGGCGTCGTACGATGCCAGCGGATCGCAGCCGTCCACCTCGCGGATCAGGAGATCGGGAAAGCTCGCCACGAGGCGGCTGATGCTCCCGCCCGGCGTGTTGACCTCCACCGGAACCGAGATCGCATAGCCGTTGTCCTCGATCAGGAACACCACGGGGAGCTTGAGGTTGCTTGCCGTCGAGAGAGCCTCCCAGAACTCGCCCTCGCTGGTCGTCCCGTCGCCCGAGGTGACGAGCGCGACCTCGTCTTCGACGAACGGGACCCCGGGCAGCGCGCCGCGCGAGGCGGCGTAGCGCCCGGCCTCCGCGCACCCGACCGCCTGGAGGAACTGCGTGCCGGTGGGGGAGGAGACGCTGGCCACGTGGAGCGCCGGCGAAGAGAAGTGCGAGGGCATCTGGCGTCCGCCGGTTTGTGGACACTCGGCCGAGCCCACGGCCTGCAGGAACATGTCGCGCGGGCTCATGCCGAGCGAGATGCACGCCGCGCGGTCGCGGTAGTAGAAAAAGAACCAATCACGACCCGGCCGGAACACGAGCCCGACTGCCGCGCCCAGGGCCTCATGCCCGACGCCGGGGATCTGGAAGTACGTCCGGTTCTGCCGCTTGAGCTGAATCTCCTTTTCGTCCACCTTTCGAGAGAGCAGCATCGTGCGGTGAACGCCGAGCAGGGCGTTGCGGTCGAGACCTCTCAAGGCGGGCGCTTCGGTGTTCCCGGCCACGGCATTCTCCTGGCGAGGGCGCCGGTCAGGCGGTCGCCGGTGCACGCTCCCACCCCGTTGGTTCGCCGTCCCCCCGCGGGCGTCTCCCATCATAGATCATTTTGGTCCGGTTTTGGACGCTCCTTCCGCGACCGCGGGCCGCAGCAGGAGGAGCGCGGCCCCGCTCGAGGCGTAACTCTTGCGCGCCACCGCAACGCGGCCGTCGGGAAGAACCAAGGGTCCGGTCGCGAGCATCCCCTGGGTGGAGGGCACCTCGAACGTCGCGAGACGGGTGCCGTCGTACGCGTCGAGGGCGACGAGCGAAGCGCCGGCGTCCGGCACGACGAGCACCATCTCGACCTCCGGTCGTGGGGCCTTTCCCGCGACCGCTGCGCCCTCGGCGAGGGTCCCGCGCCACGCCGCCAGGGCGCTCGAGATCCGGTCCTCGAGGTCCGCCGCCCAGAGTCGGTGCCCGTTCTTGCGTCGCACGCAGTAGACCTGGTTGTCCACCGAGCCGAAGAACACTCGCCGTCCCGAAATGAGGGCAGGGGCGGGGGTCGCACCGGGCACCCGCAGCTTCCACGCGGGCCGGAATCTCCGGCGAAACACGCCGATCTTCTCCGCCTCGACCCGTCCCGAGGGGAGCGTGCGAACGCGACAGCGCCCGTCCTCGGACAGCACCCACGCGGACGGGCCCTCGGCTCCCGCCGGAGCCACTTCCGCGAGGGTCGCCGCCAGCACCGAAAGCTCGACCGCCGCCGTGCCTCCCTCCAACGGGACGAGGATCCTCGCGCCGTCCAGCGCCAGCGCGCGGCCGGTGGGGACGCCGGGCAACGCCACCTCGCCGAGGAGCTTGAACAGCATGGCGGGCGGGGCAGGGTTCTTTCGGGGCGGGAGCGCGGAGGGGTAGTCGTTGGGCGTCTCCGGGGTCGGAGGGAGGGTCTGCGCGAGGGCGGACGAGGCGACGAGGAAGGCCGTGGCGATTCCCCAGCCGGTCCGGCGCGCACCGTTGCTCAACATGGGGCCTCCCCGCGGAGCCGCTCCGCACGAGGGGCCGATTGTAGCCCGCATCGGCTCCCACCGCCCAGACGGTCTCGCGCAACCACTTGCTCCTACAGGCTTTATGTGCTACAAGCTCCGGAATCTCGGGTGGAGGCATGGAGGATCCGCCGAGCCATGAAGAGCCGGTACCACGCGATTCGCGGCACGCGGGACATCCTCCCCGACGAGGTCGGACGCTGGCAGCTCGTGGAGCGGACAGCCCGCGACATCTTCGAGCGCTACGGTTTCCGCGAGGTCAGGACGCCGGTCCTCGAGTCCACGGAGTTGTTCGCGCGGTCGGTGGGGGAGTCCACGGACATCGTGCGCAAGGAGATGTACTCCTTCCTTGCCGGGGACGAGCCCGTGACGTTGCGCCCGGAGGCCACGGCGCCCGTGGTGCGGGCGTTCGTGGAGCACGCTCTGCACCGGACGGTCGCCGCCGGCTTCCCGGAGCGTTACTACTACATCGGCCCGATGTTCCGCTACGAGCGCCCGCAGAAGGGAAGACAGCGGCAATTCCACCAGATCGGCGCGGAGGTGCTCGGCTCCGCGGAGCCTCTCGCGGACGCCGAGACGATCGAGATGCTCTGGGCGTTCCTCGGAGCGCTCGGGATCGGAGACCGTGAGCTGACGCTCAACTCCGTCGGGGACGCGGCGTGCCGCCCCCGCTTCCGCGAAGCGCTCCTCGGCTGGCTCGCCCCGCGGCGCGAGCGGCTGTGCGAGGACTGCCAGCGACGCATGGTCGAGAACCCCCTCCGCGTGTTCGACTGCAAGGTGGAGGAGGACCGGAAGCTGCTGGAGGAGGCGCCGAGCGCGCTGGACCACCTGTGCGAGGGCTGCGCCTCGCACTTCGCCGAAGTGCGGTCGGCCCTCGACGCCTACGGGATTCCGTATCGACTCGATCCCCGGATCGTCCGCGGCCTCGACTACTATCAGCGGACGGTCTTCGAGGTCGTTTCCAGCGGACTCGGGTCGCAAAACGCGATCCTCGGCGGCGGAAGGTACGACGGGCTCGTGGAAGAGATCGGCGGGCCGCCCGTGCCGGGGTTCGGCTTCGCGATGGGAATCGAGCGTTTGATCCTCCTGCTCCCGGCGGAGCGCGGGCGCGGGCCCGGCGCCGACCTCCTTCTGGTCTGCCTCGGGGGAGAGGCCTGGCGCGCTTCGATCGGTCTGGCGCGGCGCCTCCGGGCCGCCGGCGTCAGCGTGACGATGCCGCTGGTGGAACGGCCGATGGGGGCGCAGCTCAAGCGGGCGGAGCGCGTCGGGGCCCGATACGCGCTGTTCATCGGGGACGGAGAGCTGGCGGCCGGCCGTTACGGGCTCAAGGACCTGGCCACCGGGGAGCAGGTCACGGTGGACGAGCCGGGCCTTCTGGCCCGGCTGGGAGGAAAGCATGGGCAATGACGTGCCGCGGCTGCTGCATCGCACCGTGGGCTGCGGCCGGGTCACGGAGGACGACGCGGCGTCGCGACGTGAGGTGATCCTTACCGGATGGGTGCACCGCCGCCGGGACCTCGGGAACCTCATCTTCGTCGAGATCCGGGACGCCACGGGGCGCGTGCAGGTGGTGTTCGACCCCTCGAGCGTTCCCGAGGCCCACGCCGCGGCGCAGCACCTCCATGCCGAGGACGTCGTGGGCGTGCGGGGAGTGGCGGTCCCGCGCGAGGCGGTCAACCCCGACCATCCGACGGGCCGCGTCGAGGTCCGTGCCGCGGAGCTCATGGTCCACAATCGCGCGCTGTCGGTCCCGTTCCCGGTGGACGACGAGATCGAGGCGAACGAGGAGGCGCGGCTCACGCACCGGTACGTAGACCTCAGGCGGCCTCGTCTTCAGGCGGCGATGCGGTTGCGGCACCGCCTGGCCGTCGCGACACGCAAGGTGCTGGACGACCTCGGCTTCGTCGAGATCGAGACGCCGATGCTCACGCGCTCGACCCCGGAGGGGGCGCGGGACTACCTCGTGCCCAGCCGGATCCACCGGGGAAAGTTCTACGCGCTGCCCCAGTCGCCCCAGCTTTTCAAGCAACTGCTGATGGTCGCGGGGTTCGAGCGCTACTACCAGTTCGCGCGCTGCTTCCGCGACGAGGACAACCGGGCCGACCGCCAGCCCGAGTTCACGCAGATCGACATGGAGATGTCCTTCGCCGAGCCCGAGACGATCTACGACGTGGCGGAGCCGCTGTTGGTCCGGATGCTCCGGGAGATCGGAGTGGAGGTCCACGCTCCATTTCGGCGGCTACCCTACGGCGAGGCGATGGACCGGTTCGGGAGCGACCGCCCGGACACCCGTTTCGGCCTGGAGCTCAGGGACGCCGGAAGCGCCGCGGAGGGGAGCGGCTTCGCCGTGTTCGACTCCGCCCTCGCCGCCGGGGGCGCGGTGCGCGGCATCGCCGTTCCGGGAGGGGGCGCGGCCTCGCGGAAAGCGCTGGACACCTGGACCGCCTGGGCCCGGGAGGCGGGGGCGAAAGGGCTCGTGACCGTCAAACTCGAGCCCGGAGGAGGTGTCGCCTCGCCTGCGCTCAAGGCGCTGGGAGAGGACAGGGCGCGCGCGGCGGCCGCGGCGGTCGGCGCTTCTTCAGGCGACGCCGCGCTCTTCGTCGCGGACACCCGCGAGGCGTGTAACCGCGTGCTCGGGGCGCTGAGGCTCAGGATCGCGGCGGAGCTGAAGCTCGTGCCGACGAACCGCTGGGACCTGCTGTGGATCGAGCGCTTTCCGCTGCTCCAGTGGGACGCTGAAGAGCGGCGCTTCGTGGCCTGCCACCACCCTTTCACGGCGCCCCGATGGGAGGACCTCGACCGGCTCGAGTCCGACCCCGCATCCGTTCGCGCGCAGGCCTACGACCTGGTGCTCAACGGCACCGAGATCGGCGGCGGGAGCATCCGAATCCACCGGAGGGACCTCCAGGAGAGGGTGTTCCGCGCGCTTTCGATCTCGCCGGAAGAGGCCGTTGCGAGGTTCGGATTCCTCCTCCGGGCGCTGGAATCCGGAGCGCCGCCGCACGGGGGGATCGCGCTGGGATTCGACCGGATCTGCGCGATGCTGGCGGGCGCGGACTCGATCCGCGACGTGATCGCCTTCCCCAAGACCACGAGCGCGTCCTGCCTCATGACGTCGTCGCCGGCGCCGGTCGATGCGGGGCAGCTCCGGGATCTCCACCTGCGCGTGGACGAGCGGGAGTAGCCGGCGCGCCGGCCCGCGTTGACCCTCGTGAAGCGCTTGTGCTATAGCGTGCGGCGGGTGTTGAGGAGGGGCGGGCTCGTATGCGTCCGAGAAGATCGCCCTCGATCGTCGCGCTCGTCGCTTCCATGGCGCTCGCCCTCGCTGGCGGGGGCTGCTGCCGCAGGCCGCCCCGGTCGATCGTCGAGGTCAACCTCGCCCTGGGTCGCGCGAAGGACGCGTGCGCCACGATCTATGCTCCGCGGGACCTGGCCTCCCTCGAGGCCCGGATCGACGAGATGAACCGCTTGGCCGACGGGCGAAGGTGCGCGAGGGCCCGGAGCGTCGCCGAGCCGATCCTGCCCGAAGTGCTCGCGCTATCGGCGCGGGTCGAATCCGTGAAGGACGTCGCCCTGGCCGAGGCTAAGAGCGCCCTCGAGTCGGCCGAGTCGGCGGTGGCTCGGGCGAGGGAGGCCGAGGCGGGCGGCCGGACTTCCCCGGATCTCGACGCCGCCTCGCGCTTGCTCGCGGAGGCGCGGCGGATGAGCGGCGATGCCTGCGCCTACCCTCGGGCGGTCGCCCTCGCCCGCGGCGCCGCCGAGGACGCGGAGCGGGCCCGGGCCGCCGCGCTCGCGGGACCCAGGCAGTTCCAGGAGCCCGGAGAGGCGGCCGGGCGACCTTGACATGAAGACGATCATCCTCGACGCGAGGGCCATCCAAGTCCTGGTGGGAAGCCTCGACGAGACGCTCCGACTGATCGAGCAGCGCTTCGGGGTCCGAGTGTCGGCGCGCGGCGACCGGATCACCGTGGAAGGAGACGGAGAAGAGGGCGGCGGGAGGGAGGACCGAGTGGAGCGTCTTCTCCGGCAACTCGCCGCGCTTCACGAGCGCGGCCTGGCCCTAAGGCGCGAGGACATCCGGACGGCCATCGGGCTCCTGGAGCGGGACCCCGACGTCAGGCTCGCGGACCACTTCGTCCACGCGCGCCTCAAGCCGTCCGCGAAAAAGGCCGTGGTGCCCAAGTCGGCCAATCAGCGGCGCTACGTCGAGGCCATCCGGGAAAACGACCTGGTGATCGCCATCGGGCCCGCTGGAACGGGGAAGACCTACCTGGCCGTCGCGATGGCGATCACCCTGCTCAACGAGAAGCGTGTCCAGAGGATCATCCTCGCGCGGCCCGCGGTGGAGGCCGGGGAGCGGCTGGGGTTTCTCCCGGGTGACATCGCCGCCAAGGTGGACCCGTATCTGCGGCCGCTTTACGACGCACTCTACGACATGCTCGAGCGCGACCGGATCGAGAACCTTCTCGACCGGGGCATCATCGAGGTCGCCCCTCTGGCGTTCATGCGCGGCCGGACGCTGAACGACTCCTTCGTGATTCTGGACGAAGGGCAGAACACCACCTCGGAGCAGATGAAGATGTTCCTGACCCGTATCGGTTTCGATTCCAAGGCGGTGGTGACCGGCGACGTCACCCAAATCGATCTTCCCGTGGAGCGAACGTCCGGCCTGGTCGAGGCGCGGGAGGTGCTGTCGGGAATCTCGGGGATCGAATTCGTCCACTTCGACGAGACCGATGTCGTGCGGCATCCGCTGGTCCAGCAGATCATCCTGGCCTACGATCGGCGAGCGGCCTCGCGACGCGAGGGCCGCCCCGGCCGGAGCGGCGGCCCTCCGGCGGAGGGGGACCGGTGAGCGACGATTCCGCGCCCTCGAAGGCGCGCGCGGGCGGCGAGCCGGTCGCTCCGGCGGGGCGGAAATTGAGCTTGCCTCTGCGGGCGAGGAATTTCGCGCGGCGCGCGGCCGACCGGCTGCTCGCCGCGGACCTTTTCTGGAGCGGCCTGCTCATCGCGATCGTGACCCTGCTTGTCGCCGTCGGCGGCCCGGGCGCCGAGCGCCTTCCGGCCGTCGGCGAGCTCCTCGATCACGATGTGGTCGCGCGGGCGGAGACCGCGATACCCGACGCACAGCAGACCGAGGCGCGCCGCCACGCCGCCGCCGAGGCCGTCCCCGATGTCTACCTCCACGACCGGGCGCGCGGCGAGCGCCTCGCGGACAAGCTGCGCGCGATCTTCGAGGCGGGACGGGACGCGCTCCCTAAGGCCGGGGCGGGGGGGCGCGCGGAGACCTCGGCGGAGGCGCGAGAAGCGCTGCGCGGGATCCTGCGGGACCCCGAGATCGACGCCCTGGCCCGCCTCGGATTCTCCGGCCAGGTGGAGCGCGAGCTGGGCGCGATCGTGCAAGAGGTCATGGAGGGCTTGATCGTCGGGAGCAAGGCGCTTCTCGAGAACGCTCCCGCGGTGCTGCTCGTCCACGTGCCGGGGGGCGAAGAGGAACGGCTCTCGGGGGCGGGGAGGGTGCTGGACCTCGACGAAGCCAGGGGGCAGGCGCGCGCCGCCGTGCAGGCGAGCCGCTCCGTCCCCCCGGAGCAGCGCGCTCCGCTCGCGGAGCTGGTCGCATCGTTCGTGGACGTCAACGTGGCCTACGATCCCGAGGCCACGGCGGCGAGACGCGAGGCCGCGGTGGCCGCCGCGCAGCCCGTGGTCCGGACGGTGCCCGGGGGCGCCGCCCTGGCGCACGCAGGCGAGAGGGTGACGGCGGAGATCCGCGCTCGGATCGAGGCGTCGAGAGGGGGGCAGCGCGAACGGGTTGGCCTCCCCGGCCTGGCCGGGACCCTGGTCATCGTCTCGCTGCTCGCGTTCTTCCTGTGGCGGTACACCCGCTACCATCAGCGTGCCTTCAGGAAGATCCGACATCTCCACGCGCTGCTCGCCCTCGTGCTGCTCTCGATGCTCCTCCTGTCGAGCGCGATGCTCTGGATCGCGACGGGGCTGGTCGACGATCTCTCGCCTCCCTTCAACGATCCCGCCAGCTACACCTACCTGATTCCGCTGGCAGGCGGGTCGATCCTCGTGGCGCTACTCGCCACCGGCCGGATCGCGATGGTGTACTCCGGATTCACCGCGCTTCTCTTCGCGGCGATGAACGGTTGGAACACCTTCGCGATGACCTGGGCGCTCCTGGTCCAGTGGGCCGGGATCTACGCGATCACCACCTATCGCGAGCGCGCGGCGCTCCTCCGCGCGGGTTTCGTGGCGGGGGTGGCCGGCGGGGTGGCGGCGCTAGCGGTCGCGGCGGTGAGGGATGGCCTGGTCCCGATCTCACGGGGCCTCTACGAGGCGGGCCTCGCGTTCGTGGGAGGCGCGGTGGGGACGGGGCTCTTCGTGTCGTTCGCCCTGCCGCTGTTCGAGGGGCTCTTCAGGGTGCTCACCGACATCCGCCTCTTGGAGCTGTCCAACGTCAACCAGCCCCTCCTGTCCGAGTTCGCCGTCAAGGCGCCGGGGTCTTACAACCACAGCCTGGTCCTGGGGACGCTGGCCGAGGAGGCCGCGAAGGCGATCGGCGCGAACTCGCTGTACTGCCGCGTCGCCGCCTTCTATCACGACATCGGGAAGATCAGGAAGCCCGAGTACTACGTCGAGAACCAGCACGGCTCGAACCCTCACGACCGGCTCTCGCCGTTCATGTCCGCGCTGATCATCGCCGCGCACGTCAAGGATGGGATCCGCCTGGCCCGGGAGGCCGGCCTCCCGGAGCAGATCGTGGACGTCGTCCCGCAACACCACGGAACGCGGGTGATGACGTACTTCTACGACAAGGCGCTGAAGACGGCGGACCCGTTGCTCGGCCCGGTTTCGGAGGCGGACTTCCGCTATCCGGGCCCCAAGCCGCAGACCAAGGAAACCGCGATCTTCATGCTCGCCGACGCCGTCGAGGCCGCGGCGAGGACCCTGGACGAGCCGACGCCGGGACGCCTGGGAGAGCTGATCCACAAAATGAGCGGCGCCATCGTCCTCGATGGCCAGCTGGACGAGTGCGACCTGACCTTCTCGGACCTCGAGAGGATCGAGGAGGCGTTCCTGCGCACCCTGACCAGCATGTACCACCACCGGCTGGACTACCCCGGGTTCGAATTCGGCCGTCCCCGGCCGAACGGGAAGGCCGGCGGGGCCGCCCCGGAGCGGCGCGCCGCGCGGAGCGCTGCAAGGTGAGCCCGCGGAGAGGGGGCGGGGCGGGATCCGGCCTCCCCGTGCCGCCGCCTTTCGAGGTCGCGGTCGTGGACCGGCCGCGCCGAAGGACGGCGGGCGCCGGCGCGCTCGGGGTTTTCTTGGAGCGGCTCGCGGTCGAGGCCCCTCCTCCGCGCGGCGCGCGCGTGGCGCTCTGCCTCCTCTCCGACGCCGCGATGCGTGAGCTCAATCGCGCCTTTAGGGGCCGGAACGCGACCACGGACGTCCTGGCCTTCCCCGGCGGCGGGACCCGGGATCTCGAGGGGCGGCTCGACCTGGGGGACATCGCGGTGTCCGTCCCGCGGGCCGCGCGCCAGGCGCGTGAGGCGGGGCATACGCTCGGACGCGAGCTTCGGATCCTGGCCCTTCACGGGTACCTGCATCTGCTCGGCCACGATCACGAGAGGGATCGCGGGGAGATGTCGCGAATGGAACGGCGGTTGATCCGGCGGCTCCTCGGGGAGCGGTCCCGGGGGAGTGCGTGAACGGCGGTGCGCCGGCGGCGCTGATCGCAGCCGCGCTCGGCCTCGCCGCGTTCCTGTTCCTCGTGGAGACGGCGATCGCCGTGCTCCTGCTGGCCGTCTCGAGCCTGAGCCGCGTGGCGGTCCGGCGGCTCGCCGCGGAGGACCGCCGGCTGCGGTTCCTGGAAGAGGTGCGGAACGGTCAGTCGAGCCGCCGAATCTCCCTCCATGCCGCGCGGGAGACCTGCCTCCTCGGCGCGAGCGTCTCCCTGGCGCTGGCGGCGCGTGGGAGCGGCCTGTCCCATCCGTGGCTCCTGGGCGTCGCGGGCGGGATCGTCCTCGGCGTGCTCCTGCTCGAGGGGCTCGTGGCTCGGGTGCTCGCGTTGCGAGCGCCACGGGCCGCCATCCGAGCCACCGCCTTCCTCGCGCCGCCGATCCACGGCACGTTCTTCCCCGCGGCAAAGCCGATGGAGACCCTGGTGCGGCGCTTCTCCGCGAGGGCCGGCCAGGGCGAATCCGAAACCGACGAAGACGATGGCGAGGTCGAGGCGTTCCTGGAGGTGGGGGAGCGGGAGGGGATCCTCGAGGCAGGCGAAAGCCGGATGGTCCGGGGGATCGTGGACCTCGGCGAGACGCGGGTCCGCGAGATCATGACCCCGCGGACCGACGTTGCGGCCCTTCCCGCCGACAGCACGGTGTCGGAAGCGAGGAAGGCGCTGCTTCGCACCGGCCATTCGCGCCTCCCGGTCTACCGCGGCACCGTGGACAACGTCGTCGGAGTGCTCGACGCGCGCGACGTCCTGAAGGCCGCGGATCAGGGGGCCGACGAATCGGCAGTGACCGCCTTCCTCCGCCCCGCCTTTTTCGTTCCCGAGACCCAGTCCACCGCGGACCTGCTCACGCAGATGCGGACGCGGACCCGAATGGCCATGGTGGTGGACGAGTACGGCGGGCTCGCCGGGCTCGTTACCCTCGAGGACCTCCTGGAAGAGATCGTCGGGGAAATTCGCGAGGAGCACGAGCCGGAGGAGGCCCGGCTTCAGGCGGCGCCGGACGGCTCCTGGCTGGTGAGCGGACTGGCGCACGTGGAGGAGATCGAGCCCCTGTTCGGCGTGAGCGTCGGAGAGAGGGGATTCGACACCGTGGGCGGGCTCGTGGTCGCGGCGCTGGGGCGCGTCCCGCCGCCCGGTGAGAGGCTCGAGGCTCACGGTCTCGCCATCGAGGTGCTGGAGTCCGACAGGCGGCGGGTGTATCGCGTCCGCCTCCGGAAGGCGGCACCTCCCGCGGACGCGGGGGGAGAGCCGACATGACCGGCGAGGATCGCGCGACCCGCCGACACCGGGCGGGGACCGTGACGCTCGCCGGGTGGACGAACGTCGGCAAGTCCACCCTCCTGAACCGCCTCGTCGGGGAGAAGCTCGCGGCCGTGTCGCCCGTGTCCCAGACCACCCGTCACCGGATCATGGGGGTGCTGCACCTCGAGGGACGCGGACAGGTGGTGTTCGCGGACACTCCCGGCCTCCACGAGCCGCGTCACAGGATGAACCGCGCGATGGTGGAGGTCGCACGGCAGAGCCTCCATGACGTGGACCTCGTGGTCCTCGTGGTGGACTCCTCTCTGGGACCCGGTCAGGGCGACGAGCGGGCCGCGGCGCTGCTTCGCCGGCTTCCTGGGCAGAGGATCGCGGCGCTCAACAAGATCGACCTCGTGCCGCACAAGGAGAAGCTCCTCCCGATGATGAAGACGCTCGTTGACGAGTGGGGCCTCGAGGAGGCCGTGCCGGTCTCGGCGCACACGGGGGAGGGGTGCGACCTGCTGGTGGAGCGCATCCTCGCCCGCCTCCCCGAGGGGCCGGCGATCTACCCCGACGATGTGCTGACCGACCAGCCGGAGCGCCTCCTCGCGGCCGAGTGGATCCGCGAGAAGATCCTCCTAAGGACCCGCCAGGAGATTCCCCACGTCACCGCCGTGCTCGTGGACCGCTGGCAGACCCGCGACGACGGCCTCGTGGAGATCGAGGCGACGATCCTCGTGGAACGGGACTCCCAAAAGGGGATCGTGATCGGGAAGGGCGGCGCTCTGCTCAAGGCGATCGGCAGCGAGGCGCGCGCGGACATCGAGCGGCTCCTCCATGCGAGGGTGTATCTCGGCCTCCACGTGCACGCGCGGCCCGACTGGCGAGACGACGACCGCACGCTGCAGGAGCTGGGACTGGGCTGAGCGCGGAGGCGCCGGAGCGTGCCCCGTCGCGAAGGGTCCTGCACGGCCCCTTCTGATAGAATTCACGTCCTTTGCTTCGCGACACCGCGAACACGAGAGGGAAGGTCGTGGGCCGGCGGAACGACGACGCGTACGTGCTCGGGACGCGAGCGCTGGGCGAGGCGGATGTGATCGTGACCCTGCTGGCGGAGAATTCCGGGCGCGTCCATGGCGTCGCCCCGTCGGCGCGTCGGAGCCGCCGCCGTTTCGGCGGCGCGCTCGATCCGCTCACGCGGGTGCGGGTGGCGTGGACCGAGCGGGAGGGGCGCGATCTGCACCGGATCGAATCCCTCGATCTCGCGCGCTCGTACGCGGCGATGCAGTCCGAGCCGGTCCGGCAGGCGGCCTGCGCCGTGCTCGCCGAGATCGCGAGCTCGCTGGCGCGGGAAGGTCAACCCGACCCCAAGGGGTTCCGCCTTCTGGGCGCGCTGCTGGATGCGCTCGAGCGGGGCCTCGACCCGTGGACGGCGATCCGTTACTTCGAGTACTGGACCCTGAAGCTCCACGGGATCCTGCCCGGGATGGCCGCCTGTCCCGCCTGCGGGCGCGCGCTGGCCGAGGGCGCCGCGAGGAAGGTGGACCCCTCGGGCGTCGTGCGGTGCGCCTCCTGCGACCGTGCCGAAGGGGGCCGGGGGCGGGGCCTCGACCGACACGACCTCGCCTTCCTGGCCGCCGCGGCGCGCACCGCTCCTTCGGACCTCGTCGGGCTCGAGCGCGCCGCACGCCCCGGCGGCGCGCTCGAGGCGCTCCTGCGCGGCGGCGTCGAGTCGTTCGCGGAGCGCCGCTTCAGGACCTACAGGCACCTGGCCGCGGCGCTCGCGCCCGGACCCGACGAGGGCACGGGACGATGACCTTCCAGGATCTCCTTCTCGCGATCCAGACGTACTGGGCGGGGCGCGGGTGCATCCTCCAGCAGCCCTACGACGTCGAGGTCGGCGCGGGGACCATGCATCCGGACACGTTCTTCCGCGTGCTCGGGCCGGAGCCCTGGCGCGTCGCGTATTGCCAGCCGTCGAGGCGTCCCGGGGACGGCCGCTACGGCGAGAACCCGATGCGTGTCTACAAGCACTACCAGTTCCAGGTGATCCTGAAGCCGGCTCCGCTAGACGTGCAGGAGCTCTACCTCGACTCGCTGCGCGCTTTCGGCGTCCTCCCCCTCGAGCACGACATCCGCTTCGAGGAAGACAACTGGGAGTCGCCGACGCTGGGCGCCGCCGGCGTGGGCTGGCAGGTGCTCATGGACGGGATGGAGATCTCGCAGTTCACGTACTTCCAGCAGACCGGGGGTTTCGAGCTTCACCCGATCTCCGTCGAGCTGACGTACGGCCTCGAGCGGATCTGCATGTTCCTCAACGACATCCGCAACATCTTCGACATCCCCTGGAACGACGCGGTCACCTACGGGGAGGTCCGGCGCCGGGAGGAGGTCGAGCACTCCGCGTACAGCTTCCGCGAGGCCGACGTGCTTTTCCTCCGGGAGCAGTTCGCGCGGTGGGAAGGCGAGGCGCAGAGGCTGCTCGCCGCTCCGGCCGACGGGACGCCGGCGCCGGATCACGGACTCCTCGTGGTCCCCGCGTACGAGGCCGCGCTCAAGTGCTCGCACTCGTTCAACGTCCTGGATGCGAGGGGCGCGCTCTCGGTCACGGAGCGGGCCGCATCCATCCAGCGGATCCGGCGGCTGGCCTGCCGCGCCGCCGAGAGCTATCTCGCGCAGCGCGAGGCAGCGGGGTTCCCGCTCCTCCATGGCGCGGGTGAGACGTCCGCGGAGTCACGATGAGGGCGCCGCTCCTCATCGAGATCGGATGCGAGGAGATTCCCGCCCGGATGATCCCCTCGGCCGCCCGGGATCTCGGACAGCGGATCGAGGCGATCCTGGACCAGGCAGGTCTCTCACGCGGCATCTCGCGCGCATGGGGGGGCTCCCGGCGGCTCGCGGTACGCGTGGACGAGGTGGAGGCGCGACAGGCCGACCGCGAGGAGTTGGTCCTCGGTCCGCCGGCGCGCGCGGCGTTCGGCCCCAACGGTGAGCCTACGGCCGCGGCGACGGGCTTCGCCCGGAAGCAGGGGGTCGAGCCGTCCGCCCTGGCCCGGGTGGAAACCGAGAAGGGCGAGTACGCGGGCTTCCGGCGCGCCGTTCGCGGGAGGACCCTGGGCGAGATCCTCGCCGGGGCCCTGCCTCAGGCGGTCGAAGCGATGTCGTTCCCGAAGACGATGCGGTGGGGGGACGGCCGCTTCCGCTGGGTGCGCCCGGTACATTGGGTCTTGGCGCTGCACGGCGCCGAGGTGCTCCCGGTCGAGGTGTTCGGGATCCGGGCCGATGCCGCATCGAGCGGTCATCGTTTCCTGGCGCCCGGCCCGGTCGCGGTGCCGCATGCCGATCGTTATGCCGAGGCGCTGCTCGCGGCGTTCGTGGTGGCCGATCCCGAGGAGCGGCGCCGTTTGCTGGTCCGCCGTCTGAACGAGGCGGCGGCGGCCTCGGGGGGTAGCCTCGTCGGCGACGAAGCGCTCCTCGAGGAG
>JBGQAU010000084.1:0-12695 GCA_041494445.1 Acidobacteriota bacterium | reverse complement strand
GGGGAGGGTCACCTTCGCCGGGCAGTCCGGCGCCGCGGGGCACCTCTCGATCGGCGACGGCTCCGTGATCTCCGCGAAGTCGGCGGTGTTCAACGACCTGCCCGAGCGGTCGTTCGTCGCCGGGATTCCCGCGGTGCACCACCTCGCGTGGAAGCGGGCCCAGCTGCTCTTCCGCGGCCTGCCGGACCTCCGCTCGCGGATCCGCGCGCTCGAGGCGCGTCTGCTGGCGCTCGAAGGGAAGGGAAAGGGGGACTGAGTCTTGCTCGACATACGTGGGATCCTCGACAGCCTACCGCACCGCTATCCGTTCCTCCTCGTGGACCGCGTTCTCGAGATCGTGCCGGGACGGCGGATCGTCGCCATCAAGAACGTGACCTTCAACGAGCCGTTCTTCCAGGGGCACTTCCCCGGCGCGCCGGTGATGCCGGGCGTGCTGATCATCGAGGCGCTGGCCCAGGCCGGTGCGGTCCTCATGCTCCACGACTACGCGGAAAGGAAGGGGAAGCTGGTGTACTTCGCCGGGATCGATGAGGCGCGATTCCGCCGCGTGGTGGGCCCGGGAGACCGCCTACAGCTCACCATGGAGGTGGTGAAGCTGCGCTCCCGGACCTGCAAGATGAAGGGAGTCGCGGAAGTCGAGGGAGAGGTCGCCGCCGAAGCCGAGATCCTCTCGGCGATGGTGGACATGGAGTGAGCCCGGTGTCGGCGCCGGACATGCACCGTACCGCCGTCGTCGATCCGTCGGCGCGCGTCGGAGCCGGTGCATTCGTCGGACCGTACTGCGTCGTCGAGGCGGGGGTCGAGATCGGCGAACGGACCCGCCTCCTGTCGCACGTGGTCCTGCACGAGGGGACCGCGCTCGGCCCGGACAACGTCGTGTTCCCGATGGCGGTCCTGGGAGGCGCGCCGCAGGATCTCAAGTACCGCGGAGAGCCCTCGCGACTCGTCGTGGGGGCCCGCAACCGGATCCGCGAGTACGTGACCGTGAACCGCGGGACCGAGGGAGGCGGCGGCGTCACCACGGTCGGCGACGACAATCTCGTCATGGCGTACTCGCACGTGGCCCACGACTGCCGCGTCGGGAGCCGCGCGATTCTCGGCAATGCCGCGACGCTGGCGGGACACGTGGAGATCGGCGACGAGGCGTCGGTCGGGGCGTTCAGCGGGATCCACCAGTTCACCCGGGTCGCGAGGCACGCGTTCATCGGCGGCTACTCGGTGGTCACGCAGGACGCCCTGCCGTGGGTCCTGACGGTGGGGAACCGGGCGACGACCCACGGGGTCAACCTCGTCGGCCTCAGGCGAAAGGGGTACCCGGAGGAGACCATCGAGGCGATCAAGCGGTGCTACGTGACGCTGTTCCGGTCGAAGCTGCTCCTCGAGAACGCCATGGAGAAGGTGGAGTCCGAGCTGGGGCACCACCAGGAGGTCCGTTACTTCCTCGAGTTCGTCCGCACGTCGAAGCGCGGAGTGTGCCGTTGATCGCCGGGCCGGCGAAGCCCGATCCGGTGCGCGCGTTTCTCCTCGATCGCATCGCCGCGGGCGTCACACCCGGGGCGACGTGGTGGATCGAGGGCAGGGACCGCGTGATCTCCAGGGGAGCGGCCGGCGACGCGGCGATCGTGCCGGTCCGGGAACCCGCGGGAGAGGACACGCCGTACGACCTCGCCTCCCTCACGAAGCCGCTGGCGACCGCGCTCCTCGCGGTGCTTCTCGAGGGGGAGGGGAGGATCGACCCGGACGCCCCGGCCGCGGTTCTCCTTCCCGAGATCCGCGGCTCCGCCTACGAGGCGGCCACGCTGTCGGCGCTCGCCGCTCACCGCGCGGGGCTGCCGGCGTGGCGGCCGCTTTACCTCGAGGCCTCGACCGTGGACGGGTACGTGCAGGCCATCGCGCGCACGGCGCCCGAGTGCGCGCCGGGCACGACGAGGTACTCGGACCTCTCGTACCTGCTGCTCGGCGCCGCGATCGAGCGGGCCGCCGGGACGCCGCTCGACGTGCTGTTCGACCGGCGGGTGGCCGACCCCTTGGGGCTCCGATCGACGGGGTTCGCCGGGCCCGGCGGACGCTTCGCTCACGCCGCCGCCACCGAGGAGGACGGCCGATTCGAGCGCGGGATGGCCGGGACGCGCGGGGAGGGCCATGCCTGGCGGACGGCGATCCCTCGCGGCGTGGTCCACGACGGGAACGCTCACGGGCTGGGAGGCGTGGCCGGGCACGCGGGTCTCTTCGGCACCGCGGCCGAAGTGGCCGCCATCGGACGCGAGATCCTCGTCCCGAAGGCTCTCGCACTGGGCGCGGCGGGACGCCGGCGTCTTCTCGCTCCCGTCGCAGGTCCGGGGACACGAACCTTCGGTTTCACCACGGCCGCGCTCAGCGAGGCGGCGCGAGACGTCTTGCCGGCCGGAGCGCCGGGGCACACCGGGTTCACCGGGACTTCGGTGTGGCTCGACCCCGACGCGGTCCGAGTCTATGTCCTGCTGACGAACCGGATCCATCCAGCGATCCCGGACGCGGACTTCCAGCCGGTCCGCCGGGAATTCCACCGGATCGCCGCCGTCCTCTCGTGAACGCGTCACCGGGCTGCCGAGAGGCGGGCGCGCGGCTATGAAGCTAGTATGGGACGGTAAGGGGTGGGGGTTTAAGACCCGCGAATGGCTCTCGACTCGACGATCATCCTGGACGACAAAGGCCCGCGCCAAGGGTACGGCTGGGCGTTTTCGGTCTCGACGTGGGTCCACCTGGCCCTCCTCGTGGCGCTCGTCTGGCTCCCGGTCGTGAGGCCGCACGAGGAGGAGAAGAAGGTAGTCGTCGAGTTCGACGTCGCGAAGAAAGAGACACAGCGGCCGAAGCCGCGTGAGCCCGAGCCTCAAACGCTGCGGCGGCGGACCGCCCCGAGCCCGCCCCCTCCGGACGGCGCGCCCGCCGAGAGGCGCGTACCGGTCCCGCCCGCGGGCGATCCCCAGGTGCAGCCGCAGGTCCGGATGCGGGAGACCGCGCCCTCGGCACCGAGAGAGACGACGCCCACGCTTCCTCGTTCATCGTCGGAGGGGCCGAAGGGGGATCGTCCGGCCGGACCCGCGGGCGGCACCGGCGAGCCCGCGCAAGGACCGGGGCAGGGCCCGGGCGTTCCCGGCAGGTCCCAGCTCTCGCGGGCGCTGTCGGACTTTCGGCACTCCCTGCTCGGCCTCGAGGGCTCGGGTGGGGGCGGCAAGGGGAACGGCGGCGAAGGCTCCGGCGGCAGTGGGATCGGTATGGGGCCGCCCAGTGCCAGCGGGTTCGGCTTCGGGAACCTCCTCTTCGAGGGGAACGACTTCGACTTCGTCAAGAGCGGTTACGCCTCTCAGGCGTACTACGCGATCCTCAAGGCCTGGTACCGGCGGCTTTTCGCCATGGCGGACCAGTTCGAGAAGTGGGCTTTCGCGCGTGAAACCTGGATGCTGGACCACCAGAACCAGATCCGGTTCGTGATCGGCCGCAGCGGCCAGATCGTCCGGGTGGATCTGATCAACGAGTCGGGGTGCCAGCCGCTCGACACGTCGGCGATGGACGCCCTCCGCGAGGTGATTCTACCGCCCCTTCCCCCGGACTTCGCCCGCGGCGAGGAAGGCGTGGTCGTCACGTTCATCGCGTCGGGCGACATCCATGCGATGCGCACGGACCCCCAGCTGCGGTACGCCTACTACGGCTACTGAGCTCCACGAGGGGGCCTTCCGCGGTGCGCGTGCTACAATCCGCCAGATGTCGAGCACGTTCAAGGCCTTCGGCTTCCGCCCCGACGTGCAGCGCCCCCTCGACGATGCGGGCTACGACGCGCCCACTCCGATCCAGGCGCTGGCCATCCCGATCCTCCTCTCGGGCCGAGACCTGATCGGGGTGGCGCAAACCGGAACGGGTAAGACCCTCGCGTACCTCCTTCCGATCTTCGAGCGGCTTCGCCCGGCCGGCGACGACCCTCAGGCGGTCGTGATCTGCCCCACGCGCGAGTTGGCGCTCCAGGTGGCGGGGGAGGCTGAGCGCTTCGGCGGCCACCTCGGGGTCCGCACGGTGACCGCGTACGGCGGGACGTCGAGCGGGGACCAGAAGCAGGGCCTCGCGCGCGGCTGCGATCTCGTGGTGGCCACACCGGGCAGGCTTCTGGACTTCGTGACCTCGGCGTGGCTCACGCTGAGGAAGGTCCGATTCCTGGTGCTCGACGAGGCGGACCGGATGCTCGATATGGGGTTCATCAACGACGTGGACGCCATTCTCCGGAAGGCGCCGCTCAGCCGTCAGACGATGCTGTTCTCCGCGACGTTCGCGCAGGAGATCCGGGGGCTCGCGGACCGGTATCTGCTCGATCCCGAGACGGTTCGCATCGATGTCGGGACCCGGGTGAAGGACACGGTGGAGCACGCGCTCTACCCGGTTCCGGAGGGACGGAAGGTGGACCTCCTTCTCGAGATCATGGAGCGGGACAAGCCGGCCAAGACGCTGGTGTTCACCGCGACTCGCGAGGGGACATCGGAACTGGCCCGGCGGCTCCGACGGGGACGGCACGAGGTGGTATCGCTCTCCAGCCTGCTGTCGCAAGCCAATCGCGAGCGGGCGCTCACCGCGTTCCGGAGAGGGGAGTTCGATGTCCTCGTCGCCACCGACGTGGCGGCGCGGGGGCTCGACATCACCGACATCGATCTCGTCGTGAATTTTGACGTCCCGATGCACGCCGAGGACTACGTTCACCGGATCGGCCGGACCGGCCGGGCGGAGCGCACGGGCAAGGCGGTCACGCTCGTGACGGGCGCCGACGGCCGCCGGGTCAAGGCGATCGAGCAACTGCTCAGGGAGCCCGTCCCGAGAGTGCACCTCGACGGGTTCCCTTACGGTTCGGACAAGGCGCCCGCCTCTCACCGCCACCGCGGCACCGGTGGGCATCGCGACGGCGCCGGCGAGGTCGGAGAGCCCGGCGCTCCCGTGCGGGGTGGCGCGCCGAGTCCCAGGCCGCGCGGGCGCCAGGGCCGCCGGCGGGCGGCGGTCGGGACGGCGGGCACGCGGGATGGGAACGCTCCGCATCGTCGCCGGTGAGCTGCGCGGCAGGCGGATCCAGATTCCGCCGGGGAGCCGGGTGCGGCCGACGCCCGACCGGGTGCGCGAAGCCCTTTTCGACATCCTGGGGGACGATCTGTCCGGGGCAAGGGTCCTCGACGCGTGCGCGGGAACCGGGGCGCTCGGACTCGAGGCGTTGAGCCGCGGGGCGACGTCGGCGACCTTCATCGAGGCCGACGCGCAGGTCCTGGCTCGGCTCCGGAACACCACCGAGCGGCTCGGCGTCGACTCCCGCTGCCGATTCCTCGGTGGAAAGGCCGAGGTGCTGATCGGGGCGGGTGGAACGGGGGGGCCGTTCGATCTCGTTCTCGCCGACCCGCCCTACGCGGAACCGCTGGGTCGCCCGATTCTCGCCGCGCTCCTCGCCGCGCCCGGCACGCTCCGACCGGGGGCCCGAATCGTCCTGGAGCGCGACGCCCGCTTCCCTGCCGTTCCCGGGGGACAAAGTCTGCCGCTGGTCCGCTCCGCGCGGTACGGCAGGACCTGCCTGGACTTCTACGTGTACGAGGGCGCCGGGTCCGGAACGCCGCCCCCCAGGGACTCCGGGGCGCCGCAGGGTTGATTTCCGCCTTTTCGGCCTTATATTTGCCTTCGGCCCGCCGCAGGTCACCGGCAGCATGCCGCGCGGGCCGGCCGCCGGCTTGGGGCCGGCCGGTCATGGATCCGACCGAGGGCTCGGCTTGACTTCAGACGTGGGCTCCCGGAGGATGGCGCGGGCACGTCAGCGGAGGGAGGGGAGTTGCTCATGAGAAAGATGGGTGCGGTTGCGGCGCTGATCCTCGCAGCCCTGACGACGAGCGCGGTCGCGGTTCGAGCGGACGACAGGGTGCCCGCGGGGACGCCCACACATCCCCCCAGGAACCTCAAGGACGTAGGAGGCCACTGGACCCCGTGGAATCCGCCGCCCGCCGGGCCCGACTCCTACATCATCCAACGGGGCGACACGTTCTGGGATCTGGCGGGGAAGTGGCTCGGGAACCCGCACCTTTGGCCCCAGATCTGGGATCTCAACCGCTACGTGCTGGACAGCCACTGGATCTACCCGGGCGATCCGCTTGGCGTGCCGGGTAAGCCCACCGTGGTGCCCCCAGGCGGCCCGCCTCCCGCCGCGGAGGAGCAGCCTGGGACCGAAGCGGCGCCCGAACAGCACCCTGCCGCGCCG
Source organism: Acidobacteriota bacterium (assembly GCA_041494445.1). Lineage (GTDB taxonomy): Bacteria > Acidobacteriota > Polarisedimenticolia > Polarisedimenticolales > JAIQFR01 > JAIQFR01. Next base: position 6,448 of record JBGQAU010000084.1, on the reverse strand, counting down.
GCGGCTCCTCCCCCCGCACCTCCGGCTCCCCTCGTCCCCGTGGGCGACCTGGCCGACGTCTACTGCTCCGGTGCCATCGATCCGGACCACAAGGCGCCGGGGCTCTCCGTCGCGGGACGCGAGACCGAACGGGAGCACGCCGCGCAGGGCGACGTGATCTACTTGAACCGAGGGCGCGACGAGGGAATCCAACCCGGGACCACGTACCAGGTGGAACGGCCGACCGGCCCGGTCCTGCACCCCGCGACGCGAGCCGGTCTGGGGACGTTTGTCGCGCGGCTCGGCAAGATCCGAGTCCTCGCCGTGCAGGAGCAAACCTCGACGGCGGTGATCGAGCAGTCGTGCGCGCCGATTCAGGACAACGACGAAGTGGTCCCGTGGCGGGAGATCCCGATTCCGAGGATCGCATCGCTGCCGAAGTTCGACCGTTGGAACGCGACCCCGTCGGGCGGTCCCGACGGCTACGTCGTGGCGACGCGCGACAATCTATCGTCGGTGGGCTCCGGGTACGTGATCTTCACGGATCTGGGGCGCGCGAAGGGGCTGCGCCCCGGCGCCGTGCTCCGGGTGTTCCGCGATCAGCAGGGACTTCCGCGCATGATGCTCGGGCAGGCCGTGATTCTCGAGGCCGAGGGGGGCACCTCCGCGGCCAAGGTCACGCTGGCGGTGAAGGAGATCAACATCGGAGACCGCGTGGAGCTCGAGCCCTAGTCAGGCACGGGTCGGGCGCTCCGGCGGGACGTGGGGGCGGGCGCGAGCCCGCCCCTCGTCGTTCGGGAACGCTCAGATTCCCCGAAGCTTGTTCCGGAGCAGCAGGATCTCGAACGCGAGGCCGGCCTTCGCGGACACGCGGCGCATCGAGGGGATGTCCGGTCGGGTCATCGGCCGCTCGTCGTCGTCGAGGTAGAGAAGAGCGGCCGTCCGGTTCTTCACCTGGATCGGCAGGACCAGCGCCGTCGCCGGAAGCCTTCCTCCGAGCACGGTGTAGAGGTCGCGGTTCGCGGGCAGCGGCGGAACCACTCCGAAGTAGAAGTCGCGGCTCCTCAGAGCCGCGTCGAACACCGTGGACGCCTCCGGGGCGACGGCGACCTTCCTCACGGACTCGGTCTCGAAACCACGACCGTGTCCCGCGAGTCCCCGGATCCCGTCCCGTCCGACGGCGAAAAGCGCGCAGCGCGCGGCGCGGGAGGCGCAGAAGGACAGGAGGGCCGCGGCGAGCTCGTCGCGGTCGGCCGCCGTGGCGAGCGCCGTGTCGAGCCGCTCCAGCGAGGCGACGGCGGGCGCCTCCTGCGGCGAGGGCGCGATCTCCTCGGATCCCGGCTCCGCGAGGAACTGCGGGGGGGACGCGGCGATGGGTTCGTCGACGCCGACCTCGGCGTCGAGCGGCTTTCCGTCAAGGCCCAGCTCGACGTCGTCCTCCGTGGCATGTGGGGCGGTCACCTCGCTCGCCAGAGGGGGTGGCACCCGCCTCCGGACCGCCGGCGGCGCCAGCGAGATCGAGCGGACCCCCTCGATCGGGAGCCGGTAATGTCGCTCGAGCGCCTGGTACAGGCGATACTCCGAGGTGATCCAAGGCTCGACCCGCAACCCCGATGTCGACTGGATATCGGCGATCGCCCGTGCGTCGCGGGGGTTGAGCATCGCCAGGCGCAGGCGCTTGTCCTCCAACCGGAAAGGACAGACGCGATACCGCCGGGCGGTCTCGGGCAGGACCGTGGCGAGCACCTCGGGAGGGATCACGCGCAACCGGCGGCCGGAGGCGTACGGGACGCCATGGGTCTCGATGAGCGCATCGCCCAGCGTCTCCTCGTCGACGAGCCCGAGCTTGAGCAGATGGGACTCGAACTGGCCGCCGAAGAACGCTTGCGTCCGCCAGGCCTCGTCGACCTGGGCCGGGGTGATGGCTCCCCGGTCGAGGAGGTATCGCATGACCTTCTCGGTGAGCAACGTCGCCTCCCGCAGGGTCTCCGGTCCCTAGCGGTCTCGTGCGCCGCCCGAGGGCCCGCGGCTCCTTCCGCCTCCGTGCCCTCCGCCGGGGCCCGGCCCGTGTCCGCTCCCGTCCTGGTGGGGTCCGTGGTGGCGGGGCCCGCCGGGACCTCCGCGGCTCGGGGGGCGACCGCCTTCCTCCTGCGGCGGTGCGGCGGGCTCGCCCCTCTGCTCGCGCAGAACGGCCTTGCGCGAGAGCCTCACGCGGCCCTGGCCGTCGATGTCGATGACCTTGACGAGGACTTCGTCCCCCTCGTCGATCTCGTCCCGCACCTCGGCGATCCTTTGCTCCGCGATCTCCGAGATGTGGAGGAGGCCCTCGACTCCCGGGAGGATCTCGATGAAAGCGCCGAAATTGACCACGCGAACGACCTTGCCCAGATAGGTCTTCCCGAGCTCGGCCTCCGCGGTCAGCTCGCGGATGATCTCGACGGCCTTCTTCGCGGCGTCCTCGTCCGAGGACGCGATGTCCACGCGCCCGTCGTCGTTCACCTCGATCTTGCAACCGGTCCGCTCGACGATGGAGCGGATCATCTTGCCGCCGGGGCCGATGACGTCGCGGATCTTGTCCTTGTTGATCATGATGGTGATGATCCGAGGAGCGTAGGGCGAGATGTCCGCGCGAGGCGCGCCCAGCGCACGGTCCATGGTGTCCAGGATCGCCAGCCTCGCCTGGCGCGCCTGAGCGAGCGCCCGGGCCATGATGTCCCGCGTGATCCCCGTGATCTTGATGTCCATCTGGAGCCCGGTGATGCCCGCACGGGTCCCCGCGACTTTGAAATCCATGTCGCCGTGGTGGTCCTCGGCGCCGGCGATGTCCGTCAAGACGGCGTACCGGTCCCCCTCCTTGACGAGCCCCATGGCGATCCCGGCGACCGGGGACTTCATCGGCACGCCGGCGTCCATGAGCGCCAGGGATCCGCCGCAGATGGTGGCCATGGAGGAAGATCCGTTGGACTCCAGGATGTCCGACACGATCCGAATCGTGTACGGCCACTCGTCCTCCTTCGGCATGAGGGGAAGGATCGAACGCTCGGCCAGGGCGCCGTGGCCGATCTCCCGGCGACCGGGGCCGCGCAGGAACTTCACCTCGCCAACGGAGAAGGGGGGGAAGTTGTAGTGGAGCATGAACCGCTTGAACGATTCTCCCTCGATCCAGTCGAGACGCTGGGCGTCCGCCGACGTGCCGAGGGTGACCGTCACGAGCGCCTGCGTCTCGCCGCGCGTGAACAGCGCCGAGCCGTGAGTGCGGGGCAGGACGCCGACGTTGCCGCGGATGTTCCTGATCTCGTCGAAGCGGCGGCCGTCGAGCCGTACGCCCTTGCCGAGGATCTCCTCCCGCAGGATGAGGTTCTGCATCTCGTTCCAGAAGCGCGACGCGAACGCCGCCGCCTCGTCGTCGCCCTCACCGAACCCCGCGAGCATCTCTTCCTTGAGGGCGTCCACGCTCGCGTAGCTCTGGAGCTTGCCGGGTAGCCGCATGCTTTCCGCGAGCCGGCCCTTGAAGTCGCGGAGCAACCGATCGCGGACGCCGGACGGCTCCGGCGGCGCGGAGACGGCGCGCCGAGGCTTCGCGATCTCCGCCGCGAGTTCCTTCTCCACCGCGACGATCTTCCGGATGGCAGCGTGCCCCCTCTCGATCGCCTCGAGAAGTTCTTCCTCGGAGACCTCGGAGGCGCCGGCCTCGACCATGACCACGGCGTCCTCGGAACCCGCGACGACCAGGTCGAGGCGGCTCGCCTGGAGCTGCTGGAACGTCGGATTCAGCAGGTACTCCCCCTCCGGCGTCAGGCCGAGCCGCACCGCCGCGATCGGAACGGGGAAAGGAATGTCCGAAATGGCCAGGGCGAACGACGCGCCGGTGATCGCCAGGACGTCCGAGTCGTTCTCCTGGTCCGACGAGAGCACGAGACCGATGATCTGGGTCTCGCAGGCCCATCCCTCGGGGAAGAGCGGGCGCAGGGGACGGTCGATCATCCGGGAGGTCAGCACCTCCTTCTCGTTCGGCCGGCCCTCGCGGCGGAAGAACCCTCCGGGAATCTTGCCCGCGGCGTAAGTGTTCTCGCGGTAATCCACGGTGAGGGGGAGGAAGTTCACTCCCTCCCGGGGCTTCTTCGCGGCGCAGGCGGTGACGAGGACGACGGTATCGCCGTACCGGATCGAAACGGCGCCGTCGGCCTGCCGCGCCACGTCGCCGGTCTCGATGATGAGCCGCTGCCCTCCGATCTCGACTTCCTTGCGTACGATCAATTTCGTGACCTCCCAACGTTGGCGGACGCACGGCACCGCGCCGTGCCGTCCGCGACCGCGAGGACGGCACCTGTCGGGTCCGGGAGGAGCGGTGCGCTACTTTCGGATGCCGAGCCGGTTGATGATCCGCTGGTAGCGTTCAAAGTCCTTGCGCTTGAGGTAGTCGAGCAGTCGACGGCGCTTGCCGACCATCTTGAGGAGGCCTTGCCGGGAGTGGTGGTCCTTGGCGTGAGCCTTGAAGTGCTCGGTCAGGTGCTCGATACGCTTGGTGAGAAGGGCGATCTGGACCTCGGGGGATCCCGTGTCCGTCTCCGTCATGCGAAAGCTGGTGATGACCTCTGTTTTGCTCTCACGGTTCAGGGGCACCGCGTGTCCTCCTCCGGCGCCGCCGGCGTTCGCGGACGGGCCAGATGACGAGTCCCGTGTCGAGGCGGAATCGCCGCCTCGGCCGCGAAACGTACCACAAAGGCCTCACTCGGGCAAGGAACGCCGGCGGACCGGCGCGTCACGCGGGTCGTTCGGCGGACAGCACGACGCGAGGATGCAGTAGGCCGCCGCGCGCCTCGCCGACGCCGAGGAGGTCGGACGCCGGAGAGAGGGCCCGGACCATTCCCGTCGAGGGGCAGCCGTCCGGGAGCGGCACAGGCAGGCCGGCGCCGAATCGTTCGCAGGCGGCCTCGTCGGGGAGTGCGACGGGGGGAGGCTCGATGGGCATCGCCTCGAGGGGGACGACGGCACGCGCCAGCCTCGCGGCCGCCCCCGCCTCGTCGGGTCGAAGCGCGTCCGCCACGGCCATCGGGCCGATGGCGAGGCGTCGGAGCGCCGCGAGGGCGGCGCCGCAACCGAGGGCGGTGCCGAGGTCGCGCGCGATGGCGCGCACGTAAGTGCCGGCGGAGACCGCCGTCACCAGCGACCATTCGTCCGCGGTGGGGCCCGGCGTGAGGTCGAGACGGAAGACGTCGACCTCGACCGCCGGAGCCTCCACCCTCCGCCCGCTGCGCGCGAGGCGGTAGAGGCGTTCTCCCGCGACCCTTCGAGCGGAGACGGCGGGAGGCACCTGGGCGATCCGGCCGACGAGCCGCATCGCGGCCTCGCGCACCGCGTCGGGAGAAGGGATCGCCCCCGCGTGCCGATCGAGGACCGTGCCGGTGACGTCGTCGGTGTCGGTCGTGACGCCGAGACGAATGCGCCCCTCGTAGACCTTGGGAGATCGCGGCAGGAAGCGGACGAGACGGGTCGCCCGTCCCAGGACGAGCGGCAGCAGCCCCGACGCCATCGGATCGAGCGTCCCCGCGTGGCCGATCCTCCGCTGGCCGATGATCCGGCGCACGAGGGCGACGACGTCGTGACTCGTCGGACCCTCCGGCTTGTCCACGAGGAGCAGCCCCTCGGGAAGCCTGCTCACCTGGGGTCCTCGCCGCCCCCTTCGTCCCCGCCGCCGGAGTCCTGGGACCCCTGATCGGCCGAGATCTCGCGGAGCAGCGCGTCCACGCGGAAGCCGGTCTCGAGCGACGAGTCTTCCTCGAAGTGGAGCTCCGGCGTGTACCGGAGGCCGGCCTCGCGCGCCAGCGCGCGGCGGAGGAACGGCGCGGCGTGCGCGAGCGCCTTGCCGGCGGCCGCGCGCGGGGCCGAGCCGCCCAGGACCGAGAAGAACACGCGGGCGTGCTTCATGTCCGGGCTCATCCTGACGCCCGACGGCCCCGCGCTCCTGGAGTGCAACGCGCGCCTCGGCGACCCGGAGACGCAGGTGATCCTGCCGCGTCTCGCCACGCCGCTGGCGACGTTGCTTCTGGCCGCCGCGGAGGGCCACCTGGCCGCGGCCGCGTCGGAGGCCGGGATCACCGGCGTCCTCCTGCCCGCCACCTCGGACGCGGCGGTGGGCATCGTGCTCGCGGCCGGCGGCTACCCGGATGCGCCGCTGGCCGGAGCCGCGATCGCCGGGCTGGCCGATGCGGAGGCGGGCGGCGCGCTGGTCTTCCACTCCGGCACCGCCCGGGACGTCGCGGGGACGTGGCGCGTCAGGGGCGGCCGCGTCCTGACCGTGGTCGGCCGCGGGCCGGACCTTGCTGCCGCGCGGGGCGCCGCGGAGCGCGGCGCCGACGCGGTCACGTTCGCCGGACTCCAGCGCCGGCACGACATCGCCACCGGGCCGCTGACCGCCGGCGCGGGGGCCCGCCGGTGATCCGCCGTTACACGCGCCCGGAGATGGGCG
>JBGQAU010000138.1:0-4022 GCA_041494445.1 Acidobacteriota bacterium | reverse complement strand
CCGCCCGACCACGTCCACCACGTTGTTGGCGTGGACCGTGGTGAACACCAGGTGGCCCGTCAGCGCGGATTGGATCGCGATCTGGGCGGTCTCCTCGTCGCGGATCTCGCCGACCATGATCTTGTCCGGGTCGTGGCGCAGGATCGAGCGAAGGCCCCGGGCGAAGGTCAGTCCCTTCTTCTCGTTCACCGGGATCTGGGTGATCCCGGGGAGCTGGTACTCCACCGGGTCCTCGATGGTGACGATCTTGTCCTCCTCGGTCCGGATCTCCGAGACCGCGGCGTAGAGCGTCGTGGTCTTTCCCGATCCGGTGGGCCCGGTGACCAGCACCATCCCGTACGGCTCCCTGATGAACCGGCGGATCCGCACGAGATCCCGCTCCTCGAACCCGCAGATGTCCAGGCTGAGCTGCGCGAACGCCTCACTGGTGTATTCCTTGTCCAGGATCCGGATGACGCAGTCCTCGCCGTGGACGCTGGGCATGATGGACACTCGGAAATCCACGTTCCGTCCCTTGACCCGGAGTTTGAACCGACCGTCCTGCGGAACGCGCTTCTCGGAGATGTCCAGCTCGGACATGACTTTGATGCGAGAGATGATCGTCGAGTGGAACTTCTTGTCGATCGGCTCCATCGCCTGGTAGAGGACGCCGTCGATCCGGTACTTGATCACGACTTCCCGCTCGCGGGTCTCGATGTGGATGTCGGAGGCCCGGCGCTGGAGCGCGTTGAAGATCGTCGAGTCCACGAGCTTGATGATCGGGGACGAGTCCGAGGTCAGCTTGTCGATGGAGAGGGTCTCCTCGCCGGTCTCCTCGTCCTCGGTCACGATCTGGATCTTGAACTCCTCGGTGGCCTCGTCCAGGACCCGCTGGGAGGACTCGCTCTTCTTCAGGATCTCCTGGATCGCGGTGGGCGTCCCGACGCACACCTCGATGCTCGACCCGAGCAGAAGCTCCAGCTCGTCGATCATCAGCACATCGGTGGGATCCGCCACCACGAGCACGAGCCCCTTCTCGGTTCGGTGCCGCGGGACGAAGTTGAAGCGGAACATCAGGTCCACGGGGAGCGAGCGGAAGAGGTCGGGATCGATCTCGAAGTGCTCGAGGTCGACGTACTCGATGCCCAGCCGCTCCGCGAGCCTCTGCGCCTGAACCTCTTCCGAGAGGATCTCTTCACCGGCCTCGGGCTCCGCCACCGGCACCGCCTTCTCGTCCCGGGTCTTCGTCTCGTCCGCCATCAGGGTCTCCCGATCAGAACCTTGCCTGGCCGTACGTCCGGATCAGCGGCAGGTAGATGGCCATCAGCATCGTGCCGACCACCACCGCCATGAACACCAGCATCAGCGGCTCGATCAGCGACACCACACGCGTCAACCGGAAGTCGATCTCCTCGTCCATGAACTCCGACGTGTTCTCCAGCATCTCCTCCAGGGAGCCCGTGGACTCGCCCACTTTGATCATCTCGATGGCGATGTCGTTGATGAGGCGGGTCCGCTCCAGCGACTCCCAGAGCGACTGCCCCTCCCGCACGCGAGTCGCGACCTGCAGCAGCTCGCGCTCGAACAGGGCGTTCCCGACGGCGCGGGCCGCCAGCTCCAGCGAGGTGACCAGCGGGATCCCGCCCGCGACGAGGGTCCCCAGGGTCCGGGTGAAGCGGTTCTGGGCGTAATCGTGGATCACCCCGCCGACGATCGGCAGCTTGAGCTTGATCCTGTCGAGCGCGACCTTGCCCTTGGCGCTCCTCTGCCACGCCCCGAGCCCGACCACCGTCACCGCGACACCCCCGAGGAGGAAGAACCAGTGGTCTCGCGCGAAGTTCGCGGTGCCCATCAGGAACCGGGTGACAAAGGGCAGCTCGGTGCCGAACTCCTGCATGAAGGAGGTGAACTTCGGAATGATGTAGAAGGTCATCAGCGTGATGAGGGCGACCGACAGGCCGAGGAGGATCGCCGGATAGGTCATCGCCGCGACGACCTTCCTCCGGATCGCGAGGAGCGTCCGCGAGTAGGCGATGTACCGTTTGAGTACCGTCGGCAGCTCGCCGGAGCGCTCGCCCGACGCCAGGCTGGAGCAGTAGAGGCGGGGAAAGAGCTCCCCCTGCGCGGCGAACGCCTCCGAGAGCATCTCGCCCGACTTGACCCGCTCCCGGACGTCGGCCAGCGCCCGGCGGAACGTCTGGTTCTTGCGCCGCTCGAGGAGGATGTCCATGCTGGTCAGGATCGGCAGGCCCGCCCGGAGCAGGGCCGACAGCTCCTGATTGAAGAACAGGAACTCCCGCGACGAGATCCTCGCGCGCAGCCTCAGGAGCTCCGCCGCCACCTGCAGCGCCCGGCTCCTGCGCTTGAGATCGAGGACGAGGAAGTCCTTGTCCTCCAGCTCGCGCCGGAGAACCGCCTCATCGACGCCGGAGAGGATCCGCTCGACGATCTCCCCGGTGGGAGCGGCCATGCGGCAATAGAACTGGGGCATCGGCGGCTACCTCGGCCGGGCCTGGAGGGTGAGGAACAGGGCCTTCCTGGAGTCCGGGCTCTTCGCCGCCCCGACCACCAGGAGCCGGCCGGAGGGGATCACGATGGACGTGGTCACGAGGTCCTCGACCCGCTCGGCGCCGTCGGGCCCTCGGCTGACGCGCTTCAGCGATACCTTGCGGAGCGTGATCACCCCCTGAGGCTCGGTCACCGATTCCACCTCGAAGGTCACCCGGTAGTCGTCGGAGAGGTTGGCCGTAACCGGCGCCCCCTCCGCTCCGATCACGGATCGGCTGCCGAGCGGCTCGTAGGCGTTCCACTTGGTCACATCCCCCAAGGTTTCCGTCACGCCCCGCACCTCCCGCGAGAGCCCCAGAGGGCGCGCCTGCCGCCCCGCCTCTTCGTCGCGCCGGTCGGTCCCGAGGAAGAGGCTCAGGGTGACCTCGACGTTCCGCGGCGGGAGGTCGAAGCTCTGGAGGAGGGAGGCGACCCGGTCCAGCACCGCCGCGCGGTCCTGCACGACGATGGTCCTGAGCTTCGGCTGGAGCGTCAAGGAGCCGTCGGCGGACAGGACCGATCCGAGGAGATCGGCCGCGTCCTTGAGGGGGCGGAACCGCACCTCGTACGCCCGGGCGACGATCGGCTCTTCTCGCGCCGCGCCCGTCTCGGCCGCAGACGCCGGCGCCGGTCCGGAGCTCGCGGCGGCCAGCAGCGTGCCCGCCAGAACGGCGACGACGAGCGCGCGACGCGTGGGAGCGCCGGTCACAGGTCGATCCTCGGATCGAAGATCATGACGAGTTGGGTCTCCCCCACCGTGAGATCGACCACCTGCGGCTGGCCCGGTGGCGAAACGACTTCCACTCCCGCCCGGGGAATCTCCGGCGGCGCGAGGACCGCCGTCTCGCCTTTCGGAACCGACCCGGGGGAGCCGCCGCCGAGCGGGAGGAGCAGGACCACCGCGAGCGCCGCCGCCGCCCACGCGGCCGCGATCCGCGTCCGACGTGCCGAGGGCAGACGGGAGGGGACGCTCCCTCCCCCGCGGACGGCGGCCGCCACGCCGATGGAAACCCGGTCCAGGACGTCCCGCGGCACCGGGCGAACGGCAAGGAGCGTGAACACCCGTGTCGGGTCCCCGGCGACCACGGCCCGGCGGCACGCCGCGCACCCACGGACGTGCTCGAGCGCCTCCCGCCGCCCGGCCTCGGTCACCTCGTCGAGGCGAAGGAGATTCGGGTGCCCGTTCATTGATCCTTCTCCGCCCGTGTTCTCCGGTGCTCCGCGGGGACGAGCCCCGGGTACTCCCGTTCCAGGCCGGCGCGGAGCACCCGGCGGGCCTGGAGAAGGTGGTTCCTCACCGTGGACTCGCGGACCTCGAGAGCGCGCGCGACCTCCTCGGTGGACAGCCCCTCGATCTCACGGAGCACAAAGGCCGCCCGCTGCTTCGGGGCGAGGCGGGACGCCAGGTGCAGGAACGCTCGTTGCAGCTCGTGGAGATCGAGCGAGCGCTCGGCCGACCCGGACTCGTCCGCCTTGAGGGCCGACGAGTCCTCGGG
>JBGQAU010000086.1:0-12282 GCA_041494445.1 Acidobacteriota bacterium | reverse complement strand
TAGCTCACGTAAGCGCCTTCCTCGGCGACGATCAGCGTCCGCTCGAACTGCCCGGTGTTCGCCGCGTTGATCCGGAAATAGGTGCTCAGCTCCATCGGGCAGCGGACTCCCTTCGGCACGTAGCAGAAGGAGCCGTCGCTGAACACCGCGGAGTTGAGGGACGCGAAGAAGTTGTCGGTGTAGGGGACGACGGAGCCCAGGTACTTCCGGACCAGGTCCCCGTGCTCGCGGACCGCCTCCGAGAACGAGCAGAAGACGATCCCGAGCTGGCCGAGCTTCTCCTTGAACGTCGTCGCCACCGAGACGCTGTCGAACACCGCGTCCACCGCGACGCCGGTCAGAAGCTCCCGCTCCCTGAGGGGGATCCCGAGCTTGTCGTAGGTGCGGAGCAGCTCGGGGTCCACCTCGTCGAGGCTCTTGGGCCGATTGGCGGATTTCGGCGCGGCGAAGTAGACGATCTTCCCGTAGTCGATCGGCGCGTAGCGGACGTTGGCCCAGCGCGGCTCCTCCATCTTCAGCCAGTGCCGGTACGCGCGGAGGCGCCACTCCAGCATGAAGTCGGGCTCCAGCTTCCGGGCGGAGATCGCGCGAATCACGTCCTCGTCGAGGCCCGGGGGGAGCGTCTCGGCCTCGATGTCCGTGACGAACCCGTACTTGTACTCTCGGTTCGCGAGATCCTCCGCGGACGGTCGCTCGTTGCTCATGGCGTCTCCATCTCGCGTCGGCGCGCGGCCGGGGCGGCGGTCCGGGAGCCCTCGCCCGGCTCCTCAGCCTCGTCCACCGAGGGCGGTGGGCCCATCGCGAGCAGCGAGGGCCTGGGCGAGCCCATCATTTCCGAGAGCGGGATCTGCTCGAGCGCGCCGCGGACGGCGAGACTGATGCGCTGCCAATTGATCCGGACCGGGCAGAGCGGCTCCTGTACGCAGCTCCCGGGGGTCGAGGAGCATTCGGTCATGCCGATCGGGCCCTCGAGGGCGCCGATGATGTCGCCGATCGTGATCCGCTCCGGGACCCGGCCAAGGCCGTACCCGCCCTTCACCCCCCGGTGGGACACCAGGATCCCCTCGCGGGCGAGCGTCTTCAATATCTTGCTCACCATCGGCACCGGCAGCCGACATTCCTGAGCCGCGTCGCGAGCCGTGAGGATTTGCTCCGGCGGCCGGCTGGCCAGATAGGCGAGCAGGATGATCCCGTAATCCGTTTGTCGGGTGATACGGATCATGTCCGTCACCTCCCGCTCTAAATGGTACCAGGGTGGTCCACTTTCCGCAACCGCACCCCGCGTGGCCGCAAGAGCGGCCCTCGCGCGCGGCGCGGGCTACACTACACGGGCTCCACGACGCGCCATCGCCCGTCCAGCGGAGCGGGAGGATCAAGATGCGTGCGACGCCGCCCACGAACGGGGAGACGGGGACACGCGCGGCAGGACCGGCTTGCGGCCGCCGCGGCGCGCTCGCGGCGCGCGGGGTGAACCTCGTGCTGCTCGCAGTTCTGGTCCTCGGCGCGGGCGTCACGCGGCTCGCCCCCGAGGAGCCCTCGTCGCCCTGGATGGCCGTCGGAGGCAGCGGCTGGGTCGAGGCGGGATACGGCCCGCTCGTGGATCGCCGCCAGTTGACGCACTCGGGAGAGTCGGTGGGTCGACTGCTGGACCGGCTCGGCGGGCGGCCGTTCCCTGCGTCTCCGGGAGACCGACCGGGGGACGCGGCGACGCATCGCCTCCTGGATCCGATCCTGGAGCCGCACGCCTTCGTCTTGCCCGACGTCCTCGACGCGCTCGAAGCCGCCCCCGATCCGCCGCTCGTCGAGGTCGGCGATCTCTGGCGTCCCGGCGAGGCGCAGCCGGCCTGGGCCGAGATCCTGCGGTCGAGGCGGTACGTGGTGGAGAGTGACGGGGAGGGACGCTTCCGCGTCTGCGCGCCGTGGACGCCGCCCGCCGGCGGCACGTCGACGTCGGCGGAAAAGGAGGTCTCCGCGGGCGCGGCCGCGCGAGAGGCATGGGAGGCGGCTTGGCCGGTGCTCCGTCATGTCCTCGCCGCGGAGCGCCGGCGGCTCGCCCGCCGCGCGGGAGACCGACCCGAGTCTCACCCGATCGACGTCGTGGTCCACGCGTACGTTCACGAACCCGAGCGCACGTCCTTTCGGCTCGGCCTCGAGCCCTACCGCGTCCACGTCGAGAGCACGGCTTCCCGCTCGGGGCGGCCGCCCCTGGATCTCACCGCTTGGCAGAGGTTTCTCGACCGGGGGCTCGATCTCGAGGGCGGCCTGCTGGAGCCCGCCGGGACCCTCCGGCTGCTGGGCACGCCCGTGTCCCCGCCACCGGGCCTCCTCGGCGGGCCGGAAACCCTGGCGGATTTCGCGGTCGCCTACCGCGCGGTATTCCACGGTGGGCGCGCCGAGTCGTACATGAGCCTCGACCGGGGGGAAGCCCCGCACGTCTCCAACGTGAACTTCGGCGGGCGCCTTCGGGATACGGCGCTGGGGCTCGTGAGTCTCAGAAGCGACATCCGCTTCAAGACCTTCAGTCTCGGGATCGACGTGACGGAGGGGAAGGATGCCCGCGAGGCCTTGAGGCGCGCGCTTCCCTCGTTCCGCACGCACCTCGAGCGGTTCGCGTCCGACCCGAGGACCCAGGGGCTCATGAGCCAGCAAACGCGGCTCTGGTTCTACCCGGACGACGTGAACGTCAGCCTCTCCGCGGAGGGGGACGTCCTGGTGATGCGGCGCGCGAGGATGACCGCGGCGTCCGAGCGCATGCAGGAGGCCACGCAGGCGGCGGTCGCCGCGGAGGAGCCGCCGTGGACTCGCGAGACCATCGCCGCGATCAATCGCGACTACGACCTGCTCGCTCGCGCGCTCCCCGAGCTCCAGGACCTGGACCGGGTGGCACGGCTCCTCACCCTGTTCACGTGGCTGAGGCAGACGGCTGCGGAGGGGCGCGTGCTACCGGACCTCGACGCGCTGCTCGACCTCACGCTCCCCGCGCTGCCGACGCCGCGGCGCTTTCCCCAGCTCCTAGCCCACAATGCGCTTCCTCCCGCGGGGGAGCGGGGCGAGGTGGACGTGATCGATCGTGCGCCCGTGGTTGAGGCGCTCGAACGCCTGCGTCCGTCGGGGGGGAGCCTGCTCCCGGCGGCGCGCCGCTTCCGGCGCGCGGTCGCGATGCTCGATCGGCGTCTGCCGGACCACGCCGCACTCGCGAAGGAGCTCGAAGGGATCGACCCCTCGACGCTCGACGACGGAGCGCTCGACGTCATGGCCTACCGCGCGGAGCGGCTCGTCATGCACCAGCTCGTTCTGCGGACGCTCCCCGCGGCCGATCGGGAGCGGCTGCAGGCGAGGGAGGAGGCGTCGCGGAGCCTGCGGATCTTCAGCGTCGGGATCGGGGGGGTCGACCTCGGGATGGGACAGGCGCTCGCCCGCGCCCCGCGGCGCGACGCGCGTCTCGAGTGGGGCGGCGCGCCGCGCGAGGCGGGGGCGCGGCCGGAGGGGGAGGCGGTGGGCGGACCGCCGTCCACGGCGGCAACCCCGTCGGTCGAGGAGGAAGCCGCGGACGGGCCCGTGCTCCCCGACCATGGGCAGGACCCCGGACAGAAGCGCGAGTACCCGCTGGAGAAAGGAGCGAGCCGGATCCTCAAGGCGGTCTTCAACTCCGGCGGCGCCCCGCGCCGGTGGTTCCAGGTGGTGATGGGCGCGGACGGCCCGGATGCGAGGAGCCGACTCGTCGTTCTGGATCTCGACGGGAGGGCACGCACGATCGAGCGCGTCGAGGACGGGAGATTCCTGCGATATGCGATCGAGCGCGACGGGACGGGTCTCGTCGCGCGTCCGATCGCCGCGCCGCCGCTCCCGATCGCGGTGGTCGCGCCGCGTCCTCCCGTCCCCCCGGTAGGCGATCTTCCCGCCTCGTTCGCGACCCTCGAAGTCGTGTCCGGTCCGGGCGGGGCCCGCGACGAGGCCCCGCTGGTGCGGGTCAAGATCCATGCGGCGGGGAGCAAGGAAGTGGAGGCGGCGTTCCCGCGACCCGTGCTCCAGCGCGTGGTCTTGGGACGCGAGGCCGACCTCGCCGCGGGGAGGCCCCTCCCCGGACTGGGATCGCCGGAGCAGGTGCTCGGAAGCGCGCGACGGCTGATGGCGCTGATGCGGCCGGCGGAGGCGCTGCCGCCCTGGTCGGGGGCGGGTGAGGCCGTTCCCGGGGAGGAGGATCCGGTAAAGGTCGGGACCGCAGTCGGTCGCTGGTGGGCCGCGGAGCCGTCCGCCGTGGCCTCCGCTCCCGCGGTGGTCCTCGGCACGGCGGGAGCCCGCTCGGTGGAACGCTGGGCGAAGGCCCCCGCGCCGGTTCGGGGCTCGGTCCTCCTCCTTCCGGACGGCGCGTTTTCCGGTCCGTATGCGGCGATCGAGGACCGGCTCGCCGCGGCCTGGGGCGCGGACCGTACCGCACGGAACCTCGCGCCCGGGAAGATCCCCGATCTCGTGGTGCTCGCGAGCGCGGAGCCGCCGGCCCTCCTGGGAGCGCGCCTCCGGGCCATCGCCCGCGATCCCGCGATGAAGGGAAAGCTGCTCGCCGTCTGGCCCATTGGCGGACCGGTCCGGGGCGACATCCCGGCCTCTCTGCTCGACGAGGGAAACCTCGCGGGGGTGGGGCTCTCGGAATGGTCGCCGATCGCGCTTCGCCGTGTCGTCGACGAGGTGGGTCGTCTCGGCAAGGCCGCATCGGGCCCGGCGAAGGAAGCGAGGGCGGAAGACCTGGCGCCATTCCTCGCCTGGTACTTCTGACCGGGATCTCGCCCGGGCCGGAACGGCTCCCGGTTCCGGTATGATGGCGGCCCTCCATGGCCGGGGAGAGCGAATGCGTCGAGGCTCGCGGGCGTGTGCGGCATAGCGGGGATCGCCGGTCGGCCGGGGATCGACCGGGAGCGGGGCGAGACGGTCCGCCGCATGACCGCAACGCTCGTCCATCGCGGCCCCGACGGCGAGGGATACGCCGCGCGCGACGGGTGCGATCTGGGATTCCGCCGCCTCGCCATCGTGGACCTCGCGGCGATCTCCCCCCCGTTTCCCAACGAGGACCACTCGCTCTGGACCGTCTGCAACGGGGAGATCTACAACGGCGACGAGCTGCGCCTGCGGCTCGAGGGGAGAGGCCACCGCTTTCGAACGCGGGTCGACACGGAGGTGCTCCCGCACCTCTACGAGGAGAGCGGTCCCGGCTTCGTGGATCTTCTCGACGGGATGTTCGCCTTCGCGATCTGGGACGAGCGTGCCGGAAGGCTGGTCCTCGGCCGGGACCGCGCCGGAGAGAAGCCGCTGTTTTACTGGCACGGCCCGGACGAGCTGGTGTTCGCGTCCGAGCTTCGCGCGCTCCTGGCGCACCCGCGCGTGCCGAGGGCGGTGGATCCGGTCGCGCTGTCGCGCTATCTGCTCCACGACTACTTCCCGGCCCCGCTGACCCCGCTGGCGGGGGTGCGCAAGCTGCCGGCGGGTCACCGGCTGATTCTGGAGCGGGGAGAGATCCGCATCGAGCGCTACTGGGACCTCGCCGATAGCTTCGGCCGGCCCGCCGGCGGGCCGCCGCGCCTCGCCGCCGCCGCGTCGGAGGTGGACCGGCTCCTGGCCCAGGCGGTATCGCGCCGCAAGCGGAGCGACGTGCCAGTCGGCGTGTTCCTGTCGGGCGGAATCGATTCCTCCGCGGTGCTGGCGTACCTCGCGGAACAGAACGGCCCGGGGGTTCCGGCGTTCGTCCTGGGGCACGCCGATCCCGCGTTCGACGAGGCGCGGTTCGCGCGCGCGACCGCGGCGGCGTTCGGCGCCGAGCTCCACGAGCTGATCCTGGCAGAGGACGACCTGGCGGAGGGGCTGAGGCGCGTCGGGGCGGGGTTCGACGAGCCGCTGGGAGACGCCTCGACCATCCCGACGCTGCTTCTGTCGCTCTTCGCGCGCCGGCGTGTCAAGGTGGTCCTGTCGGGGGAGGGATCCGACGAGCTGTTCGCGGGGTACCCGACCTACCTCGGCCACCGCGTCGCCGAAGTCTTTCGGCGCGTGCCGCCGGCGGCGCGGAGCGCCCTGATCCGCGCGGCGAAGGCGGTCCTCCCGGTCTCGATGGGGAACGTCGGCCTCGATTACCTCCTCGGCCGCTTCGCCGAGGGGGCGGACCGCGACCGGATCGAGCGCCACCACACCTGGTTCGGGAGCTTCTCGCCCGAGCGGCAGCGCGCCATCCTCGCGCCGCGCGTGCTGGAGGCGGTGGGAGATGCGGACCCGCTGGAATCCGCGCGCGCGCGGCTCCGGGGGAAGCGTCTCCCCGACGGGCTCTCCGAGCTCCTTTACACGGACTTCACGATGTACCTCCAGGACGACCTTCTGACGAAGGTCGATCGCGCGACCATGCTCGCGTCGCTGGAGTCCAGGGCGCCTTTCCTCGATCACGAGCTGGCGGAGTACGTCGCCGCGCTCCCGTCGTCGCTCAAGCTCCGCGGGCTCACGACCAAGGCGGTCCTGAGGCGGGCGGTGGCGGGCCGGCTCCCCGCGGAGGTCCTGAAGCGGCGGAAGCGCGGGTTCAACATCCCGTTCTCACGGTGGCTCCTTCACGGGCTCGGCGAGCAGCTGCGCGATCGCTTCTCCGAGGGCCGGGTTCGCGCGCGCGGGCTCCTCGCTCCCGCGGGGGTTGCGTCGCTCCTCGAGGAGCACCTGTCGCGTCGAGCGGACCACCGGAAGCCGATCTTCACCCTCCTGGCGCTGGACCTCTGGTGTGACCGGACCTACGGCGAGGGCGTGCCGGTCCCGGTCGAGGGTGGGGACGCCGTCCGATGAGGCGCTCTGGGGCGGTGCTGCTGCTCGCCGCCGCTCTCGGGGTTTGGAACCTGTGGGCCTACGACCTCTGGGCGCCCGACGAGCCGTACTTCGGCGAGGGAGCGCGCGAGATGGTCGCCGAAGGCCATTGGGCGGTGCCCCACGTCAACGGAGTGGTGACCACCGACAAGCCTCCGCTGTTCTTCTGGCTGATCGCGGCGTTCTCGCTCCCGTTCGGCGCGGTGTCGTCGTTCACCGCGCGGCTCCCGTCCCTGCTCGCGGGGATCGGCACGGTGGCGCTGACGATTCGTCTCGGCCGCCGGCTCGGCGGCGTGAACGACGGGACGATGGCGGGGCTGGTGCTGGCCACCACCTACCTGAGCTGGGACAAGACCCGCTCGGCGCAGATCGACGCGCTGCTGTGCTTCCTGGTGCTCGCGGCGGTGTCGGCTTTCGAGGCGTTCCGGGCGGGGGACGCGCGCGGGAGGAGGGCCGGCCTCCTGTTCTGGGCCGCGGCGGCCCTCGCGGTGATCGCGAAGGGGCCCGTGGGGTTGCTCCTGCCGCTCGGGATCGCGATCCTGACCCTCGCACTCGACCGGGAGCTTCGGGCCTGGGGCTCCTTCGCGCCGTGGACCGGCCCGCTCCTGTTCCTCGGGATCGTCGGCGCGTGGATCGCCCTGGCCACCCTCGGCGGGCACGGCGAGTACTCGGTATGGGGCGCCTTCGAGAAGCACGTGCTGAGCCGGGCGATCCACGGCATGCACCACGGGCAGCCCCCCTGGTACTACGCCGAGGTCCTGCCGGTCCAGCTCCTCCCCTGGAGCGGGCTCCTCCCGGGGGCGGTCCTCCTCGGCTGGAGGCGCCGGCGGGAGCGCTCGGTGCGAATCCTTCTCGTCTGGGCCGCCTTCGTGGTCCTGGTCTTCTCGATCTCCACCGAGAAGCGCGACCTCTACGTGCTCCCGGCCTATCCGGCCTTCGCCCTGCTGTTCGCGCGTCTGATCGTCGCCGTGGGAGGCGAGGCGGAGGCGGCAGGCGCGTGCACGCCGCACCGCCGCTGGGTCACGGTCCCGCTGGCCTTGACTGGCGGTGTCCTCGCGCTCGCGGGGCTCGGCCTCCCCGCGGCGGTGCGGAGGTTTCCGGAGTTTCCGGCGACGCCCGGGCTGGTGCTCGCCGCGGCGCTGCTCGCCGGGGGGGCCGCGATCGTCGTCGCGGCGCTCAAGGGTAGCGTGCGGGGCGCGGCGCTCGCCGCGGCCGTCGCGGCATCGCTCGTCTTCCTCGCGGCGGCCGAAGCCGTGTTTCCGGCGCTGGACCCGCTCAGGTCCGCCCGCGCGTTCGCCACGGAGGTGAAGGACATCACCGCCTCCTCGCGCGCCGCGGGGGAGCCCGTGCTCGCCTACCGGATCGGGAACCTCCCGCAGGCGATCGCGTTCTACTCGAACGGCCTGTACACCCGGGAGACGGAGGACCCGGCAGAGTTGGCTTCGCACCTGAGGAGCGAGAGGGAGGTCTTCGCCCTGGCAGACCGGTCGCAGTTCGATCTGCTGCCCGCCGCGGCCCTCGGCCGGGTCTTGATTCTGCGCTCCGCCGATCTGGCGTCGCGCCACGTCGTTCTCATCTCGAACCGCGGAGCGGGGGTCGGCGCGGGCCCGCCGGCCCGTCCTTCCTCCTCCCTCGGGGGGGCGGGGGAGCGGAGCGAAGGCGGAAAGCGCTACTTCCCGTAACCCGCCAGCATGGAGAGGTTGAACCGCGTGCAGATTCTCAGGTCGCGAAGGAAGTTGAACGCGAGCATGAACGGATTGATCTGGAAGATCCGGCCGCGGCGGAGCTTGTCATACGTCTGCCGCCAGTAGGCGTCAAGGTGGGCCCGCGTCGGGGTCCGGATCGCGAGAGGGTCGAGCCGCGCGGCGGCGCGGCGCCAGACGCTGCCCGCGCCCGAACGGGCGCCGGCAACGCGCCGGCCCAGCGCCTGCCCGGCGCGCGCCGTGGACTCGCCGAGTCTCCCGCGGGCGTCGTCGTATTTCTTCCTCCAGCCGTCGAGGCTCGCCTGGAACTGCGCTCTACCCCGCGTGGCGAGCCACACCTCCTGCATTTCGAAGTACAGATCCCGCGTCCGTCGCGCCCACTCGATCGTCTCCCGGACCCGGCGCGTGGCATGACGCCAGCGACGCTCCACCGCCCAGCCGGGACGGCGGTCGGTGCGGCTCCTGAGACGGAAGAAGCCGCAGATCATCGGGTGCGTCTCCTCGACGAGGGTGGCGTAGCGATACCAGCAGAAGTTCTTGAACAGCCCCCAGTAGGTGTGAACGTTGGCGCGTGAGAGGATGGACTTCATTCCGTCGATCGAGTAGAAGTCGCGCCATGCGGCCCGGTACGCTCCGAGCCACTCGCCGTGCGTCATCCTCGGGTGGGTCGTCACGGGCCGGAACGAGTCGAAGCGGTTGTAGTCCGCGTCCATCCACTTGCCGCTCCGGACGAGATCGCTGTGATCTCGCGATCCGGGGATCGGCGTCAGGATGAAGAACGACGCCTGATCCACGAGGATCTCGTCGCGGAGCCGGCGCACATCCTCCCGGATCCCCTCGGGGGTGTCGTGGGGGAACCCGATGATGTACCCGACGTGGCACGCCACGCCCCTCTCGTGCCAGGCGTCGATCATCGTCCGGTAGTCCTCGACCCGGTTCTGTCGCTTGCCGGCCGCGGCCAGGTTGTCCGGGTTCAGCGTCTCCATGCCGACGAACACCTGCGAGCAGCCCGCCTCCGCCGCCTTGGCCACGAACCCCGGGATCCGGTACGCGAGCACGTCGACCTGCATCATGAACTGGAACTCGATCCCGTCCTGCCGGCGCAGCTCGATCAGCCCGTCGAGAACCGCCTCCCACGACGGGTTCCGCGCGAAGTTGTCGTCGGTGAAGAAGTAGTAGCCGATTCCGAATCTCGCGTTCTTGCGGACCCGATCGAGGATCACCTCGGGGTCCCGGTGCCGCATCGCGTGCCCCTGGACGTTGATGATCGTGCAGAAGGTGCAGCGGTACGGGCACCCGCGCCCGGCGTCGATCGTCCCCATGAACGGGTACGCGTAGCGCTTCAGGAGCTTCGGGTCGATGAACGGGACGCTCGCCCGCGAGAGGTCCGGCCGCGCCGCGACGTCGTAGAAGTTACGGAGCGCGCCGTGGAGGGCGTCGCGCAGGAGGTCTCCCCAGCATGCTTCGACCTCTCCCTTGACCAGGGTGATCCCCTCATCGAGGAGCGACCGGCACTCCTCCGGCATGGCGCCGTCGGCCATCGCGATCGCTCCCGAGACGTGGAAGCCGCCGATCATCACCGGCATCCCGGCGGCGCGGAACCGCCGGGCGAGGTCGGCGGCGCGAGGGAACTGGTTCGTCTGCACGCCGCACAGCGCCACCACCGGCCGGATGTGCGGGCGGAGGTACCTCTTGGCCAGGGCGTCCACGTCGACCCGCTGCACGCCGTCGTCCAGCAGGAGCGTCTCGACCGAGACCGGACCGAGGTCTCCGCGCTGCGAGACCTCCTCGGTGAGCGAGGCGAGCGCGGCCAGCGTGTTGCTCGGGAGAACGCCCCGGACGTAGCGGACGACGTACCCTTCCTCGTCGTACTTGCTCGGCTTGACGAGGAGCACCATCAGCGTGCGGACCCCTCGAGGCGGCGGTGCGCCGTCGGGGACCGTCCCGACTGCGGAGTCCTGCTGGGAGAGCTGCTGCGGCACGGTGGGCCCCTCCCTTTCCGGCGAGCCGCGACACGCGGAGCAGGCCCGTCAAGGACATAACTTAATCACATCGGGGTAGCGAGCGCAAGGCCGGCGAGGCGGGCATCGACATCAGTGACGCTCCACCGACCGTCGTTCCTTTACCTCTCCGGCGTTCTCCCGAACAGCGGCAGGTACCGCCCGTACCCTTCCTTCTCGAGGTCCTCCACGGGGATGAATCTCAGCGCGGCGGAGTTGATGCAGTAGCGCAGGCCGGTCGGACCGGGGCCGTCGTCGAAGACGTGACCGAGGTGGGAGTCGG
Source organism: Acidobacteriota bacterium (assembly GCA_041494445.1). Classification (GTDB taxonomy): domain Bacteria; phylum Acidobacteriota; class Polarisedimenticolia; order Polarisedimenticolales; family JAIQFR01; genus JAIQFR01. The sequence continues at coordinate 1,471 of JBGQAU010000086.1, read as the reverse complement.
CCTCCTTCGATCGCACCTCCGTGCGGATCATCCCGAGGCTCGCGTCCCGCTTCTCCACCACCTCGCCCGCGTCGAGGGGCTTCGTGAAGCTGGGCCAGCCGCTGCCGGAGTCGAACTTGTCCAGCGAGCTGAACAGGGGCTCGCCGCTCACGACGTCCACGTACAGCCCGGGCCGCTTCTCGTTCCAGTAGGGGTTGCGGAAGGGCGGCTCCGTTCCGCACTCCTGGGTCACTTGGTACTGCGTTTCCGTCAGGCGCCGCTTCAGTTCCTCGGAATTCGTCCTACGGTCCCGGCTCACTTTGGTCTCCTTCGCGGGGGGAGCCGCGTCTCCCGCGGCCCTCATGAGGACCGGCAACGCGAGGCCCGCCAGGGCCAGCGGGCCGAGCATCGCCAGGACGATTCGGACTCTCGACGGGGTCATGACGTCGCGACCTCCTGCGAGAAGGACCTCGCCGGCGGCGGTCAAACGTCTACGGCCGGCTCCCGGCCCGGAGAGACCGCGCTCTCGGAGCATAGTCCCACCGGGCGCGGTCCGCCGCCCGGTCGGGCGACCTCGCCGCATTCGGCTGATACACTTATCTCCTGGCCGGAGGCTCGCCCGACGGCGCCGCCGGGCTGAAAGGGCCGGTATGGCTCGAGGCCGTTCCCGCTCGCTCTTGACCGCCGCGCTGCTGCTCTTGCCGCTCGCCGTTGTCGCGGGCTGGCTGGCGCACGGCATCCTGCATCCTGCTCCGCGGCCGGCCGGCACCGCCCCGGCGCCCCCGGTCCCCGCGTCCCGGAAGGTCTCCGCGCTGCGGGGGCTCCCGGATCCGCAGGCCGACCTTTCGCCGGAGCGGCTCCACGAGCGCGTCGATGGGGCCGAGGACTACCTTCGCGCGCAGGGCTGCACGAGGCTCCTCGCGTGGGACCTCGCGGACCCGAAGGGCACCCTCGAGATCCTGCTCTTTTCTTCTCCCGACGGGGCGGGCCGGGTTCTCGCTCACGATGCGGGTCCGAAGCGGACCGCGGGACCGGGGGACGAGGCGTCGTCGGATTCGCAGTCGGTGCTGTTCCGGCGGGGCCGGGCCTACGTGCGGCTGATCGCCGATCCGGAGGCGGCTTCGGATCCGGCGCGCCTTCTTGCCGAGGCGGCGAGAGCGGACCGCGCGATCCTCGACGGGATGGGGAGGGGACTTTGAGCGACGGACGTCCCAGGCGGGAGTTCCTCCGCCGGCTCGGCCAGGCGGGGATCGTTGTCGGCGCGGCGGGCGCGGCGGGCGCGCTCGGGCTCCTGTCCAAGGGGCGGTGGCGCGCCGCGAAGGTGGCGAAGGCGCCGCCGGACCGCCGCGTGCCGGACCTCGCCGGGAAGCCGCCGCTCGCGGTCGCGCTCGGTGGGGGCGTCGCCGCGTCCGTGCGCGCGGCCATCGAAGGCGTGGGCGGGATCGGACGGTTCGTGCGGCCGGGCGAGACCGTCCTGGTCAAGCCCAACATG
>JBGQAU010000108.1:0-7908 GCA_041494445.1 Acidobacteriota bacterium | reverse complement strand
CACCTCGTGGACGACAAGATCCACGCCCGGTCGATCGGCCCCTATTCGCTCATCACCCAGCAGCCGCTGGGAGGCAAGGCGCAGTTCGGCGGGCAGCGGTTCGGCGAGATGGAGGTCTGGGCGCTCGAAGCCTACGGGGCCGCCCACATCCTGCAGGAGCTGCTCACCGTCAAGTCCGACGACGTGTACGGACGGACGAAGATCTACGAATCGCTCGTCAAAGGGGAGCCCACCGTGGAGCCGGGCCTTCCCGAGTCGTTCAACGTTCTGGTCCGAGAGCTCCAGAGTCTCTGCCTCGACGTCGAGCTCCTGAGCGACCGTCCGGACGCCAGGGGCCCCTCGACGATCTGACCCGGCAGGAGGGAATGTGAACAAGCCGTCGTTCCTCTTCGACAAGGCGAGGACGATCAACGACTTCAACGCCATTCGGATCAGCCTCGCGAGCCCGGAGAAGATCCGGTCCTGGTCGTACGGCGAAGTCACGAAGCCGGAGACGATCAACTACCGGACCTTCAAGCCGGAGCGCGACGGGCTGTTCTGCGCGAAGATCTTCGGGCCCGTCACGGACTGGGAGTGCCTCTGCGGAAAGTTCAAGAGAATGAAGCACCGCGGTGTCGTGTGCGACAAGTGCGGCGTCGAGGTGACCCAGAGCAAGGTGAGACGGGAGCGGATGGGGCACATCGAGCTGGCGAGTCCGGTCAGCCACGTGTGGTTCTTCAAGGGATTGCCCAGCCGGATCGGCCACCTCCTCGACATGTCCCTCAGGGAGCTCGAGCGGGTGCTGTACTTCGAGGCGTACGTCGTGGTGGATCCCGGGGAGGTCCCCGGCCTCCAGGAGCGGGAGATCCTCACCGAGGACCGCTACCGCGAGCTTCAGGAACAGTACGCGGACGACTTCCAGGCGGGCATGGGCGCGGAGACCATCAAGGAGCTCCTGGCCCGCGTGGAGGTCGAGGCGCTCGCCCGCGAGCTGCGGGAGAAGATGCGGAACGAGACGTCGCAGCAGAAGCGGCTCAAGTTCGCCAAGCGCCTGAAGGTGGTGGACGCCTTCCGGAAGTCCGGGAACCGTCCGGAGTGGATGATCCTGGACGTGATCCCGGTGATCCCGCCGGAGCTGCGGCCGCTGGTTCCCCTGGACGGCGGGAGATTCGCGACGTCCGACCTCAACGATCTCTACCGCAGGGTGATCAACCGGAACAACCGGCTCAAGAAACTGCTGGACCTCAAGGCGCCGGACGTGATCGTTCGTAACGAGAAGCGGATGCTCCAGGAGGCGGTGGACGCGCTCTTCGACAACGGTCGGCGGGGCCGTGTGCTGCGCGGGAGCAACAACCGGCCGCTCAAGTCGCTCTCGGACACCCTGAAGGGGAAGCAGGGCCGATTCCGCCAGAACCTTCTCGGGAAGCGCGTCGACTACTCGGGCCGCTCGGTGATCGTGGTCGGACCGGAGCTGAAGCTCCACCAGTGCGGCCTCCCGAAGAAGATGGCCCTGGAGCTGTTCAAGCCGTTCATCTACAACAAGCTGGAGAAGGAGGGACTCGTCTCCACGATCAAGGCCGCCAAGGAGATGGTGGAGCTCGAGTGGCCTCAGGTGTGGGATTACCTCGAGGAGGTCATCCAGGAGCACCCGATCCTCCTGAACCGCGCCCCCACCCTCCACCGCCTGGGGATCCAGGCGTTCGAGCCGGTCCTCGTCGAGGGGAAGGCGATCAAGATCCACCCGCTGGTGTGCACGGCCTTCAACGCCGACTTCGACGGCGACCAGATGGCGGTGCACATCCCGCTTTCGGCCCGGGCGCAGATCGAGGCGCAGGTCCTCCTCCTGTCGACCCAGAACATCCTCAGCCCGGCGAACGGCCTTCCGATCGTGAACCCCAGCCAGGACATCGTCCTCGGAATCTACTACCTGACCCAGGAGAAGAAGGGGGCCAAGGGAGAGGGGAGCGTGTTCGGGACGCCCGAAGAGGTGCTCCTGGCGCTCCAGGCCGGCGAGGTGGAGACGCTGAGCCGGATCGTGATGCGGTACTCGGGGCTCCTTGCGGACCTGACGACGCTCCCGGAGAAGGAGCGGGAGAACGTGGTTCGCGCGCCGGTCCAGGAGGTGGAGGGCTACAGGCTGCCGACGACGGTCGGCCGGGTGATCTTCAACGAGAATCTCCCCGAGGGGATTCCCTACATCAACGGCCTCCTGAAGAAGAAGGGGCTTCAGTCGCTGGTCCAGTACTGCCATCTGAGGCACGGGGCGACCAAGACGGTGGAGCTCGTGGACACCCTCAAGGACCTCGGCTTCCTGTACGCCACTCGCGCCGGGGTCTCCATCGGGATCGACGACATGGTGGTGCCGCCGGACAAGCCCGAGGTGGTCGAGAAGGCGCGCCGCGAGCAGATCGAGGTCGAGCAGCAGTACCTCGACGGGCACATCACGAACGGCGAGCGGAAGAACAAGGTCATCAACATCTGGGACAAGGCCACCAAGGAAGTTTCGGAGGCGATGTTCCGCGAGATGACCCGGGTCGAGGGCGAGCGAAACGAGTTCAACCCGATCCTGATGATGGCCGACTCCGGCGCCCGGGGGAGCAAGCAGCAGATGGCGCAGCTCGCCGGCATGCGCGGCCCCATGGCGAAGCCGTCGGGCGAGATCATCGAGACGCCGATCACCGCGAACTTCCGGGAAGGCCTCAACGTGCTGCAGTACTTCATCTCGACTCACGGCGCGCGCAAGGGTCTCGCCGACACCGCCCTCAAGACCGCGAACTCCGGCTACCTGACCCGCCGGCTCGTGGACGTCGCCCAGGACGTGATCATCTCCGAGGAGGACTGCGGGACCATCGAGGGGATCGAGGTCGCGCGGATCGAGGAGGACGGCGAGATCATCGAGGACCTCCGCGACCGAATCGTGGGCCGCGTGGCCCTCGAGGACGTGAAGGATCCGCTCACCGGCAAGCCGCTCGTTCCGCGCAACGTGCTGATCGACGAGGACCTGGCCACCGACGTCCAGGACGCCGGCGTCGAGGGCGTGAAGATCCGGTCGGTGCTCACCTGCGAGTGCCGGCGCGGCGTCTGCATCCGGTGCTACGGCCGAAACCTGGCCGGCGGCAGGCTCGTCGAGCAGGGAGAAGCCGTGGGAGTCATCGCCGCGCAGTCCATCGGCGAGCCCGGCACGCAGCTCACGATGAGGACCTTCCACATCGGGGGCACCGCGCGCATCGAGGAGCAGAGCAGCATCGAGTCGGCGGGAGCCGGGACGGTCCGGTACAACAACATCAACTTCGTCGAGAACCGCCACGGCAAGCCGGTGGCGATCAACCGGAACGGCGCCATCGTGATCCAGGATCGCGAGGGAAGGGAGCGCGAGCGGTACACCGTGGTCTACGGCGCGGTGCTCGAGGTCCGGAACGGCGAGGTCGTGGAGGGGGGCCGGAAGCTGGCGGAGTGGGACCCGTACACCTACGCGATCCTCACCGACGTCCCCGGGATGGTGCGCTTCTCGGACATCGAGCCCGGCGTCACCATGAAGGAAGAGGTGGACGAGCTCACCGGCTTCTCCCGTCAGATCATCGTCCAGAGCCAGGACGAGAAGAGGCATCCGCAGCTCCTGGTGCTCGACGAGGGCGGGGTCGCCCTCCGCAAGATCCTGATGCCGGTGAACGCCATCCTGATGGTCCAGGACGGAGAGAAGGTGCTCCAGGGGGACATCCTCTCGAAGATCCCGCGCGCCACCACGAAGACGAAGGACATCACCGGCGGTCTCCCGCGCGTCGTGGACCTCTTCGAGGCGAGGCACCCCAAGGATCCGGCCGTCATGGCGGAGGTCGAGGGGACGGTGCACTACGGCGAGATCGTGAAAGGCTCGCGGAAGATCATCGTCCGGACCGACGACGGCGAGGAGCGCGAATACAGCATCCCGCGCGGCCTGCACGTGAACGTCCAGGAAGGGGAGCGGGTGCGCGCCGGCGACGCGTTCACCGACGGCCCGAAGGATCCCCACAAGATCCTGGAGATCCTCGGGGAGCGCGAGCTGCAGAAGTATCTGCTCGACGGGATCCAGGAGGTCTACCGCCTCCAAGGCGTGAACATCAACGACAAGCACATCGAGACGATCATCCGGCAGATGATGCGGTGGATCAAGGTGGAGGACGTCGGCGACACGGAGTTCATCGTCGACGAGCAGGTGGACAAATTCCGGTTCGTCGAGGAGAACGAGCGCGTGCTCGCGGCCGGGGGCGCCCCCGCCCGGGGCCGCCCGCTCCTCCTGGGAATCACCAAGGCGTCGCTCAGCACCGACTCGTTCATCTCCGCGGCGAGCTTCCAGGAGACCACGCGAGTTCTGACGGAGGCGTCCATCTCCGGGAAGGTGGACTACCTGCGCGGGCTCAAGGAAAACGTGATCATGGGCCGGCTCATCCCGGCGGGGACCGGCATGGCAGCGTACCACGGTCTCATGATCGCGCCCGACGGGCCGCCGCCGCCGGAGGAGATCGAGGAGGAGGTGCCGGAGGAGGTGGCGGAGCCGGAAGCGGACCTCGACACCGACCGCTTCGCCGAGATGCTCCGCGCCGCCGCCGCCGCCGCCGCTGCGAGCGAGCCGGGGGGCAAGACGGCCTGAGCCGCGGCCGGGAACGCAAGCCACGGCGGGCGGCTTGACCGGGCTCCGGGGGGTCTGCTAGACTCACCGGGTTTTGCACGCGATCGTGTCGCGCGGGGCCTCGATGCCCGCGGGATGCAGGAGAGTCAGGACGGTGCCGACGATCAGCCAGTTGGTTCGCATGGGCCGGGAGACGGTGCGGAACCGCACCAAGAGCCCCGCCCTCGTATCGTGCCCGCAGCGGCGCGGGGTCTGCACCCGCGTGTACACCTCGACGCCCAAGAAGCCGAACTCCGCCCTTCGGAAGGTCGCCCGGGTACGTCTCACGAACGGGATCGAGGTGACGACCTACATCCCCGGGGTGGGGCACAACCTCCAGGAGCACTCCATCGTGATGATCCGCGGAGGCCGCGTGAAGGACCTTCCGGGGGTGCGGTACCACGTCATCCGTGGGACCCTGGACGCGATGGGCGTCGAGGGAAGGCGGAAGAGCCGATCGAAGTACGGCGCCAAGCGGCCGAAGTCCTAGGGGAGAGCGGGGATGCCCAGACGAGGTTACGTTGCGAAGCGGGAGGTGCTGCCGGACCCCGTGTACCAGTCGCCGATGGTGACGAAGTTCATCAACTGCCTGATGCACGACGGCAAGAAGGCGGTGGCGGAAGGGATCTTCTACGGCGCGATGGGCATCGTCCAGGAGCGTACGAAGGAGGACCCGGTCAAGATCTTCCGCAAGGCGCTGGACAACGTGAAGCCGGTGCTCGAGGTGAAGTCGCGGCGCGTGGGCGGGTCCAACTATCAGGTCCCGGTCGAGGTGCGACCCGAGAGGCGGACCGCGCTGGCGATCCGCTGGTTGATCGGTTACTCCAGGGATCGGGGCGAGAAGTCCATGCAGGAAAAGCTCGCGAACGAGGTGCTGGACGCCTCGGCGCTCCGCGGCGGCGCGTTCAAGAAGAAGGAAGACACTCACAAGATGGCGGAGGCGAACAAGGCGTTCGCACACTATCGCTGGTAGGCTCGGATCGGGCAGGCGCTTCCGCCCGGCGGGAGCGGACGGTTCTTTGACATGGCGCGGCAGACACCCCTCGAAAGGATCAGGAATATCGGCATCATGGCCCACATCGATGCCGGTAAGACCACGACCACCGAGCGGATCCTCTTCTTCACGGGGATCACCTACAAGCTCGGGGAGGTCCACGAGGGGACCGCGACCATGGACTGGATGGTCCAGGAGCAGGAGCGGGGCATCACCATCACCTCCGCCGCGACCACCTGCTTCTGGGCGGATCACCGAATCAACATCATCGATACGCCGGGGCACGTGGACTTCACCGCCGAGGTCGAGCGCTCCCTCAGGGTCCTGGACGGGGCCGTGGCGGTCTTCTGCGCGGTCGGCGGGGTGGAGCCGCAGTCCGAGGCGGTCTGGCGGCAGGCGGACAAGTACCGGGTTCCGCGCATCGCGTTCGTCAACAAGATGGACCGGACGGGCGCGGACTTCGACCGTGTGTGCCGAATGATGACCGAGCGCCTCCGGACGAGGCCGGTCGCGGTGCAGATCCCGTGGGGAGCGGAGGATACCTTCCGCGGCGCGATCGACGTGGTGGAGATGCGCGCGATGATCTGGGAGGACGACTCGCCGCGGTCGGGATTCCGGCTCGCCGACGTCCCCGAGGAAATGGTCGAGGCCGCCGCCGCGGCTCACGAGAAGGTCGTCGAGGCGGCCTGCGAGATGGACGACGCCGCGCTGGCGAAGTACCTGGCCGGCGAGAAGCTCGCTCCCGAGGAGATCCGCGCCGCGCTCCGGAAAGGGACCTGCGAGCTCAAGATCACGCCGGTGACCTGCGGCGCGGCGTTCCGGAACAAGGGGGTCCAGCCGCTGCTCGACGCGGTCCTGGACTACCTCCCGTCCCCCCTGGACATCCCTCCGGTGGAAGGGACGAGTCCCAAGGACGGTTCCACCGTGAAGCGATCGGCCGACGACCGCGAGCCGTTCGCGGGGCTGGTGTTCAAGATCATGAGCGACCCGTACGTCGGCCAGCTCTCCTTCGTGCGCGTCTACTCCGGCTACCTCGCCACCGGGAATTCGGCCTGGAACACCGCTCGCCGCACCTCGGAGCGGATCGGCCGCCTGCTCAAGATGCACGCGAACAAGCGGGAGGAGATCAAAGAGGTCTGGGCGGGAGACATCGCGGCGATCGTCGGCCTCAGGAACGCGACCACGGGCGACACGATCTGCGACCCGAAGTTCCCAGTGCTGCTCGAATCCATGGAGTTCCCGGAGCCCGTGATCCGGCTCGCCATCGAACCGAAGACCAAGGCCGACCAGGAGAAGCTGGGTGCGGGGCTGGCCAAGCTCCTCCAGGAAGACCCGACGTTCCGAGTGCAGACCGATCCCGAGACCGGCCAGACGCTGATCGCGGGGATGGGGGAACTGCACCTCGAGATCCTCGTGGATCGGCTCCAGCGGGAGCACGGCGTCGCCGCCAGCGTGGGCCAGCCGCAGGTCGCCTACCGTGAGACCATCCGAGGCGCCTCGGAGGCCGAGGGACGCTACGTCCGTCAGACCGGCGGCCGTGGACAGTACGGGCACGTCAAGATCCGCATCGAGCCGCTGGGACGCGACGGCGGGTTCGTGTTCGAGAACTCGATCGTCGGCGGGGCGATCCCCAGGGAGTTCATCCCGGCGGTCGAGTCCGGGGCCCGCGAGGCGATGGAGGGGGGCGTCCTCGCCGGCTACGCGATGACCGACGTCAAGGTCGAGCTCTACGACGGCTCTTTCCACGAGGTGGACTCGTCGGAGATGGCGTTCAAGATCGCCGCCTCCTTGGCCTTCAAGGAGGCTTGCCGCAGGGCCGGCGTCGTGCTTCTCGAGCCGGTCATGCGGCTCGAGGTCGTGGTCCCGGACGACTACATGGGAGAGGTCATCGGCGACCTCAACGCGCGCCGCGGCCGGATCGAGAGCATCGAGTCGCGGCCGGGGCTGCAGGCGATCCAGGCGATGGTGCCGCTCGCGCAGATCTTCGGCTACGCCACCGATCTGCGCTCCATGACGCAGGGGCGTGGGAACTACACGATGCATTTCTCCCACCACGAAGAGGTTCCCAAGGCAATCAGCGAGGAAGTGGTGGCCCGGGTGACGGGAACGGCGCGGCGCTAGTCCGCGCCATGCGCTGGAGGGACGGGAGCGATGGCCAAGGAGAAGTTCGAGCGTACGAAGCCGCACGTGAACGTGGGGACGATCGGGCACGTGGATCACGGGAAGACGACGTTGACGTCTGCGATCACGATGGCGTTGGCGAAGTTGAACCCGAAGATCAAGGTTCGGT
>JBGQAU010000129.1:0-5271 GCA_041494445.1 Acidobacteriota bacterium | reverse complement strand
CGTCGGACCCGGTCACGGTCCCGCCTGGGGAATTGACGCGCAAGACTATGGCCTTGACGTCGTCGTCCTTGCGGGCGTGCTCGATCTGGCGCTTGATGAACCCGCGGCCTTCGAGGATCCGTCCTATGGAGGCCGCCGCGAGCCCCTTCCCCAACGAGGAGACGACCCCGCCGGTCACGAAGATGTATTTGGTGCCGCGCTTGCTCTTCATCATCATTTCTCGTGGGCCTCCGCCAGCAGCGACTCCGCCCGGGCGAGATCCTCGGGCGTGTCCACCGCCACGGAATGGAAGTCGGAGTCCAGGACGCGGATCGCGAGCCCCGCCTCGAGCGCTCGCAGCTGCTCGAGCCCCTCGTCCATCTCGAGCGGGGACGGCCGGAGTCGAGTCAGGGCCAGGAGCGTCTCGCGCCGATAGGCGTAAATCCCCTGGTGCTTGCGGTAGCCGGCGAGGCCGCCGGGCCGCCCGAGGAGCCCCCCGCGGAAGTCGGCGGCGAGCCGCGTCGCGCTCCCCCGGTGGTAGGGGATCGGCGCCCGGGAAAAGTAGAGGGCCCTTCCGTCCAGCGCGGTCACCACCTTGACGACGTTCGGGTCGAAGATCTCGTCCGCTCCCGCCAGCGGCTCGGCGAGGGTCGCCATCTCCGGCGGGCGTTCGCTCTCGAAGGCGTCCACCAGGAGGTCGAGGCTCGTCCCGGTCACGAAGGGCTCGTCTCCCTGGACGTTCACGATCACCGTGAAGACGCGCTCGAGCCCGAGGGCCACCTCCGCCACGCGGTCGGTTCCCGAGGCGTGGGCTGGGGAGGTCATGATCGCTTCCGCGCCGAAGGCCCGGCACGCAGCGGCGATCCGCTCGTCGTCGGTGGCGACGACGAGGCGCTCGATCCGGCGCGCGTCGCTCGCGCGCCGCCAGACCCGTTCCAGGAGCGTCCTCCCGCCCAGGGGAGCGAGGGCCTTGCCGGGGAACCGGGTGGAGGCGAAGCGCGCGGGAATTACACCCAGGACAAGCACGATTCGGGAGCTCCCAGGGTCGCTGACGGGAACGTTCCCGCGGCGACGCGGAATGGTAGCGCAGCGGCCGCGCGAATGACAAGGGGCCGCGCCGGACGCGCGTCACGGACCGTCGAGCACCCCTCGGACCTTGCGGAGGAGCGCTTCGGAGGAGAACGGCTTTTGGAGGAACGCCGAGCCCGACGAGACGACGCCTCTCCGCGACACCTCTTCGGGCGTGTACCCGGAAATGAAGAGGGCCTTCAACCCCGGCCGCGTCGGCTGAAGGCGATCGGCGAGGTCGCGGCCGCTCATCCCCGGCATCACCACGTCGGTCAGCAGCAGATGGACCGGCCCGGGGCTACGCGCGAGAAGGTCCAGCGCGTCCTGACCGCGGCCCGCCGCCAGCACCCGGTAGCCGCCGCTCTCGAGGATCTCGGCGAGGAGAGCGCGGATCCCCGGCTCGTCCTCCACCACGAGCACCGTCTCCGACCCGCCCGGGGCGCGGGAGATCTCTCCGACCACCGTCGGCTCCAGCGGCGCCGCGACCGCCGGGAGGAGGATCTCGAACGCCGCCCCGCGCCCCGGCTCGCTCCGGACGCCGATGTGGCCGGCGCTCTGCCGCACGATCCGGTCCACCGTGGCGAGCCCGAGGCCGGTCCCCCGCCCGTCCTCCTTCGTAGTGAAGAACGGCTCGAAGATCCGCTCCCGGGTTCCCGCGTCCATTCCGTGCCCGGTGTCGGCGATCGTCATCCTGACGCAGGAGCCCGGAGCCAGGCCGGGCGTGGACCTCGCCGCATTCTCGTCGACTTCCACGTTCGAGGTCTCGATCCGCAGGGTTCCGCCGTCGGGCATCGCGTCCCGGGCGTTGATCGCGAGGTTCACCACGACCTGTTCGATCTGGCCGACGTCCACCCTCACGTTCGCGAGCCCGGGGTCGAGGTCGATCACGAGATGGATGTCCTCCCCGAGGAGCCGGCGCAGGAGCCGCTCCGTGTCGGAAACGATCGCGTTGAGGTTCGCGACCTTCGGCTCGAAGGGCTGCTTCCGGCTGAACGCCAGGAGGCGCCGCGTCAAGGCGTCTGCGTGCTCGGCGGCGGCAATGATGGTGTCGAGGTGGCGCCTGAGCGCGGGGTCCGTGAGGCGCGCCGCGCGAAGGATCTCGCTATGGCCTCCGATGATGGTCAGGATGTTGTTGAAATCGTGGGCGATTCCTCCCGTGAGTCGGCCGACGGCCTCCATCTTCTGCGCCTGCCGGAGCTCCCCCTCGGCCCGCCGGCGCTCCTCGCGCGTGCGCAGCGCCTCGATCCCGAAGGCCACGTCGTCGGCCAGCTCCGTCAGAAGCCGGACCTCTTCCTCGTCGAAGGCATCCGGCTCATCGGCGTAGATCGACAGCGCGCCGAATGGAAGCCCGCCAAGCGCCAGGGGGAGGCCGATCGACGACGCGAAGCCGCGTTGGGCCGCCTCGTGGCGCCAAGGCCCGTACGTCGGGTCCGTTCCCATGTTCCGCACGACCATCGGCCGGCCGGTCCGGATCGCGGTGCCCGTCGGGCCTCGCCCGTGCTCCTCGTCCGCCCAGGTGATCTTCACGGTGTCGAGGTACCTGTCCTCGAATCCCGCGTGGGCCACGGGACGCACCGCACGTGCCTGGTCGTTCTCGGCGTACCCGATCCAGGCGAGCCGGTACCCGCCGACCTCCACCGCGATCCGGCAGACGCTTCGAAGAAGATCGTCCTCGGTCGTCGCCCGCATCACGGCCTGACCGCACTCCATCAGGACGCGGAGCGCGCGGTTCAGACGGCCGAGCTCGCGCTCGGCCTCCTTTCTCTGCGAGATGTCGTCGAGCACCGCCATGGTCCCGATGATCCGGCCCGCGGTATCGCGAAGAGGCGCCGTGGAAAGGCTCACGTCCACCTGCGTCCCGTCCTTCTTCCGACGCCGGAGCTCGAGATGGGTGAGCACCTCGCCCGTCAAGGAGCGGCCGAGGTTGGCGAGGAACTGCTCCTTGAGGTCCGCAGGCACGATCGGGATCGGGCGCCCGAGGACCTCCGCCTCGGACCAGCCGAAGATCGCCTCGGACGCTGGGTTCCAGGAGAGCACCCGCCCCCCGCGGTCGAGCGCGACGATCGCGAGGGGAGACGCCTGGAACAGCGCACGCAGGCTCTCGTGGGCCGCTCCCAGGGTCGCTTCCGATCGCCGGTACTCGGAGACGTCCTCACCGACCAACAGGATCGCCCGCCCCCCTCCGGCCGCCTGCACCGCGCGCGCCGATTGCTTCATCCAGATCAGGACGCCGTCCTTGCGCGCGGCCTGGGCCTCCCAGCGGGCCACGTTCGCCGAGCCGCTCGTCAGCAACTCGATCTTCTCCATCACGACCTGGCGGTCGGAGTCGGCGTAGAGGTGGAGGACGGAGCGGCCCGAGAGCTCGCCTGGGGCGTAGCCGAGTTGCTCGGCCCCGGCCGGATTCACCGAGAGGATGGTTCCGCCGCCGTCGACCTTGAGGTAGATCGACGGATGGCCCTCGAACATCCCGCGGTACTCCTCGGCGCTGTCGGCGATCGGTCGCACGCCGCGTGAGACCAGGACGTAGAGGAGGAGCCCGGTCACGAGGACGAAGAGCCAGCCCTTGAGGATCGACAGGGCCGTGACGAGCGCGGGATCGTGGACGATCGCTCCGAGGATCGAGTCCGAGGCGACGATCCAGGCCGCAGCGGATACGGCGTACAGGAGCGTGACGCGCAAGGCGACGCGCGGGACGCGCCGGCGCCGAGGGCCGGGCCCGGGTGGCGCCTGGGCCTGCTCGCTCATGGTCCCCGCCTTCCGAACGGTGCCCCATCGCCCCGTGTGACGGGCCGAAGTCTATGCCGGGTCTCGCGGCACTGACAAGCCGACCGGCACGCGGCCTTGCACCGAGAGGCGGGCTCGGATAGCGTTAGTCTTTTCGCGACCCAGCCCCCGCCGGCGGCGCCCGGCGCCAGGGAGGTGCCCGTGAGCTCCGAGAGCGACATTCGGTCCCGTTGCGTAGAGCGGTTCCTCCGCTACGTCACCGTCGACACCCGGTCCGAAGAGGACTCGGAGACCTTCCCCTCCACCGCGAAGCAGCTCGATCTGCTCCGGCGCCTCGTGGAGGATCTCAAGGGAATCGGGCTCGATGACGCGGCGATGGACGAGCACGGCTACGTCTTCGCGACCGTGCCGGCGACCTCGAAGAAAGCCGGGGTCCCGGTCCTCGGATTCATCGCGCACGTGGATACGTCGCCCGATGTGAGCGGCGAGGGCGTCCAGCCGATCGTCCACGAGAGGTACGACGGCCGCGATCTCTCCCTCCCGGACGACCCGACCCAGGTGATCCGCTTCGCGGAGAACCCGGCCCTCAGGGATCAGATCGGGAACGACATCGTCACCGCGTCCGGCACGACCCTCCTCGGCGCCGACAACAAGGCGGGGGTCGCCGAGATCGTCACCGCCGCCGAGGTCCTGACCGCTCACCCCGAGATCCCCCACGGGAGGATTAGGATCGCTTTCACGCCCGACGAGGAGGTCGGGAACGGCACCAAGTACTTCGACGTGAAGAGATTCGGGGCGCGATTCGCCTACACGATCGACGGGGAGACCCTCGGCGAGGTCGAGATGGAGACCTTCTCGGCCGACTCGATGACCGTGACGTTCCAGGGGTTCAACACGCACCCCGGCCTCGGGAAGGGGAAGCTCGTCAACGCCATCAAGATCGCGGCGGATTTCATCGGACGGCTTCCGAAGGACGTGCTGTCGCCGGAGACGACCGCGGGATACGAGGGGTACGTCCATCCCTACGTGATGCAGGCGGGCGTGGACCGCACCTCGGTGAAGTTCCTGATCCGCGACTTCGTGACCGCCGGTCTCAAGGAGAAGGAGGACTTTCTCGAGAGGCTCGCGCGCGAAACCGTCAGGGACTACCCGAAGGCCTCCGTGGAGTTCAAGATCGAGGAGTCCTACCGCAACATGAAAGAGGTGCTGGACCGCTACCCGGAGGCCGTCGAGAACGCCAACGAGGCCATCCGGCGCGCGGGGCTCGCGCCGAAGACGCATCCGATCCGCGGCGGCACGGACGGCTCTCGCCTCTGCTTCATGGGGCTGCCCACGCCGAACCTGTTCGCGGGCGAGCACAGTTTCCATTCGCGGCTCGAGTGGATCTCGGCGCAGGACATGCAGAAGGCGGTCGAGGTGATCATCAACGTCTGCCGGGTCTGGGAGGAGAGAAGCCCCGCCTGACGCGGCGCCACCCGGGAGGTCGGGGGGGGGGGGGGG
>JBGQAU010000112.1:0-7323 GCA_041494445.1 Acidobacteriota bacterium | reverse complement strand
TCGGCGAAGAGGTCGCGCAGGAGGTTCGGGATCCTGAACGCCGCGAGGAACGCGTCCGCCACCAGACCCGCGCCGAAGAAGTACGCCTGGACCTGGTCGCGAAGCAGTCCCAGGACGCGGCTGACCATCGTAGCCAGGCTGATGGCTCCCGCGCTTCTCAGGAGGCTTCGTTGCTCGCTCATCTGTGGACCGCGTCACGCGGCCGGGGGATTGTGGCAGAAGCGCTTCCTCGGCTCAAGGCCGCCTTGACTCGGGTGTCGCTTGTGGTAGAGTTCGCCGGCGCGGCGACGTCTCCCCACGCGCCGCCCGTTCGAGACGGTTTCGACGGCTCCGAGCGCCTCCTCACCCAAGGCGCCGCGACGACGCGGCCGGCAAGGAGAGCGACATGGCCAGCGTGAACAAGGTTATCCTGATCGGGAACCTCGGGCGCGACCCGGAGACCCGGTACACGCAAAGTGGAACCCCCGTCGCGCACTTCACCATGGCGACCTCGGAACGATGGACGGATCCTTCGGGCGAGAAGAAGGAGCGGACCGAGTGGCACCGCATCGTCGTCTGGGGAAAGCAGGCGGACGTGGTCTCCCAATATCTCCGGAAGGGGCGCCAGGTCTACATCGAAGGGGCCCTGCAGACTCGCGAATGGACCGACCGGGAGGGGAACAAGCGTCAGACCACCGAGGTCCGCGCACAGCGGGTCCAGCTCCTGGGCAGGCCGGAAGAACGCCCGGCTTCGGTCGCCGCGGTGGAGGAGGTCGCCGAGCCCGGCGGCGGCGGCTTCGGCGAGGACGACGTTCCGTTCTGACGCCGCCCGCCTGGGGCTCCGGTTTCGCTGCGTCCGGGACGTGGAGACGTGGAGCCATGGACGTCCGCCGCGCCTTCGTTTCCGCCGCGCTCATGATCCTCGCGGCTTCTTCCGCGGCGCCGGCGCTCGCGCAGTCCGTCGAGGACGTCTACCCCGTGGAGCCCAAGGACGGCGAGACGATCGGTCCCAGGAGCGCCCTCAGGATCGGCGTCAGGGGAACCGACGTGGCGGCAATGAAGTTCCGCGTCGAATTGAGCCGGGACGGGTTCGCGACCGTCGCTCTCACATTCGACGAGTCGGCGGACCGGAACGGCTGGGGGCTCTGGGCGCAGGCGGATGGGAACGAGCAGACGGTCGTGTACCAGGTCCAGAGACCGATCCCGGACGGTCGGTACGAGTGGCGCGCCTGGGCCTGGAACGGTCTCGAGTGGATCCTCGGCAAGAAGAGGTTCGGGGTCCGCGTCGATGCGGTCCCTCCGGCGGAGGTGACCGGGATCCGCATGACGGCGGACAAAGACACGAAGAAAGTCGTGCTCGACTGGGATTCCGTGACCACGGATCTCGACGGGCGTGCGGAGCGCGTTGCCCGCTACAGGATTTACAGGTACGCGCGGGGGACCGCGTTCCCCAGCGCCCGGCCGTACGAAATCGGAACCACGACGGTTCCGCATTTCGAGGAGAGCGGCGACGCCGCGATCGAGACGCCCATCCTCTACTACCGGGTCGCGGCCGAGGACGAGGCCGGGAACGAGGCGGGACGATCCTACTGAGCGCCCTTCCTGGGCTCGAGACGCGCTTTGACCTCGGCGATGGCGGGCCCCTGCGGGTATTTCGTGGCGATCTCCTGCAGAACCTGGAGAGCCTCCTGCGTCTTGCCGTGGTCCTCGAGGATTCGGGAGAGCTGCAGCAACGCGACGTCGGGCGGGAACGCCGCCCCGGGCTCGTCTGCGAGCTTCCGGTACGCTGCGGCCGCCTTGTCGACGTCACCGGCTTTCGCGTAGGCCTCGGCCATCATGCCGCGAGCGGCGTCGGCGAGCGGCCGGTCCGAGGCGGATCGGGCCACCTCCTCCAGGATCGGCGTCGCCTCGGCGGTCCGCCCCAACCGAAAAAGGCTCGCTCCCTGATAGAACGCAGCCACCTGACTCCGCGCAGAGCCCTTCCCGAGCCGGGCCGCTTTCTCGAACAGCGGGAGCGCCTCCGCGTAGCGCCCTCCGCCGGACGCGGTCTTTGCCGCCGCCCCGGTCGTGTCCTGCGGTCCCGAGTAAAGGTAAAGACCTTCGGACAGCAGCCGTTCCACCTCCGCATCGCGCCGCCCGCCCGACCAGTTCCAGACCACGACGACGAGGACGAGCGCAATCGCCGCCCCGACGCCGGCCGCGACCGTGCGCCAGTGCTTCTCGATCCACGCACCGACGTCGAAGGCGGCCTCGATGAACTCGTCCTGCTTCATGCTCTTCCGCGAGATCCTGCGAGCCATTTCAGCGCTCCTCGGCGAAACCGCCCGTTCCCGGCTCCCCGCCGCGCCAGCGGCGGCGAGAGCGTCGTCTCCCCCGCGACGTGCCCCCCCCCGGGTGCCACATCGCCGCCATGGGTGGTGGGCCTGGAGGGACTTGAACCCCCGACCTTGAGTTTAGGAAACTCTGTACGCGGCTTTCTTAGAGTTTCCGCCTGTGTCCTTGTTCCTCGTTTTTCGGCCTAATTCTTTCTTCTTGTATCCCGGCGTAAGCCCTGGTATCTTTCCCGTAGCTTACGTGGAGCTTATTTTCGACCCCGCGTAAGCTTCGGAAAGCCGCTGAAGAAAGGGGGAGAATATCACATGAAAGGCAAGGTCACCCTGCGCAGCGTGGTCGCTTTCAGGCCGGCGGCGGGAGGCGACCGCTTCCTCTGGGACGTCGGGATGCCAGGCTTCGGGTTGAGGGTCACCCCGGGAGGGGTCAAGAGCTACGTCTTCCAGTACAAGCGTGGCCAGCAAGATCGTCGGATGACGATCGGCCGCCACGGCGCCCCCTGGACGCCGGACACCGCCCGGAAGAAAGCGAATGGGCTCCGCGCGGACGTCGATGCAGGGCGGGACCCCGCGGCAGAGAAGTCTGCGGACCGGTCGGCGCCTACGGTCAAGACCTTCGCGGAACGTTACCTCAAGGAGCACGCCGACCCGAAGAAGAAGCCCGGCAGCGCCGCACTCGACCGCCGGCTCATCGAGACCTTCATCGTCCCCAAGCTGGGGCGACTCAGGTTGGCCGACGTGAAGCGCGCGGATGTGACCCGCCTCCACCTTTCCCTCAGCAAGACCCCCGTCCAGGCGAACCGGGTGCTCATCGTGCTCTCGAAGATGTTCAATCTCGCCGAAGCATGGGGGCTTCGCCAGGACGGGTCGAACCCCTGCCGGCACGTGGAACGCTTCCGCGAGAAGAAGCGAGAGCGCTACCTCTCCGAGGTCGAGCTGGCACGGCTCGGGGCCGCCTTAACGAAGGCGGAGAGCACGGGCATGCTCCCGAAGGTCGTTTTGAAGGGCGACCCCTCGGACAAGAAGGCCGAGGTCTCCATCCCTCCCGTGGCGGTCGCGGCGATTCGGTTTCTCGTCCTTACCGGATGCCGGTTGTCCGAAGCCCTCACGCTGAAGTGGGAGCACGTGGACCAGGAGCGCGGCTGCCTGCGCCTCCCCGACTCCAAGACGGGCGCGAAGGCGGTGCTACTCGGAGCGCCGGCCCTGCAACTCCTGACTGCCCTGCCCCGCGTTGAAGCGAACCCCTACGTGTTCTTCGGTCACCGCAAGGGCTGCCACCTGATCGGGCTCACGCATATCTGGTACGCGGTCCGCAAGGAAGCCGGGCTCGAGGATGTGAGGCTCCATGACCTGCGGCACGCCTTCGCGAGCATCGCCGCGAGCGGCGGGGAAGCGCTGACGATGATCGGGGCGCTTCTCGGTCACAGCACCCCGACGATGACCGCGCGGTACGCACACCTGAGCAACGATCCCCTTCGCGCGGCTGCGAACCGCACATCGCAGACGATCGCCGCGGCGCTCGACAGGAAACCGGACGAGACCCGGGGAGCGAACGTGGTGGAGATCACTCAGCGCAGGAAGTGAGAAGACCCCCTCGCGGCGAATAGGGTCGCTCCCGAAACGGCCGGGTTCCGCGCCGGCCTTCCGCCGCGAGTTTCCTACCATGCGGGCACCCGGCGGAGGGGGCAAGGATGGCAGCAAGGAAAACACCTGCGAGGAAGTCCGGGTCGAGCAGCAAGGCCAGAAAGGTGGTCCCCCAGACACTCCCGGCTGCCCCGCGGCGCGCCACTCCGAAACCGAGGCCGGCGCGCGTCAGTCGTCCGATATTGCCCCCTCGCGAGTGCGAGAAAAGGCTCGACCGCTTCATGCGGTCGCCCGGGCTGGATCTGGACACTCGCAAGGAACTGACGAGGATCCTCGGAACACACGCCACGCCGGCCTTGCTCGATTCGCTTGCATGTCAAGTGAAGCGTTGGGGGTGCGAGTGGACCACGCTGTTTCCGCAGTTATCCGATTGGGACAGTCCCTCCACATGGGACGGTCTATCCCGGATCCGCGATGGGCTTCGTGATCTCATGACGGACCTGTACGCGTCGGGTGCCTGGTTGGTGCTTCGCGACCACATGGACGCTACCGAGACAACCCCCTCGTTCCAAGCTGCGATCGAAGGGATGTCCGCCCTTCAACGTGCGGCCAGGGAGGTGCGAGCTTCGAGGAGACGAGGCCCGCGGCACAGCACGGGGCACCGTTTCGCGCTGACTCTGGCGGTGGGCTTGTGCTTGAAGGAGCACGGAATCCGCCCTACCTCTGGCGAGGGAGGGATCTTCGCGGAAGTGTTGCAGATCGTGGTGCCCTGCGCCGGGTACTCTCCGCCGGACGACCTTCGGAAGATCATGGGACGCGCCGTCAAGCTGATCAGGCGCCGGACCTCGGAACGCTGAGCGAGCTCGCCTCGCGCCAGCCCGCCGCCCCTTCAAGTCGGAGTAGTAATTCGACGCCAAAACCGACGAATTAGGGTGTAACGGCCCGCCTGCCCCCTGTCCCATAACCCCCCTGCGCGGCAAGAACCGCGCAGGAGGTTCCACGATGAGCAGGCGAATCTTCCGCACACGCGAGGGCGCAACGTACTGCGGCCTCGCCGTTTCAACGTTCGAGAAAATGCGCCTCCGGGGTGACGGTCCAGAGTTCATCCGTCTCGGCTCCCGCGCGATAGGCTACGACCTGGCAGCCCTGGACAAGTGGCTCGATGCGCAACGGGCGAAGTCCACGAGCGAGCCGCGGCCGGCCGTGAGATGACCCCGAGAAAGCGAAACCCGGGGGCGCTGGCCGGCGCCTCCCGGGCATTCCTGAGTCAACCACGCGGGTTTGACAATACGCATCCGGCGCCGCGGGCGCAACAGGCGCGGCGCTTGAACCGGCGCCCCCTCGGCTTGCCGCGCGGCATGCCAGCCGGGGACGCGACTGCAATCGGGCTCGCGCTCGGGTTCCCCGACCTGCTTTCGGATTTCGGGCGGGTCTGTCTCGTGCGTCTCGCCGGCCAGCGTGCGCCCCTGACCCCCTGTCAACGCCGGCTCGTGGCGCACTTCATGGCCGAGGTGCGCCGGCGTAGCGGGAGGGCGGCAGCATGAACGCGCTGGAGCGGAGCCGCGCTCGTGGTGCAGAGTGCGAACGCCGCCGAGCAGGCGTGCGCATGAGCGCACTCGACGCCCTGCGTTCCGCCCTCGACGGCCGCGGCTGCAAGCCTCACGGCGACGGCGAGTCGTTCAAGGCGCTCTGCCCGTGCTGCCAGCTCGACGGCCAGCACCACGAACCCGGGCTCCACGCCAAGCGAGGCGCCAAGCGGGACCTCGTTCTCTACTGCCACGGTCCCGGACGCTGTGAGTACGGCGCGATCATGGAGGCGGCCGGTCTCCCGACTCCCGTCCGCGGCGGTAACGCTGACCGCCCCGCGATCCGGCCGAGCGCGGCGCCTCCCCGGCGGGACGTCGCGGCGGACGTGAAGCGGTACGCCGACCGCCTATGGAAGGATCCCGAGCGGCTCGCCTTTCTCCGCAAGCAACGGGGACTCTCCGATGTGGTGATCCTCGGCGCCGAGTTGGGGCACGATGGCGCGCGGTACGTGATCCCGGTACTCGACGCCGACGGGCGCCCGCTCCACCTGAGACGCTACCTTCCAGCGGGCGAGCCGAAGTTCACCCAGCCGGCCGGCGTACAGGCGCAGCTCTACGGCGTCGAGACGCTCGGCAACATCGGGGACGGGGCGCTCGTCCTCGTGACCGAAGGAGAACTCGACGCGCTCCGATGCCGGACGCTCGGGTACAACGCGGTCTCGGGGACCGGCGGGGCGAAGTGCTGGCACCCGGAGTGGACCGAGACCCTCAAGCGTTTCGAGCTGGTAGTGATCGGCGACCACGACCCGGATGGCCGGGAGATGAACCGCAAGGCGACCGAGGCACTCCGCAAGGCCGACGCCACCGCGGCTGCGCTCGACTGGCCCGAAGGGACCGCGCCGAAGACCGATCCGACAGACTACCTCCGCGACCACCCGGCCGAGGACTTCAACCGGCTCGTGGAGGCTGCACGCGAGTCGCAACGGCTTCGGACCGTCGACCTGGGCGCTGCGATGACGGAGAACGCCGAGCCGATCCCGGCCATTCTCAAGGGGTGGATCGCAGCCGGCGACGTCGTAGCGTTCGCGGGCGAGCCGAAGACCGGGAAGAGCTGGGCCGCGGCCGACCTTGCGTTTTCGCTGGCATCGGGTCGCCCGTGGCTCGGCGCGGTCCCGGTGATCGGCGGGCCCTATCGCGTCCTCTACGTGGACGAAGAGCAGAACCCCCGGCTTGTGCGGCACCGAGCCCGGAAGCTCGCCCGGGGGCGCGGTCTCGACGCTGCGGCCGTCAAGGCTCTGCCGATTCGATACCTCGCGGGGAACGGCCTCAACCTCGATGCGGAAGCCCACCTCTCCCGGCTGTGGCGGGAGGTACGCTCGTTCAAGCCCGACGTGGTGATCTTCGATTCCCTCGTGCGGTTCCACCGCAGGAACGAGAACGACGCGGCTGAGATGGCCGCCTTCGCGGCGGCCGTTTTCAAGCCGCTCGTGACGCACTTCGGCTGCACCGTCGTTTACTTGCACCACCTCGCGAAGCCCGGGATGAACCGCCCCGCGGGCGATCTGGTACACCGCGTCCGCGGCTCGGGGGACCTCGTGGCCGGCGCGGACGGCCTCTTCACCCTGGAGCGCAACGAGGACGGAAGCGCCACCCTCCGCCAGCAGCCCGGACGCTGGGAACATACCGCCGAGCCCTTGACCGTCACCCTCGAGGACTCCGACAACGGCGAGACCGTGACGCTCAGGGCCGTCGAGATGGTGGCGCGGGCGGAAACCGTAGTCCTCGACGCGCTGACCGACGCCGCTACGGCGGGCGTTCGTCGAAAGGAAGTTGTCACCGCCCTTGAGAACGACGGGACCAAGGACGCCGACCGGACCGCAACCCGCCTGCTCGGCCGCCTCCAC
>JBGQAU010000058.1:0-21065 GCA_041494445.1 Acidobacteriota bacterium | reverse complement strand
GACGACAGCCATGCAGCACCTGTCTCGCTGTCCCCTTGCGGAGAAGATCCTGTTTCCAGGACTGCCAGCGGATGTCAAACCCAGGTAAGGTTCTTCGCGTTGCGTCGAATTAAGCCACATGCTCCGCCGCTTGTGCGGGCCCCCGTCAATTCCTTTGAGTTTTAGCCTTGCGACCGTACTCCCCAGGCGGGGCACTTAATGCGTTAGCTTCGGCACTGCAGGGGTCGATACCCGCAACACCAAGTGCCCATCGTTTACAGCCAGGACTACCAGGGTATCTAATCCTGTTTGCTCCCCTGGCTTTCGCGCCTCAGCGTCAGTACCCGTCCAGGTAGCCGCCTTCGCCACCGGTGTTCCTCCCAGTATCTACGCATTTCACCGCTACACTGGGAATTCCACTACCCTCTCCGGGACTCAAGCTGCACAGTATCGGACGCCGTTCCCCGGTTGAGCCGAGGGATTTCACGTCCGACTTGAGCAGCCGCCTACGCGCCCTTTACGCCCAATAATTCCGAACAACGCTGGCCCCCTCCGTATTACCGCGGCTGCTGGCACGGAGTTAGCCGGGGCTTCCTCCAGCGGTACCGTCAACCGGCGAAGCTATTAACCCCGCCGGTGTTCGTCCCGCTCGACAGGAGTTTACGACCCGAAGGCCTTCATCCTCCACGCGGCGTCGCTGCGTCAGGCTTTCGCCCATTGCGCAAGATTCCTCACTGCTGCCTCCCGTAGGAGTCTGGACCGTGTCTCAGTTCCAGTGTGGCCGATCGCCCTCTCAGGCCGGCTACCCATCGTAGCCTTGGTGGGCCGTTACCTCACCAACTAGCTAATGGGACGCGGGCCCCTCCGGTGGCGCTGGCTTGTAAACAGAGGCCAGCTTTGAGCCCAGGATCCGAGGATCCCGGGATGTCATGCGGTATTAGCCCTCCTTTCGAAGGGTTATCCCCCACCTCCGGGCAGGTTACCCACGCGTTACTCACCCGTCTGCCACGCTACCGGGGGTTGCCCCCTTTCGCGTTCGACTTGCATGTGTTAAGCACGCCGCCAGCGTTCGTTCTGAGCCAGGATCAAACTCTCCAGTTAAAAGTTGGACCCGGCGGGAGACCCGCCGGCTCGCTTACGACTGAAGGTATTGGCTCGTGGGATCGGTCCCGCGGGCGCGGGACCGTCTTGAAGCCATCGCTTGCGATGGCTTCCGCAAGACTGGCACGCTCTATTTAGTTTTCAAAGAACATCACAAGGCAAACAGGGATTATACGTCCGACCATCACCCTGTCAAGGGGTCCCGGCCTAACCGGCCGGCGGATCCCGCGCCCGTGCGAAACGCGGCTATCCTAGCAGAACCCAGGCCGTCCGCAAGGCCTCCGACGACTTTTTTAGCGGGTTCTCGGAGGAGAAGGGTGATCTCGTCCAAGTACCACTTTCTAAAGTACTTGGCCGTCAGTATTTTCACTCGATCGAGGCGCCGACGACCGGCTGGCCGGACTAGCGAACCCGGAAACTCACCACGAGGGTCTCCGGCAGCTCCCCGGCCTTGACGAGGAGCGTGAACGACCTTCCGTGGACGCCGCCCTCGGGGACGGGGAAGTACAGGTGGCCGATCGTGTACTGGTTGCGGCCGAGCTCCAGGCGGTCGCGCATCGTCGCGGTTCCGCCCTTCACCGGGTAGAGAGGCCACGGCGCGAACGTGAAGCCCCCGAAACGGAGCTGCATCATCTCGACGAACGAATCGGAGAGACGGACGTCCGTCTCCGCGCGGCCGTAGCCCGACGCGAAATCCCGGTAAGACGCCGGAGCGTACTGCTTGCGCGACTCGTCCTCGAGGATGAACGACTCACGGGTCAAGCTGAGCGATCGCGTCGTGCGGTTCGCGACGCAGAAGCCCAGCGGGAAGATCCTCTCGCTCCCGACGTACTGGGCGGCGCGCCCGTCCACCCCGATGAACGCCACAGCGCCGTCCTCGAAGTAGACGAAAGGGTTGAGCTTCGGCGACCCGTCGGCGGCGCGCGGAGCGGCGGCACCCGGCGGCCGCGCCGCGCACCCGGCGGCCGTGGCCGTCAGGAACACGACGCCGAGCACGAAGCAGCATCTGAGGCGGAACGTCCGGACCATTCGGCCCTCCCCCGCCGGGAGCCACCCCGTCTCCCGTAAAGCGAGGAGGCGCCGGACCCGGGGCCCGGCGCCTCCCTCTGTGAACGCTAGAGAGACCTTACAGCGCCGTCATCGTGCCGTTGCCGAGCGTCACGGTGCCGGACGGGCAAATCCCGTCCGTGGTGGCACAGGTGACCAGGTAGTCGTCGGGGTCGATGGTCAGGGGGACGCCCGACGTCGTCGCTTTCGCCTTGAAAGTCAGCGTGCAGAGGACTCCCGTCTGGCCCGCTGTCATCGTGATGCCGGTCTGGGTGGCTCCCCGCCGCGCCGCGAAGACGTTGACCGCGTCCCCGGTGGACCACAGATTGGCCCCGGTGTCGAACTCGGCCGCCGGCAGCGAGCCCTTGAGGAAGCTGCCGCTGCAATCACCGCTCACGAACTCCGTGAGGCCCGGCTCGAACTTGACCTTGATGTCGACGCCTTTGATGCCGTCGATGGCGCCGACGACCACGTTGACCTTGAAGGTATCGGACGACGCCCCCGCTCCTCCCGCCTGCAGGGAGATGCTGTTGTCGACCGGCGCCCCGCCGGCCGTGAACGTGGCCTTGATCCCGGCCTGGACGACGTTCCCGGCGGAGTCGCTGCTGCACCCCAAGGTGAACGGCAGGGCGAGGACGAGCGCGACGGCCGCGATCGCAAGAGACTTCTTCACGTTTCGGTTCATCGCTGTCCTCCCCGTCAGCGGCAATCGGTGCCGTAGAAGGTGGCCACGTAGGCGAGATCCTCGCCGTCGACGATCCCGTCGCGGTTGATGTCCAGCGCCGGAGAATAAGGGGTGTCTCCAACGGCTCGCCCCACGGGAGCCGTGGCGCCGAAGGCGTTGGATATGAGCACGATGTCCGCGCCGCTCACCTGACGGTCGCCGTTGACGTCGGGCAGGCTCTGGACGGCATCCACCGTGCCGCCGAGGTGCCCCATGTTGGCGCGGAAGCCGTTGGGCATCGGCTCCAGAGAGAAGTCGGCGCCGGGATCCGCCGTGTCGATGGTCGCGGAGCACATGCTCGGGACGCCGGAGGCGTCGAGCAGCGGATCGCCGGTGATGACCCCGTTGCAGTCCGCGTCCGTGCCGCACGAGAGAGACGAGTCGTTGCTGCATGTCCCCGAGACGCAGGACCCTATCGAGAACAGCGTGTCCGTCAGGGTCCGTTCGATTTCGCCGAGAGAGTTCCCGTAGCCGTCGCTGTAGATCGGGACGATCACGAGATTGCCGTCGCTGGAGTCGACGAACGTCCCGGACTCGCCCGGGACCGGCCCACCGAGACCGTACCCGACGTTGTTCGCGGCGATGGTGTTGGAAACGTCGAGCTCCGCAGAGCCGAGGTTGGCCGTCCAGGACTCGACCTCGACGGCGCCACCGCCCAGGTCCGCGACGTTGTTGGCGAAGGTCGAGAAGTCGATGCTCTGGGTCACCTCCGAGTCCCAGGATTCCAGCACCACCATCGCGCCGCCGCCCACGCCGAGGCTGGCCTCGGGATCGTGGACCGTGTTCCCCGTCACCAAGTTGTGGCTGAAGGTCTGACCGGACGACGAGCCAGCGGTGTAGGTGGTGAGCAGCGCGCCGCCGCCGCTGTAAAGGGTGGTGTTGTTCGAAATGGTGCTCTTCGAGATTCCGAGGGTCAGGCTTGTCGGGTACGCGTAGTAGGCGACGAGGAACGCGTTGATCCCACCGCCGCCCTCCCCCGACGAGTTGCCGGTGACGGTGTTCGCCGTGGCGTTCATCGCCACGCTGCCCCCGGTGTACATGTACACGGCCTGCAGATAGAGGTCGAGGCCGCCCCCGTAGCGAGCCGAGGTGTTCTGCGAGATCGTGTTGCCGTTGAGGGTGAGCGTCTGGTTGCCGGCAGGCCCCAGGTTGTAACCGGTCAAGAGCGCCGTGGAGATCCCGCCGCCGTCCCTCTCGGCCTGGTTGCCGGTGAGGGTGTTCGAGGCCACGGTCACCGTGTCCTGGCCGTACGTCGGGGCGAAGTAATCGCTCATGTACGTGCCGGACGAGGCGAGGACGCCTCCGCCGTCCTGGCCGGCCTGATTCCCCTCGATGACGTTCCGGGTGATCACCACCGACGACAGCGCGCTGGCGTCGAACCACGCCAGAGAAGACTCCCCGATGCCGCCGCCGGATTCGCCGCTCTTGTTCGCGGAGATGGTGTTGTCGGACACCTCGGCCGACGCCATCCCGCCCAAGCTGAAGCTCTGCACGAACACGCCGCCACCGTAAGCGGAGGCAAAATTCCCGGTGATGGTGTTGTTGGTCGTGGCGGTCCTGGAACCCCCGCCCCCGTCCGCGCTCGTCCACAGGAACACGCCGCCGCCTTCATGCTCGGCAGCGTTGTTGCTGACGACGTTGTGATCGATCGTCCCCTGCTTGGTCAGGAGACAGGGACCGATCAACACGCAATCGACACCCTCGGCGCAGTCCGCGCCGGTCTCGCACACCGTGGTGTGGTCGGCGGCGCAGACCTGGCAATCCGTGGCCTCCGTCTCGACGGTGCACGCCACCGTCACGTCCTGCCAGCACGACAGCGTCTCCGTCACGGCCTTCGCCACCACGATCGCGTGGACGTCGGCGTAGATGCCGCCGCCCTGGTCGGCCGTGGTGTTGCCGGTGATGACGTTGTGCTCGATCGTGCCGGTCCCCTCGAGGTAGACGCCCGACTGGCCGCCGCCCTTCACGGTGAAGCCCTTGATGGAAGAGCGGTCGCCCAGCTTGATGGCCGGAGCGCTGGTCCCGAGGATGTTGCAGACCTCATCGGTGGGGCAATCGGCGTCGGTGGCGCAGACCGTCGCCGTCGCGACGCTGCAGTGCCCTATCGTGACGCACGTGTTCTCGCAGTTCCCGTCCACCGTGCAGGTCACCGCTGCGGCGTTGGAGCAGGCACCTGTCGTCTCCCCCTCGGGAATCTCGCAGGTCCCCGTGGCGCACTCACCATCGAGAAGGCAGGACGTCCCGGGCTGAAGCTCACAGACCTTCCCGCCGCAAACTCCCGTCCCGTCGATGGTGGTCGCGCTCGCCAGTCCGCCGTTCTCGATGGCGTCGGCGATGAAGTCGAGCGCCTTGGCGCTCGCGTCGATGCATTCGTTGTAGGTCCCCGGGAAGACGCGGATGACGTCGACGCCCGACTCCGCCTGAGTCACAGCGTACCCGATGGTCTTGCAGGCGGCCGCCGCGCAGTCCCCGGTGTCCGTGCCCGCCGTGCTCACCTGGCGATCGACCGCGAAGGTCGGTCCCAACGCGAGCAGTGCGCACGCGAGAAACACCCAACCCAGTTTTCTCATGTCAGAAGCCCCTCCCTATCGACCGTTGATCGTTTCATGGACCTCCTCCCGTCGCGCCGGAGGCTGGGTTAGAAGCTCCATCTCGCGTTGATGCGCACGGCGCGTGGCCCCTGGTACGACAGGGGCTTGTTGTAATCGGGTTCGGTGATGCCGGCGGTGTACTCCACGAAGTCGTCCATCGCCGTGATCTCGCGGTTGTTGAGCACGTTGAACACCGTGGCGGCCACCTGGAAATTGGCCCACTTGCCGAACTTGTGGTTGTAGGAGAGCATCAGGTCCAAGTTGGTGGTATCGGGGTTGCGGCCCAGGGAGCCGCGATTCACGAGCGTGTACTTGCCCAGGAAGTAGCCGGACGCCGAGTTCTGGTCGGCGAAGTATTGCGCGGCCGTCCCCAGTGCGAGGCATCGTCCGTCGCTGTAACACACCGCATTGGGCTCGGCCGGGTCGAAGGTCCACCACTTGTACAGCGGGTTGAGCCCCGGGATCTCGCCGCCGTTCTGGTAGTTCGGGTGGGCCAGCAGCGGGGTCCGCGGGTTGCCGGAAGCCCAGTTGAACGAGCCGCCCAGCGTGATGCCGTTGTCCCAGCTGTAGCTCGAGTAGAGTTTCGCCACGTAAGGCCGGTCGGTGTTGAGCGGGCCGTTCAAGAACTGGCCCCGCATCATCGGAGTGTTCGGGAAGTCGTAGAGCGAGGTGATGTTCGGGTCGGACTGGCCGTTGTCGTTGCGGAACAGCCCCTCGTAGAACCCGCGCAGCTCGGAGATGCGGAGGTTCCCGAACATCATCCAGTGGTCGCTGAAGCGCTTGTTCGCGATGAACTCGAGGGCCCTGTACTCGCGCTTCGGCTTCGGGAACGGGGCGCTGCCGGTATTGGCGCCCGGGTTGGCCAGGATGTACGCGCCGAAGGGCTGGTGGCCGTAACCTGGGAACGGATCGTCCGGGTAACCGGCATTGACCCCGTAGTACCAGTTCTCGATCGCCTCGTCGCTGCCGAACTGAATGTCTTCCAGCGCCCGGCCGTAGGTCCGGTAGATGGCCCGCACCTCGACGGACAGGTCACGCCCGACCTCGCTCTGCATGCCGAGGACCAGCTCGTCGCTGTAGGGGAGCTTCGTGTTGGAGAGGATGATCTCCGGCTGGAGGCCCTGCCAGTATATCGGGGTACCCGGCGAGTTGATGTAGACCGGATTCGACGGCGTGCCGGTGGCCTTGTCGTACGCGCCCCAGCCGTAGTAGGTGTTCCCGATCTCGTTCGACAGGGCGCGGACCGCCAGGTCGTTGGGGATCCGCTCGTAGTAGCGGGATGCCGCCATGTAGAGCTTCATCCGGCCGTCGCCCTTGACGTCCCAGGTCAGCCCCAGGCGCGGCGCGTAGACGTCGGAGAAGGTGTACGACTGGGCGGTGTAGCGTCCGATCTGGATGGCTTCGATCGTTGGGTCATTGGGAGCCGTGATGGAGGCCGGCACCAGCGTGTACGCGTTGACGTTGGTCTTGTCCGGGTAGAACAGGTTGAACGGCATGGAGAAGTTCCCGGACCCCGAGATCTTCTGGCGGTTCATCCGCACGCCGGCCTTCAGGGTCCACCGGGACGCGATGGACCAGGTCGCCTGGGCGAACACCCCGGTGTCCTTGGTGGACGTCGGCGGGTTCAGCGGGTTGTACCGGTTCCGCACCGTCCGGTAGGACGAGGTCCCCCTCCTCTGGAGCTGCGCGCCCGACGTGGAGGTGAGATAGATGTAGCAGTCGTTGCCCGCGGCCTGGCTGTCGCAGGGCTGCAGGGTGGGCGCGCCCGGGTCCACCAGGCTGCCGCTCATGTTGGCGTCCAGCGGCACGTAGTACTGGATCGGGAGGCCGCTGTAGAGCGTCTGCTCCTGGTACGAGATGTCGTCGTACTGGACCCCCGCCTTCACCTCGACGGGACCATGGATCCACGTCGCGCTGAGCTTGTACTGGGTGTTCTTGTCCTTGTCGTTCTGGATGAAGCCGGGGCCGCCATAGAGCTGGACCGAGGCGGAGGTGGGCGTGGGCGCGCCCCCACAGGATGCCTGCCCGTTGTAGCACCGCAGCTGCCGCAGGTCGCTAAGCTGCGGCAGGTTCCGGGAAGGATCTTCCTGGAACTTGCCGTCGTGCCTGGCCATCTGCGCCTGCATGAAGAAGTTCGGCGTGAACACGCCGTCGTACTTCAGGCTCCAGTTGTTCGCGCCGTAGCGGATCTTCGTTTGACCGCCGCCCTGCAGGTAATCCATGTACCGCAGGGTGCCGGCGACGTCCGCGCGCTGCGGGCCGCGGTCGCCTCGGGACGGATCGCCGAACCCGCTGAGCTGGACCCTATGGTTCGGCGTGACGTAGAAGTCGAACTTCGCCGCCCAGTTGTCGTTGTGGCGCTTCCGTTCCTGCTCCCCTGCCGCGATGGTGGGATAGTGGGTGGGGCCGTCGGTGCCGTCCGGCAGCGCGGTGAAGTTCGACATCAGCGCCAGGTCGTTGATCTGGAAGTTGTTGGTGCTGTCCACGGGGTTGTAGGCGGCAAAGAAGAAAAGGCGGTCCTTCACGATCGGGCCGCCCACCGAGAGCGCGACGTCGGTGGTGGAATCGGAGAGCGTGTTGGTGGCGCCCACGAGGCGCTGGACCAGCTTGTAGTCCTTCTCCATGCTGGCCGGCGACGAGAAGACGCTGACCGAGCCGCTGAGACTGTTCGTCCCCGATTTCACCACGGTGTTGATGACACCGCCGGTGGCCTGCCCGTATTCGGCGTCGATGCCTCCGGTCTTGACCTGGATCTCATCCAGGAAGTCGTAGGTCACGCCGCTACCGAGCGAGCCGAAGATGATGTTGTACGACCCGACGCCGCCGTAGCCGGTGTTCGTGATGTTCACACCGTCGATCAGGTAGGTGTTCTCGAGTCCCGAAGCCCCGGAAACCGAGTAGTTTCCGGCGCCCGTGCCTCCCCCGCTCTCGACGCCTGGTGCAAGGGTGAAAGTCTGCGTGAAGTTGCGTCCGACCGGGACGTAGTCCACGTACTTGTCCACCGTGAACGTAGACCCCGTGGTGACGGTCCTCTCGTCCACCAGCGGCGCCTCGGCCGTGACCCTGACCTCCTCCACCCTGCCCGGCGAGAGCCGGAAGTCCGCCCGGCTGCGCGAGTTGATGCTCACCGTGACGGTCTGGACGATGGTCCCGAACCCTAACGCCTCGACGCGGACCTTGTAAGCGCCGGGAACGAGGTTCGGGATCGTGAATCGCCCGTTGGCGTCGGTCGTGGCGCTCGCGGGCGCCTGAACGCCGGACACCGTGACGCTGGCGCCCGCCAGGGGAGCGCCCTTTTCGTCCGTCACGAGCCCGGCCATGGCGCCCGTGGTCGCCGACGTCTGCGCCAGCGCCGGCAGGGCGAAGGCCGCCACAGCCAGAACGAGCGCAGCACCACGCAGGCATGCCCTCCAATTCATGCGTCTCCCTCCGTGGACATCCTCAAGCCCTTGTTATCGATCGTTGCCCCATGCTGTTCCGGAGAGCCACGCTGGAATCGTGCGGCAAGCTCGAACGGCGAGCATGACTCCCCCCTAGTCAGTGTCCCTCAACGGCCATCCGATGAGGATACGATACGTCCGTGCAAGGTAGCTGCCATGAAACGAGGACGATCCAAAGCCAGGAACATGTTCATTTTCATCAAGATAACAGGATCTAATTTTCAACGGAGGTATGGCTTCCCGGCAACCCTTTGGAAATTCGTCCAACAATTTGGAGTTCTCCGCGTTTTTGGACTTTCGCCCCTCGGCGAGACGCACCGAAGGGTGGCGCGGTCGCGGTCCGAAATCGTGGTGCTAGAATCCGCGACGCAGGTTTCGCGCGCAAGGAGGCCCATGTCGAGGCACCGCTTGCTGTCCGGCCTCGCGATGGCTGCCCTTTGCGGCCTCGCCGTCGCGGATCCGTCGGGCCCCCCGCAGGACGCCGCGAAGGCACCGCCCGCGCCGATGGTGGAAACGGTCCGCGTCCGGCTCGCGCAGTTCGACGTCGTGGTGCGCGACCGCCACGGGAAGATCGTGAGCGGGCTGGGGCCGGGAGACTTCGAGGTGCTGGAGCACGGCCAGCCTCTCCAGGTGGTCGCGGTGGACGAGTGGGGCGCGCCGCCCACAGCCGCGACTCCTTCCGCGGTGGCTTCGATTCTCCCGTCCCCGGAGTCCGTCGCCGCTACGCCGCCGGGCGCGACTCCCGAAGCCGCCGCGACGCGAAAGGCCGCTCCCGCCGAGCGCCGCTCGCTGGTGATCCTGTTCGACAACCTCAACGGCACCAGCGCGCTGCGGATGTCCCAGGCCAAGCGGGCGGCCAAGGAATTCGTCCGAACGAACTTCCGGCCCGGTGACCATGCCGCGATTTACGAGCTGGACATGGCGTTGCGCGCCGAATCCGGTTTCAGCTCGGACCCGGCGGAGCTCGCGCTGGCGATCGACAAGGTGACCTGGATGCCCACGTCGAGCTTCGAGGACGACATGACCGAGTCGATCATCGCCTATCGCTCCTCGGACACGACCCTCGACCAGAGTCGGCTGCGACGAATGGGGCTCGTCGCGAGCCAGGTCCTCGACTGGCAGAGGGAGCATTTCTACGAGACGGTCCGGGCGGTGAGCGACCTGTTCGGCGGGCTGCCCGGGCGCAGGATCCTCGTGCTGCTGTCCTCGGGCTTCCCCATGACGACCCCGGGCGAGATCTCGCGCCAGACCGGCGGGTTCACACCGAAGTTCCGTGACCTGGTCAAGGCGCTGGAGCGGAACGGCGTGACCGTCTATTCCATCGATATCGGCGAGGACCTGACCATCGGTGACGTCTCCAAGAGTATCGATTGGCGCAACGCCGCCTACCGGATCGGCCTCGACGACGCGGCGCTCGAGGACATGGGCCTCGACCTCTCGCTCTCGTCCGGGTCGGCCGGCGCGCGCCGGCAGGTGCTCGGCGTGCTGGCGGGAGAAACCGGCGGGCGCCTGCTGACCCAGAGCGACTTCCGCAAGGCGTTCGAGGTGATCGACGAGGAGTCCACCCGTTTCTACCGCCTATCGTGCAAGGTGCCCGAGGAGCGCAAGGACGCGCGGTACCGCGCCATCGTGGTCAGCGTTCCGAAGCCGGGGACCACGGTCACGGCGAGACGCGGCCGATACGGCGACGTGATACCCGGGCTCGTCGAGGAGCGCGAGATCGCCAACGGTGTCGTGGACAACCTGGCCCGCTATCGCACGATCTCCGTGCGAGGCTCGGCGGAGACGCTCCCGGGTGGCTCGGCGGACGGCGTGCCGGTGGTCGTGGTGGTGGAGGCTCTCGGGCCGATCGCTTTTCCGCCCGATGACGCGAACGGCGCCAAGATCGACCTGGATTTCAACCTCGTGGCCCGCGCGGGCGGTGAGATCGTCCGCAGGTACTCCCGCTCGCTGAGCGCGAGGGTGAAGCCCGAGGGGGTCGGCGCGGTCCGCAGGTCGTTCCGGGTCGAGGGGCGGCTGCAGCTGCCTCCCGGGCACTACGACGTGCAGGCCAACCTGCGGATCAACGAGCCCCCGCAGTTCGGATCGTGGGTCGCGCCCGTGACCGTCGCGCCGCCGCCGGCCGACGGCGCGCTCCGCTTCGCGGGGCTCCTGCTCGCGGAGCCCGAGGAGGGCGCGGCCCCGCTCCTGCCCACGTGGAAGCCGACCCTAGGGCAGGCCGACCCGCTGCAGTTGAAGGACGGGTTGAGGCTGCTCCCCTCGACCCACTCCGACTACGGTCCGGGCGATGTCCTCGCCCTGTTCTGGTTGCGGGGGCTCCTTCGGGCGAACGGGGAATCCCCCAAGCTCGACATCGGGGTTCACGTGACCGATGTGGCCGGCGGGGACCATGCCGTCCAAAGCCGGATGCTCATGTTCCGGCCGGACGGCTCGGGCGGCGATCTCTGTCTGGTGTCCGTCAGCGTGGCGTCGCTGCCGGCGGGAGCCTATGCGTTGCGCCTCGAGGCTCGCGATCTCGCCGCCGACTCCACGGCGGAGATACGAGCCTCCTTCGCGGTGAATCGCGCGGAACAGGCGCCCGCGCCTCCCGCGTCCGCTCGACCGAAGCCGGAAGAAGTTCCGGCCCCCGCTACTTCTTCTCCAGCGTCTTGAGAATGTCCCGGTTCTCGTCCGCGAGGCTTCCTTTCGGGTCGAGATCCAGAGATTTCTTGAGCGAGGCGACGCCTTCGTCCACCTTGCCGGCGTTGAGCTGGCAGCGCGCGAGCAGCGCCCACGCCGTCCCCTCGGTCGGGTCTTTCTTTCCCTGGTCGATGACGCGCCGGAAGTAATCCGCGGCCTGATCGTAGTTCCGGTGGTTGAGATAGGAGATCCCGACGTTCAGGAGCACCGCGGGGTCGAGGCCGCCCGCCTGCTTGGCCTGCTCGATCATCTCCCCCGCCTTTTCCGGATGCCCCATCCGGGTGTACAGCGCGGAAAGCTCCGAGTAGGACTCCGGCCGCTCCGGCGCCAACTCCACGACCTTCTGGAAGGCCGACACGGCGTCGGCGTCCTTCCCCTGCTGGCGATAGAGGACCCCCAGGGCGATCCAGCTGTCGGTGACGAGCTTCTTTTCCTGCGTGCCCGCGATCTCGCGCTTGAAATCCGCCTCCGCCTCGGCGAGTTTTCCCGTACGCGCCTCGACCTCGCCCCGGAGCAGCGCGACGCCCGGCATGGCGGGCTGCAGCTCGAGCGCTCGAGTGAGGGAGGCGACCGCCTCGTCCGTCCGGTCGTCGCTCGCCTTGCAGTATCCCGCCAGGTAGTTCAGCGTCGCGTTGTCCGGGGTCGCGGTGAGCACCTTCTCGATCTCAGGCATCGCACCCTTGCAGTCGCCCTGCGAGACGCGCTTCGCGAGCTCGCCGACCGCCTCCTCGGGGGTCAGGAGCACCTTCTTCCCCTCGCCGGTCGCCAACTCGATGGCCGGGCCGAGGGCGAAGTCGCACTCGACGATGTAACCGTCATCGAGGTCGAGCGCCGGAGGCTCGCCCGGCTTCACCGCGCCGTCCAACGCCCATTGGACCTTCTTATCGATGTCCGTGGCCTTCCCTTTGAGGTGCCGGATGAC
This sequence comes from Acidobacteriota bacterium, assembly GCA_041494445.1. Lineage (GTDB taxonomy): Bacteria > Acidobacteriota > Polarisedimenticolia > Polarisedimenticolales > JAIQFR01 > JAIQFR01. The sequence goes on along the minus strand of JBGQAU010000058.1, from coordinate 8,582 downwards.
CTGCCCTCCGGCGCCGATCAGCGGGCGGTAGCGACCCGGGCGGACCATGCCGAACATGTACGCGCCCTTCTTGTTGGTGGTGGCCGAGGCCGAAGCGCCGCCGCCCTGAACCGGCTCGAGGGTCAGCTTCGCTCCGACGACCGGATTCCCGTTCATGTCGGTGATCTTGCCGTACAGCCTCGCCTGCTGCGCGCGAGCAGGGGAAGACAGCAAGAGCAGTAACGCCGCGGCGAGCGGGAACAGGACAAGTCGCTTGGATCTCAAGTGCCCCTCCTTGGTGCGGACCCCGGTTTCCGATTCTAGCCTTGGCGCTGGCCGGCCACCAGAGGAGAGGGGGTCCCGGCCTCGAGCCCGCCGCCCGGGCTCCGAGCGGCTACAATACCGGCCATGAGGTGGAAGAGCGCGGCCGTCTCGATCGTGGCCGTCTCGATCGCGGCCCTGACGTGCGCGGTCGTCGTCCGACGGATCCCCGAGGGCTCCGTCGGCGTGAACGCGACGGGGAGCGTGTCCCCTCCCGGCTGGACCCTTCGGCTCCCGTGGAGAGGGCCCCTGATCGTTCCGGCAACAGGACGCCTCGAACTGCGAGGCATCGGGATCACCACACGCGAGGGGGCCGCATTCGAGTACGTGGTGGAGGCCGACTACACGCTGGGCGCCGGCCTCGCCCCCCGGCTCGCGTCCGACATCCGCCGTGCCGGGTTGAACGGGGCCGCGTCGACCCTCGCCGCGGAGGTCGTGCGCGAAGTCGCCCGGAACCGGGACGCCGAGACCCTCGCCGCCGACCCCACGATCCTCGACGAGCCTCTGCGCGCCGCGTTCGAGGCCGCGGGGATCGCGGTGGCGCGCTTGAGCGCAAGGTCGCCGCTCGGCGACCAGGTGATCCGTCGGCGCAACACGGACCAGGCACAAGCCCTGCTCCGGCCGGCGAAGGGGCGGCTGCTCCTCATCGGCCTGGACGGCGCGGATTGGGAGCTGATCATGCCGCTGATCCGGGCCGGCAAGCTTCCCAACCTCGCGCGCCTGGTCCGCGAAGGGGCGCGCGGCGACCTCCGCTCCTACGACCCGATGTTCTCGCCGATGCTCTGGACCACCGTGGCGACAGGGAAGAGCCCGGACAAGCACGGCATCGCGGACTTTCTGGTCAAGGACCCGGCCAACGGCCGTCGCCGCCCCATCACGAGCGACTTCCGGAAAGTCAAGGCGCTGTGGAACATCCTCACGGATTTCCATCGGCCGTCGGGCTGGGTCTCCTGGTGGGCCAGCTATCCGGCCGAGCCTCTCGACGGCGTGATGGTCACCGAGCTGCTGGCCCACACGATGGTCCGGGGCGGCGTGGACGAGGCCGCCTCGCGACCGTCGCTGACGTCGCCCCAGGGGTACCTCGCCTCGCGCAAGGCGCTGCTGGTGCCCCCTTCGAGCGTGCGCTACCAGGACGCGCGGCGCCTGTTCCCTCTCACCGAGGCCGAGTTCAGGGAGGCGCAGGCACGCGCATCCTTGGAGGCGCCGCCCTCGGACACCTCCAAGGAGCCGCCCGACCCTCTGACGTTCGCGGTGAAACTGCTTTCGGCCCAGGAGTCTTACGGAAACCTCGCCGTGGACCTCCTCCGGCAGGACCTGGCGATCGTGTCGGTCTACTTCGAGGGGATCGACATGGTCGGCCACCGCTTCCAGCACTACTTGCCTCCGAAGATGGCCATGGTGACCGATGCCGAGTACGAGCGGTTCAGGACCGTCGTGCCGGCGTTCTACGAGATGCAGGACGAGACGATCGGCCGCCTGCTCGAGGCCGCGGGGCCCGACACCACCACGGTGATCGTGTCGGACCACGGCTTCCGGAACGGAGACGACCGGCCCGCCAACGTGCCGCCGTATACCACGGGGCAGCCGGCGGAGTGGCACCGTCCCTGGGGAATCGTCCTGATCCACGGACCCGGCGTCCGTGCCGTCGATCTGCCCCCGGCGAGCATTTACGACGTGATGCCGACCCTGCTCTACGTGGCGGGGCTGCCGCTGGCCGACGACATGACGGGCCGGCTGATCTTCGATGCGTTCGAGCCGTCGGTGCTGGCCGCGGCGCCTCCCCGACACATCCGCTCCTACGAATTGGTGGGTCACCCGCTAGAGCGCCGCGAAAGCGCGCCGATCGACGCCGACTCCATGTCGGAGATGATGGCGAACCTCCGCGCGCTCGGCTACGTCGGCGGCGGGGAGACGACGGCATCCTCCCCGACCGCCCAGCCCGCCGGTGGCTCCGCGCAAGGCGAGCAGGCGGAGACTCAGGTTTTCTACCACCGCAACCTGGCAACGTACTACATGAAGCAGGGCAACCTGCAGGCGGCCGAATCGGAGCTGCTCACGGCCAACGGCATCAAGAAGCTGTCCAAGACCTACGCCATGCTGGGCGAGGTGCGCGCCGAGCAGGGCCGTTTCCTCGAAGCCGCGTCCGCCATCGAAGACGGGCTGCGCGAGATCCCCGAGCAGATGTCGCCCGACAGCGTCCTTTGGGCGGTCGAGATGTACCTGAGGGCGGGCAAGCTAAGGGAGGCCGCGGACGTCGCGGGCCGCTGGGACTCGAAGCTCAAGCCCGCCCCGCGCTTCGCCATAGAGGGACGCCTTGCGGAGGCGAGGGGCGACCTGGCGGGCGCGCAGTCGCTCTACGAGCAAGCGCTCGACAGGGATCCGCTGCTGGTGGACGCGGCGTTACGTCTGTCCGGTATCTACCGCGACGGGAACGCGCCCTCGCGCATCGAGCCCTATCTGTTGCGCGGGCTGGCGGTCGCGCCCAAGTCCGACGCCTATCAGAACCTCCTGGGCGAGCTGTGCTTGGCTCGTGGCGATTACTCCGGTGCTTCGGCGCGGTTCAAGGCCGCCGCGAATCTGGAGCCCGAGAACGGAGCCTATCTCGGCAATCTCGCCGTCGCGAACGCCGCGCTCGGCAAGGTCCGGGAGGCGCGCGCGACCGTGGATTGGTTCTTGCGATGGCAGCCGCGGGACCCGCGGGGATGGCTGGCGATCGGTAGCGCCCTCGACCGGCTGCACGACGCGGACCGGGCGCTCATGGCTTTCAGGAAGGCCCGGGATCTCGGCGCGCAGGGGCCCGCGGCCGATGTCGGAGCGGTCCTCGTCCTCGCCCGCTCGGGCCGCGTCGACGAGGCGCGCCGCCTCCTCGCCGAGGCCCGTGGCCGGTTTCCATCGAGCCGGGTCCTCCTGGATCTCTCTCGCCGGCTGGGAGGCTGACCGCCTTAGGTCGCCGACCTTGAACGCCCGTCGACCGCGAGGGGCGAGATCACCGACCTGCCGAAGAACCGTCGGGAAACGGGTCCCCGCGGCCCGTTGCGGGAAGCGCCCAGGTCGAGTAGGATCTCAGCGGACCGCTGGGAAGGTGGGCTGAGGCCCACTTTTTTTTGCCCGGGGGTGCGTCGTGCCTGGGTCGGCCGACAGGATCGTCGAGGAGGTCCGCCTCATCGCGGCCGAGGTCGTCTCGTCCCTCGGCATCGAGGTGGTGGACGTCATCTTCCGCAGACAGGGAAAGTACTCGCTTCTGCGGATCGACGTCGACCGGGCCGGCGTCCTCGGCGTGTCGCTCGACGACTGCGAGCGGGCCAGCCGCGCGATCGAGCGGGACGTGGACGCGGCCGGGCTGCTTCAGGATTCGTACGACCTGCAGGTGTCGTCCCCCGGAATCGATCGCCCGATCGTGACGGACGACGACATCCGGCGGAACGCCGGCCGGCGAGTCGTGGTCGAAACGTCGGAGAGCCTCGACGGGACCCGCGTGTTCCGTGGGATCCTCCGCGGCATCGAGGGCGATGGCGTCAGGGTCGCGGACGACGCCGGCGAGGAGGCCTTGATTCCCAGGCGCCTGGTCCTGTCGGCCCGGCAGGACGTGGAGGCCGACCTCCACGCGACGGCGAGGGGGACGCGGACGCGAAGAAAACGGGACCGGCGTGGTATATTTGGAGGGTCATCGTCCTGAAAAGCTCGGACGCGCGAGGACGGGCCACGCGCGGGGGGTGTTGTGGCCCGACGGGTCGGGGCCGCGGGGTTCCGTGGCACGTTCCCGATCGGGGGTGCGGGTGCAGGCGGGTCGAAGATCGGAGAGTCAAGCTTCCATGAGCAGCGAACTCTACCAGACCATCGAGCAGATCGGTCGCGAGAAGGGCATCGACGCCGAGACCGTCATCCAGGCGGTCGAAGAGGCCTATGCGGCCGCGTCCCGCAAGTACTACCACAGCAAGGAGGACTTCGGGGCCCGATTCGACCGCGACACGGGCCAGTTCGTGCTCTTTTCCCGTCAGACCGTCGTCACGGACGAGGATTTCCAGGACCCCGTCACGGAGATGCTCCTCGAGGACGCCCTGACGCTCCGGTCGGACGCCGAGATCGGGACGGTCTTCGAGACGGTCAAGGAGCACGCCGAGCTGCCGCTGACGAGGATCGCCGCACAGGCCGCGAAGCAGGTCATCTACCAGAAAGTCAAGGAGGCCGAGCGCGAGCTGGTCTGGCGCGAGTACGGCGACCGGATCGGCGAGTTGCTCACGGGGCAGGTGAAGCGCTTCGACCGGGGCGACATGATGGTGGACCTGGGACGCACCGAAGCGGTCATCCCACGTAGGGAGCAGTCGCGGGCGGAGCACTACAACCCCGGAGACCGGATCCGGGCGGTGCTCGTGAACGTGGAACGGCAGGGAAAGGGTCCGCAGCTGACCCTCTCCCGCGCCAGCGAGATGCTCGTCAAGAAGCTGTTCGAGATGGAGGTGCCGGAAATCTACGACGGCACCGTGAGCATCGTCAGCGTCGCCCGCGACGCCGGGGAGCGCAGCAAGGTCTCCGTGCGCTCGAAGGAGCGGGACGTGGACGCCGTGGGCGCATGCGTCGGGATGAAGGGATCGCGCGTCCAGGCGGTGATCCGCGAGCTGCGCGGCGAGAAGATCGACATCGTCCAGTACGACGACGACGCGTCCCATTACGTCCGGAACGCGCTGAGCCCCGCAGGCATCAACCGCGTCACCGCGAAGGACTACGAGGCGCGCGAGATGGAAGTGATCGTCTCGGAGGACCAGCTGTCGCTCGCCATCGGCAAGAAGGGGCAGAACGTCCGCCTGGCCAGCAAGCTGGTGGGCTGGAAGCTGGACATCAAGAGCGAGGCGGAGAAGAAGGCGGAGGTCGAGGCGGAGATGGAGCGGATGGCGCAGGCGAGCCACGAGCTGGCCAGCCTGCCGGGGATCGGTCCCGCCATCGCTTCCCGCCTTCTCGACGCGGGGTTCCGGGGCGTCGAGGAAGTGGCGCTCGCCTCGATGGAGGACCTGACGAGCATCGAGGGGATCGGCGAGAAGACCGCGATCCTGATCCACGACGCCGCCGAAATCGCCCTGGAGGCCCGACTGGCCGCGGAGGCCCAGGCGGAGGCCGAGGCCGCCGCCGCGGAGGCCCTGGAGTCCGCGCCGGAGCAGGCAACGGAGCACGAGGATGCCGCCGCCCCCGAAACGGAAGGGCCCGAGCAAGGGCCCGAGACGACCGCCGGGGACGGCGCGTAACGCGCGAACGGAGTCCGAATGCCGGGGGTAAGGGTCTACCAGCTCGCGAAAGAGCTCAAGGTTCAGAGCGCTCTGATCCTGGAGCTCTTGGACCGTATGGGGAGGGAGGTCAAGTCCGACCTCAGCAACCTCGATGTCGAGACCGCCGAGCTGGTCCGACGCCGCCTCACCGCCGCCATCGAGGCGGAGAAGAGGCGCCTCCTCGACGAGCGGCAGCACGAGGAGCAGCGACTCGCCGAGGGCGCGAGGGCGCGGGCCGCCGAGGCCCATGGGCGAGCCGTCCCCGAGGAAAGGCCCGACGTCGCCGCTTCGGTCCTGGCGGAGCGGGCCGTCGTCGAGGAGCCCTCAGCGGAGCCCGCCGGGCCGGTGCCGACCGAGCCCGGGCAGGAGATTCCCCTCGCGGCCGCGCCGGCCTCTGCCGAGACCCCCGAGGCTCCGACCGCCGCAATGGAGCCGGCCGTGCCCGAACCCGGAGCCCAGGCCGTCCGTGAGGCGGAAGCACCCATCGCCGTTGCCCCGGTGCCCGAGGCACCTCGTCCGCGGGTGTTCGCCGCGAAGCGCATCCCGTCGCTGAGCGCGATCCGCGCCGCGTCCGCCGCCGGCCGTGCGGCGCCGGTCAGAACGGCACCCCAGGCCCGCACCGAAGCCGCGAGGCCCGGCGTGGCGCCGCGCCCGCCGATCCCCGGCCGCCCCGCACCGCCGCCCGGCCGCGCGCCGGCGCCCGGCCGCCCCGCACTGCCGCCTTCCGGTCCGTCGGGGCGGAGAAAGAAGGCCGACGAGCCGATCCCGCCGCCGGTGGCCCGCCAGAAGCCGGACCTGCCGCCGGTCCCGGAGAAGATCAGCCTTTCGGAGGCGGTGACGGTCAAGGAGCTGGCGGAAAAGCTCAACCGGAAGTCGAAGGACATCATCGCGAAGCTCATGGCGCGCGGGGTGCTGGCCAACATCAACCAGCCGCTGGACCCGGCGGTCGCCATCGAGGTCGCGAAGGAGCTCGGCTCCGTGGCGTCCATCGTGTCCTTCGAGGAAGAGGTGCAGCACGCGCCGGCGGTCCACGGCGAGAAGGAATCCGCCGAGGAAACCCCGGAGAAGCTCGTCCCGCGCCCGCCCGTCGTCACGGTCATGGGCCACGTGGACCACGGGAAGACGTCCCTCCTCGACGCCATCCGGGTCACGAACGTCGTGAGCACCGAGCACGGCGGGATCACCCAGCACATCGGCGCGTACCAGGTGACCGAGCGCGACCGGAAGATCACGTTCCTCGACACGCCGGGGCACGAGGCCTTCACCATGATGCGCGCCCGAGGCGCCCGCGTGACCGACATCGTCGTGCTCGTCGTGGCGGCCGACGACGGCGTGAAGCCCCAGACCCTCGAGGCGATCGATCATGCGAGGGCCGCCGGCGTGCCGATCGTCGTGGCGATCAACAAGATCGACAAGCCCGAGGCGCGGACGGACCGGGTCAAGCAGCAGCTCGCCGATCACAACATCCTGGTGGAGGAGTACGGCGGGCAGACGGTCGCCTGCGAGGTCTCCGCGAAGAAGCAGCTCGGCCTCGCGGAGCTGCTCGAGATGATCCTCCTGGTCGCGGACATCCAGGACCTGAAGGCCAACGCCGGCAAGCTGGCCACCGGCGTCGTCCTCGAGGCGCGCCTGGACCGGGCCCGCGGAATCGTCGCCACGCTGCTCGTGCAGCAGGGAACCCTCAGAATCGGCGACCCGTTCATCGCCGGCTCGGCCTTCGGCAAGGTGCGCGCCATGGTCGACGAGAACGGCCGGCGCGTGAACGAGGCGGGCCCCTCGACCCCGGTGGAGGTCACGGGGTTCGCCAGCGAGCCGACCGCCGGCGACCTGTTCCAGTCGGTCGCGGACGAGTGGAAGGCTCGACAGATCGCGCAGTTCCGGCGGGAGAAGGCTCGGGTGGCCGCGCTCGCAAAATCCTCCCGGCGAACGCTCGAGAGCCTCTCGCGCGAGATCGCCGAGGGGGAGGCCAAGGACATGCCGATCCTCCTCAAGGCGGACGTTCAGGGTTCCCTCGAGGCGCTCCAGAAGTCGCTCGGCGATCTCCCGTCCGGCAAGATCCGGGTCTCCGTGCTCCGGGCGTCCACCGGCGCGATCACCCAGGCCGACGTGCTGCTGGCCGCCGCTTCCAACGCGATCATCGTCGGCTTCAACGTCCGGCCCGACCGCGCCACCGCCGAACTCGCGCGGCAGGAGGAGGTCGAGATCCGCCTCTACACGGTGATCTACGAGGTCGTCAACGACGTCCGGCAGGCGATGGTCGGGATGCTCGAGCCGACGCTGAAGGAGATCGTGTTGGGCCAGGCCGAGGTGCGCCAGCTGTTCCGGATCTCGAAGGTCGGGACGATCGCCGGCTGCCTCCTTACCGATGGGAAGGGCGCGCGCACCGCCGAAGTCCGCCTGATCCGGGACAACGTGGTGATCTACACCGGCAAGCTCGCGAGCCTGAAGCGCTTCAAGGAAGACGTGTCCGAGGTCAAGCAGGGCTTCGAGTGCGGCATCGGCATCGCGAACTTCAACGACCTCAAGGAAGGCGACCTCATCGAGTTCTTCACCGTCGAGAAGGTGGCCTCGCAAACGCTGTAGGCCCCGATGACCGTAGGCGTCTACACCTTCGAGATCCACCTCCCGGGGGCGCGCTCCCTCAAGGACAAGCGACAGGTCGTCCGGCGGCTCAAGGACCGCCTGCGGTCCCGCCATAACCTTGCGGTGAGCGAGATGCAGGAGCACGCGGACCTCTGGCAGCGGGCGGGGATCGCCGTGGTGTCCGTCGCGTCTCGCCGCGAGGTCCTCGTGGAGCTGTTCGACGCGGTCCGCCGCGAGGCGGAGAGCCTGGTGCCGGGCGAGGTGATCGAGACGGGGAGCGACTTCATCGAGGCGTCCGACGGCGGGCCGGGGGGCTGGGGGGGGCACTGGCGGTGACGACGCACCGCGCCGAGAAGATGGGGGACCTGGTCCGCGAGATTCTCGCGCGCCTTCTCCGCGATCGCACGGAAGTAGCTCTCGACCATGTGGCGGTACTCGCCG
>JBGQAU010000003.1:0-93775 GCA_041494445.1 Acidobacteriota bacterium | reverse complement strand
CGCGACCTGATCCTCAAGATCAATCGCTACCTCCAGCTCTATAATGACAACCCGCGACCCTTCACCTGGACGAAATCAGCCAACGAAATCTTCGAGACCATGTACGCCATGTGCAAAGCTACTTCCGAGTCGGCACACTAGCGCGACCCCGGTCCGATCCGGCCCGCGAGCCCGGCTGCCGGCTCAGCGTCCGCGCCGGATCTCGGAATCGTTGTCGCGCCCACGCCCTCGTGACTCGGCGTGCACGCCGAGCGCGGCCGCTAGCCCCCGAGAGGAGCGGCGCTCACGCCGGCGCGCCCCGGATCGCCGCCGACCGCCGGGTGCTCGGCCGTGCTATCGTCAACCTCGTGGAGAATGCGCTCCAACGAGTCCTTCCGAACTCATTGAACGCGCAGCAAGATACACGGTGCGCCATGCGGCCCGCGACCCAAGGAGCGTAACGTGAATGTGAACTTCGTTCTCGACGATTTCATCAAGACCCATGTCACCAAGCGCCGCGAGAGCCTCTTTGCGGCGGACCTCCGGCACCACGACGCCACGCTGCGCGAGCGTCTCGGCGGGCGCAACGTGCTCGTGATTGGTGGCGCCGGCACGATCGGTTCCTCCTACGTGAAGACGATCGTCCGTTATCCGATCAGGTCGCTGTGCGTGGTGGATCTGAACGAGAACGGCCTGACGGAGCTGGTGCGGGACCTGCGCAGTTCGGCCGGGGTGCGAGTCCCCGACCCGTTTATCACCTATCCCGTCGGGCTCGGCGGCCGCGTGTTCGAGAAGATCTTCCGGCGACTCGGCCCCTTCGATGTCGTGGCGAACTTCGCCGCCCACAAACACGTGCGCAGTGAGAAGGACGTCTTCTCCATCGAGGCCATGATCGAGAACAACGTGTTCCGCGCCCGCAGGCTGCTGGATCTGCTGGCCGCACGCCCGCCCGAGCACTTCTTTTGCGTCTCGACCGACAAGGCCGCCAACCCCGTCAACATCATGGGGGCCAGCAAGAAGCTGATGGAAGAAGTTATCATGGCCTACGCCGACCGCGTGCCCGTGACGACGGCGCGTTTCGCCAACGTGGCCTTCTCCAACGGAAGCCTGCCCATCGGTTTCTTGGATCGCCTGAACCAACGGCAACCGTGGTCCTGTCCGACTGGCATCAAGCGTTACTTCATTTCGCCGCAGGAATCGGGAGAGATCTGCCTGATGGCCTCGGTGTTGGGAGCGTCAGGCGAGATCTTCTTCCCGAAGCTGGACGAGCAGCGCGACATGCTGGAGTTCTCCGAGATCGCGCTGGCCCTGCTCCGCGCGCTCGGCTTGGAGCCCGACGTCTGCCAGACGGAGGACGGGGCGCGCCAGAAGGCCGCCGCGCTGAGTGACCGGCCAACGCGCTATCCGATTTACTTTTTCGAATCGGACACTTCGGGTGAGAAACCCACCGAGGAGTTCGTGACGAGCGGCGAGGCGGCCGACTTGGACCGGTTCGCGAGCTTGGGCGTCATCCGGAATGCGAAACGGCGCGCTCTGGCCGAAGTGGATGTCATCGTAAACCGGCTTCGGGCGTGTTTCGAGGCGGAGAACGTGGACAAGGCGGAGGTTGTCGAGATCCTCAAGAGCTATCTACCGACGTTTGCGCATATCGAGAAGGGCAGGAACTTGGATCAGCGCATGTAGCTGCGGAAGTCCGCGGGATCCACGCAATTCGTAGCAGAGCGAACAATGTACGCATCCATCAAGCGCATCCTGGACTCCACCCTAGCCCTCCTGGCCATCCTCGTTCTGTTGCCGCTCCTTCTCCCCGTCTGCGCGATCCTGTTCTGCACGGGTGAGCACCAGGTCTTCTACTTCCAGGAGCGCATCGGCTACCACAACCGCCGTTTCCGGATCTGGAAGTTCACCACGATGATGAAGAGCTCGTCCAACATGGCGGGCGGTTTTCACACCACGCGGCGCGATCCGCGCGTTCTGCCGTTCGGGCGCTTCCTGCGCAGGACCAAGATCAACGAGCTGCCGCAGGTGGTGAACGTTCTGCTCGGGGACATGGCGCTGGTGGGTCCGCGGCCGCTGGTCGACAAGACGTTCGACCCGTACCCGCCGCACGTGAAGGCGCGGATCTACGATGTCCGGCCGGGCCTGACCGGCATCGGTTCGATCGTGTTCCGGGACGAGGAGCGGCTGCTCTCCGAGTGCGGCATGCCGCCCGAAGTGTTCTACCGCGAGCACATCTCGCCGGCCAAGGGCGAACTCGAACTCTGGTACCAGCGCCACATGGGGCCGTGGACGGACCTGCGACTGCTTTTCCTGACGGCGTGGGTGATCCTGTTCCCGGCCAGCCGTCTGCTCGAACGCCTGTTTCGCGACCTGCCCGCCGTTGACGTGCCGGGCCTGACCTTCGGTTGTTCGGGCCGTGCCAAGGCCTGAGCGCGCATGCGCATCCTCAGGATCCATCGATATTTCGCGACGCCCCGGGGCTGGGGCGGCGTGCGGACACACGAGTTCGCTCGGCACTGGGTGGCGGCCGGCCATGCTGAGGACGTGCTCTGCCGTGCGGCGTACGACGGGTCGCTGGGGGGAGGACGTTCAAGCAGCGGAACCGAGGACCACGTCCGAGAAGGGACCCTCATGTCACCCTGCCGCCCAGCGCCGAAACCACCACCCAATCTCATTCTCCTCCCGGTGCCCGGGACTGAGCACAGCGTCGCCGCTTCCGGAGGTCGCCCCGGCGACCACGTAGTTCATGGCCGGGTGCCCTCCGCCAGGACCTCGGAGAACAAGCTCAGGTACTGCTCAGCGATGCGCCGCAACGTGAACCGGTGCTCGAAGGCGCTGCGGGCCCGCTCGCCCATCTGGGCAGCGGTCTCGGGGTTCGCGGCGAGTTGCACCACCGCCTGCACCAGACCGGCGGCATCGCCCTGGGCCACGCGTAACCCACAACTCTCCTCGGCAATGAGTCGAGCGACCTCGGAGCCCTCGCCCACCACGGCCACAGTGGGCCGTCCGGAGGCGAGGATATTGTAGAACTTGCTGGGCACCCCGATCGCTTCCGCACCGGCCTCGAGCGTCACAAGGGATACGTCCGCCGCCGCCAGCAGGTCCGCAAATTCCTCGTCTGGCACAAAGGGTAGCAAGAGGGAGTTGCCGGCTGCACCGCTCTCCATACGGGCGGCGATCTCTGGACGCTTGGCGCCGTCGCCGACGAAGACGAAAGTGATGTCCGGGTGGGTCGCGCGAACCATGGCGGCAGCATCGAGAATGGTGCCGAAGTCCTGGTAACGGCCGAAGTTCCCGGCGTAGAGGACCACGAATTCCGACAGCCCATGACGGGCGCGAAACTGCGTCTTCGCCGGCAGGCAGGACGGCCCCTCAAGCCGCGACCAGTTGGTGATCACCTCGATTTGCTCGGCATCGAGGCCATAGCGGTCGGCGAGGTAATCGCGCATGCAGCGACCGATGGCCACGACGCGAGCGGCGCCGTGCAGCCAGCGGCGCTGCGCCCAGGCACAGACACGCGCGGCCTTGGAGGTGGCCCTCAAGGCTCCGAGTGAGACTGCCACGTCGGGGTACAGATCATGGATCAGATAGACATAGGGCGTGTGGCGTTTGCGGCGCAGAGCGAGCGCGGCCAGCGGCGCCGAGGGCGGGTTGGTCCCCACCAGCAGTAAGTCATAGCGCGGCAGGCTGAGCAGCCTGCGCCTGGCCACCAGCGAGAAGTACAGGCCGGCGAGGAGACGCAACGCGGTGGAGTCCTGGTTGGAGCGCGGTGTGCCGAGGCGGAGGACCCGTACGCCCTCCCAGTCCTGCTCCGGCGGATACTGGTCGTCGCCGCCTCGGTACCTATTCCTGCTGGCGATGATCTCGATGTCCAGAGCGGGGTCTTCCGCCTTCAGGGCCCGAGCCAACTCGGGCATCATCGAGGGTGTGCCCCCGGCTCCGCCCGGGTCAAAGTACTCGGTCAGAATGCAGATTCTGATATTGCCGCTCCCGCCGACCTTAGATTGAGAGTCCTCGCTCCCGTCGGCGCAACTCTCTTAGGGGATAGACGTCCAAACTGAGGATCCGAGGACCACGTCCGAGAAAAGACCCTTATATCACACTGCCGCCCAGCGCCGAAACCACCACCGACCGTTGATCCGGTCGGAGCCGGGTGCCGCGCGGGGGAGACCGCGAGAACGCTCCAGCCGAGCGTCTCACGCCCTTGGCTACTTCGACGTCTTCGGCGGTGCCGGCGGTTTCTCGGGCGAGTCGAGCCGGGGCAAGGGCTCCGCCGCGTCCGCGAGGCCGTACGCCAGGACGGCCAGAGCGCCCGCGCACGAGGCGAGGTCCTTGGGGTCCACCTTGTCCAAGGTGTCCGCCGCCGAGTGGTGGTAGTCGAAATAGTGGGTCGTGTCCTGGCGCAAGCCGATCATCGGGACCCGCGCGGCGCGCATCGGGGAGATGTCGGCCCCGCCGCCTCCCTTCGAGACCTCCGAGGCTCCGATCTCCGCCAGCGGAGCGGCGATCCGTCGGACGGCCTCGATGCCTCCGGGCCCGGCGCTCACCCCGAAGCCGGTCGGCCGCGCCCCGCCGCTGTCCACCTCGACGGCGGCGACGTGGCGGGCGAGCTCGTCGCGGTGGGCCTCGGCGTAGGCGTGCCCGCCCCGGAGCCCGTTCTCCTCGTTGGCGAACAGCACGGCGCGGACCGTCCGGCGAGGCTTCAAGCCCAGCGATTTCAGGAGCCGGAGAGCGTCCATGACGACCGCGCAACCGGCCCCGTCGTCGATCGCGCCGGGGGAGAGATCCCACGAATCCAGGTGCGCGCCGATCAGGACGATCTCGTTCGGACGCTCGCTTCCGCGGATCTCGGCGAGGACGTTTTCGGACTCGACGTCGGGGAGGTTCCGGCAGCCGAGGGCGTATCTCACGCGAACGGTCTCGCCTGCGGCCAGGAGGCGATGGATGTGATCGGCGTCCTCCTGGCTGATCGCGGCGAAGGGCACCCGCGGGACCCCCTCCTCGCGCTCGGTCATGCCGGTGTGCGGCAGCCGGAACGCGGCGGTGCCGAGGGAGCGGATCAGCGCGCCGGCCGCGCCGAGCTTCGCGGCCTCCACCCCCCCATCGTGACGGAGGGAGGCAGCGGCGCCGTAGCCGTGCTCCTCGCCCCCGTTCGGGAGCACCGGCCGGTTGTAGAGCACGATCCTGCCCTTGACCTTCGCGGCGACCGTCTTGAGCTCGTCGAGGCTCGTGACCTCGAGCACCTCGGCGGTGATGCCGCCTTCAGGGGTCGGATCGCTCAGGCCAAGCGCCGTGACCGCCATGGGGGCGAAGACCGGCGCCACGATCGCCGCGGTCTCGGTCCCACGGACCCAGTGGGGGACCATGACTTTCTCGGTCCAGACCCGATCCGCCCCGTCCCGCGCGAGCTGAGCCACCGCCCACTTGGCCGCGGCCTCGTAACCCGCCGACCCGCTGAGACGAGGCCCGATCCGGTCCGTGAGCCAGGCCAGCTTCTCCCACGCCTGCCCTTCGGACCTGGCCGCCGTCAGGATCCGCGCCGGAGCGTCGTCACCTGCGCACACGACCGCCTCCTGGGAGAGAAGGAATGACAGCCCGACGAGCGCCGCCGCGATCCGATGGTTGGGCATGGCGTGATTATGGCGCTCGTCGGCGGGCGAGGCGTTTCACGATCTTGTCCCGGAGGGTCGCGTTGAGCGACGGGCGGGCGAGTATCCTCCGGAGCGCGGGTTCCCCGAGCTCTGCCACCACGCGCTCCGCAAAGGGAATCGAGACGTTCGGGTGCGTGGCGACGATGATCCGGATCTCGTCGTCGCGCGACCAGCGGGGATCCGTCGCGAGGATTTCGAGCGTCGGCTGCGTCAGGTGAGCGACCGAGGCGAGATCTCTCGCCTCCGCCCGGAGAAGGTTCGGGTTGCGCGCCAGAGCCTCCAGCACCTGCGGGTGCGGGTCCTGGCGGAGGAATTCCCGCTGGCGGGGGCCCGCCCGCGCGGCGAGGGCGATCCGGTGCGGGACCGGGACCGTGGCCAGGGCCTGCCTAACCACGTGCGGGGGCGCGTCCGCGGGGAGCGCGTCGATCGGGGCCGGCGCCAGCCCTTCCACGACGCGCGCGAGAAGCAACTCGAGCACCCGCTTCTGCTCCAGGTCGAGGGCCAGGAACTCGATCGCTATACCGGTCCCCCCGCCCTCGCCGGCGAGCCCTCGCCGGGTGACGCGGCCGCTGAACCGCTGCTCCAGGTCGCCGGCGGGCGATCGAATCGCGAATTCGATCTCCAGTCCGGCGGGGGGCGGGAACTCTCCCACCAGGAGCACCCCCGTCCGGCTCAAGTCGAGGGCAACACAGGGATGCTTGAGATCCCGTTCCAAGAGCACCGCCGGGAGGCTGGACGGGAACCGGAAGCCCCTGGAAACGATGCTCCTCGATTCCGGCGCCATCGTGGTATCCTCGAGTCGCCCTGGACGTGCTCGCACAGCGTTCGGGAGGGGATGAATCGTAATTCTCCGTCACGGTCCTGTCAACGAGAGTCCAGAGGGCGTGAGAACGACGAGAAGCTCCGAACGAAGGCGCCCGTACTGGCACCCAAACACACCCATTTACCAGGGTGGCTTTGGGTGCTACAATGAGTCGAAATGGAACTCAAGATACAGGTGACACCGGAAGTACTCAACGCCGTTTCCAGACTCGACCACTTCCGCGGCGTATGGGCGGCCGGGACGCTGGTCCCGCCCGATCGGCTGACGCGGCTCAAGGAGGCCACCAGGATCCGTTCGGTGGCCGCGTCCTGCCGGATGTCCGGGGTTCGCGTGACCGACACCGAGGTGGCAGGGCTGCTCCGTGGGGAGGCACTGCCCGTCCGCGAGAGCCGGGAGGTACTCGGCTACGCCGAGGCGATGGACCGCCCGTTCCCGTCCGACGGGCCCCTCGTGAGCTCGGACGAGATCCGGAAGCTCCACGCGGTGCTGCTGGGCGTGCGGGAGAACCCGGAGCCCCCCACCGCCTGGCGCGCGGAGCCCCTCCACCTAGAAGCCTTCGACGCGGAGGGCCGGGCGATCGGACGGGTGTTCCAGACGCTGCCGCCCCGCCTGCTTTCGGAGAAGATGGAGAAGCTCACGACGTGGCTCGAGATCGAGCTACGGTCCGGAGAGCACCATCCGCTGCTCGTCGTGGCGTCATTCATGCTCGCGTTCCTCGCGGCGAGCCCGTTCTCCCGGGGGAACTCGAGGATGGCGCGCCTCCTGGCAGTCCACCTCGTCCGAAGGGCCGGCTACGGTTATCTTCCGTACGCGAGCCTGGAAGGCGTCATGGAGGAGATGCGAGGCGCTTACCACGACGCGTTCGATTCGGCCGAGACCCGAATCTGGACCGGCGAGGCCGATCTCTCCCCATGGATCCGGTTCTTCCTGGAGGCCATGGACCGACACCGCGAGCGCGTGGAGGTCAAGATCGACCTCGAGCGCCGCTCCCTGGATCTGACCCCGCTTCAGCGGGCGATCCTCGATGCGGTCCGAGAGCACGGCACGGTGGCCGCGTCGCTCCTCATGGCGGCGACCGGCGCCAACAGGAACACGCTCAAGGACAACCTGCGCCGGCTCGTGGAACGGGGCTTCATCGAGCGGCTGGGAGAGCGGCGCGGCTCCATTTATCGTCTGTCCAGCGGCGCGGCCGTCCCGCACCCGCACGAGGTCGGCGCCGCGCGCCCGCGCGCGTTCGAGACGGTCTGACGCGCGCGCCGTCCATGTCGCTCGTCCGCGAGCGGCTCGCCCGCGGGGTCGCCTGAGCCTCCGCGCCCCCTCGGGATCCTGACCTTGCGCTTCCCATCCCGCCGGGGATAAACTCCTCATTTGGTCCTGATTACCGGGGGCCGAGGGAGGCACCGTGGCCCATCCGTTGCGGCTCAAGCGCATCCACCACATCGAGCTGATCGTGGGGAACGCGCGGCAGGCCGCTTACTTCTACCGGATGGCCTTCGGCTTCGGCCAGATCGCCTACATGGGCCCGGAGACGGGAGCGCGGGGAAGGGCGTCCTACGTGGTCGGGAACGACAATATCCGGCTGGTCCTGACGTCCCCCCTTTCCCACGAGGACCCGCGGAACGTCTTCCTAACCCTCCACGGCGACGGCGTCAAGGACCTGGCCTTCGAAGTGGAGGACGCCGAGGCCGCGTACCGGGAGGTCGTGGCTCGCGGGGCCGAGACCGTCACGCCCCCCGCCGAGTTCAAGGACCGGAGCGGGTCGGTCACCGCGTTCGCGATCAGGACGTTCGGCGACACGATCCACACGTTCGTCTCGAAGGAGGGGTACGGCGGCGTGTTCCTCCCCGGCTACGAGGACGTCCGTCTCCCGGGGCGGGACGCGGGGCTCCTGGTCGTGGACCACGTCGTCGGGAACGTCGAGGACCGGCAGATGGACCGATGGTGCGACTGGTACGTCCGCACCCTCGGATTCCACCAGTTCGTGTCGTACGACGACAAGGACATCTCCACCGAGCACTCGGCGCTCCGAAGCAAGGTCATGGCGAGCTCGCCCGACCGGAGGATCAAGCTCCCGATCAACGAGCCGGCGGCCGGCCTCAGGAAGAGCCAGATCCAGGAGTACCTCGATTTCAACGCGTCGGCGGGCGTGCAGCACATCGCGCTCCTGACCGACGACATCGTCTCCACGGTGTCCCGCCTTCGCGAGAACGGCGTGGACTTCCTCCACGTGCCGGAGTCGTACTACGAAACCGTGTGGGACCGCGTCGGCGAGATCGACGAGGATCGCGAGGCGATCCGGAAGCTCGGCATCCTCGTGGACCGGGACGAGAGCGGCTATCTTCTGCAGCTCTTCACGCAACCGGTCGAGGACCGGCCGACGCTTTTCCTGGAGGTGATAGAGCGGCGCGGCTGCCAGAGCTTCGGCAAGGGGAACTTCAAGGCGCTGTTCGAGGCGATCGAGCGCGAGCAGGCCCGCAGGGGGAACTTGTAGTTCCCGGAGAACCGCGATGCCTTTCTACCACAGGCTCGGAACGATTCCGCACAAGCGCCACACCGTGTTCTCGAAGCAGGGCGGCGGAATGTACTACGAGCACCTCATGGGGAACCTGGGCTTCAAGGGGATTCAATCGCTGCTGTACCACGTAAGGCGCCCGACGACGGTCCTCGAGACCCGGCGCGTAGCGGAGACGAGGTGGCAGCCGGAGCCCGACGCGACCCCCCGCATGAGGCACTTCCGAGCCCATCGTCTCCCGGCGGCCGGACCGAGCCCGGTCACGGACCGGATCCCTCTCCTCTACAACCGGGACCTCGCGGTCTCCCTGGCGAGGCCGAGCGCGACCGACGAGTTCCACTACCGCAACGCGCAGGGAGACGAGATCGTCTACGTGGCCGAGGGGGGCGGGGTGCTGGAGTCGGAGTTCGGCGAGATCCCGTTCCGCAAGGGAGACTACCTCGTGATCCCGCGAGGGATCGTCCACCGCCTGAGGCTCGCGCCCGGGGAACAGATCTTCCTCGTGATCGAGAGCGAGGGGTACGTGAGGACGCCCGAGCGGTATCGGAACTCCCACGGACAGCTCCTCGAGCACAGCCCGTTCTGCGAGCGGGACATCCGCCTTCCCGGGAGCCTGCCGGTCCACGACGCGACGGGAGAGTTCCCGGTCCTGGTCAAGAAGGGGAATGCGCTCCACCGGGTCGTCCTCGACCACCATCCGCTCGACGTGGTCGGCTGGGACGGGTATTACTATCCGTGGGCGTTCAACATCGAGGACTTCGAGCCGATCACGGGGCGCGTCCACCAACCGCCGCCGGTCCATCAGACCTTCGAGAGCGACGGCTTCGTCGTGTGCTCCTACGTTCCGAGGCTCTTCGACTACCATCCGCAGTCGATCCCGGCCCCGTACCATCACTCGAACGTCGGATCGGACGAGATGCTGTACTACTGCAACGAGGAGTTCATGAGTCGGAAGGGGATCGAGCGCGGTTCCATCACGCTCCACCCCGACGGGCTTCCCCATGGGCCGCAGCCCGGCAAGGCCGAGGAGTCCGTCGGGAAGGCCCGGACGAACGAGCTGGCCGTCATGATCGACACGTTCGCGTCCCTGACGGTTGCCGCCCCGGCGCTCCCGTGCGAGGACGCGTCGTACGCGCGGTCCTGGCTTACGCCGTGACCATGACGGCCGCGGGCGCGGCGCTTCGGGCCTTCTTCGGCGGGATGATCGATTACGCGGGCATGTTCCCGCCGGCGCGCCTCGATCTCGGCGCGGCGGTCGACGAGTACGTCCGGCACCTCGCCGAGCCGGAGGGGTTCATGCTCGGGCGTTTCGTGGTTGAGGCCGGACGGCTCGGGGATCTTCTCGAGCGCTTCCCGGCGCCCGGGGCCGGCGGGCCGTTCCGCCTCGCGGTGCTCGCGGGAGGCGGCGCGACCGAGCGGGAGGCCCTCGACCGGATCCGCGTCGAGGCGGCGGCGATCCGCGATCTCCTGGAGCGGCACCCCGGACTCGGGGCCGTGGGGGCGATCGAGACGCGGCTCCCTCGGGAGACCCTGGACGCCGCGGACGCCGAGCGAACGCGAGACTACGTGGACGATTTCCGGACGGTCCTCGCGGGCTCGGACCTCGCGGGGATCTCCGCGTTCTTCGAGGTCGCGGCCGCCGTCCGCTGGCGCGAGGCCGACCGCGACGCCGCGGTGGGGCTGAGGGACGCCGGGGAGACGGTGCCGTCGCCGCAGCCGGGATTCAAGCTCCGGTGCGGCGGTGCAGAGCCGTCGGACGTTCCGTCCGCTGCGCGCGTCGCGCGCGTCATCGAAGAGTGTCGCGACCGCGGCGTGCCCTTGAAGTGCACCGCGGGCCTCCACCAGCCGCTGCGACGCCGGGGTCGCGGCGGCGCGGCGGACCGCCACGGGTTCCTCAACGTGTTCGCCGCCGCGGTTCTCGCGGCCGCGCGCCGGCTCCCGGGGGAGGCCATCGAGGCGTGCGTCCTGGAGGAAGACCCATCGAGCTTCCTCTTCGAGGACGACGCGTTCGCGTGGCGTGGAAAAAACGCCTCGACCGCCGAGGTGGAGCGGGCGCGCGCGCTCCTCGCCACCGGCTTCGGAAGCTGCTCCTTCGACGAGCCTCGGCAGGGGCTCCGCGACCTGGGCCTCCTGGGCTGAACGCGGGCCGCGACACCACGGAAAGGGCGCCATGGATCCCACCAACGATCCCGGGTTGAAGTCGTTCGTCGACGTCTCCCCCGGGTCCCACTTCCCGATCCAGAACCTGCCTTACGGCGTCTTCCGGCCGCGGGAAGGCGGGCCCGCCCGCCCCGGCGTGCGGATCGGCGATCTCGTTCTCGACCTTCGCGCCTTGGAGGAGACGGGCGGATTCGAAGGGTGCGCGCGCCTGCCGCGGGGGACGTTCGCCGCTCCGGATCTCAACGCGTTCTTGGCACTCGGCCGCCCCGCATGGCGGGAGGCGCGGGAGACGCTCTCGCGCCTGCTGCGCGCCGGCGAGCCTCGGTCCGCGAGCGACGGGTCGTTCCGCGAGCGGCTGCTCCGCAAGGCGGCGGACGTCGAGGCGCTCCTCCCCGCGCGGATCGGCGATTACACCGACTTCTATTCGTCGAAGGAGCACGCCACCAACGTCGGGATCATGTTCCGGGGGAAGGACAACGCCCTGATGCCGAACTGGGTGCACCTCCCCGTCGCATACCACGGTCGCGCCAGCTCCGTCGTCCCCAGCGGGACGCCGGTCAGGCGGCCGCGGGGGCAGATCAAGCCGGACGACGCGGAAGCGCCGTTGCTCGTTCCGACCCGACAGCTCGACTTCGAGCTGGAGATGGGGTTCCTGATCGGCCCGGGGAACGAGCTGGGCCGGCCGATCCCGGTCGCCGAGGCGCGCGACCACGTGTTCGGTCTGGTCCTGGTGAACGACTGGTCCGCCCGCGACGTCCAGAGATGGGAGTACCAGCCGCTCGGCCCGTTCACTTCCAAGAACTTCGCGACGACAATCTCGCCGTGGGTCGTGACGCTCGATGCCCTGGAGCCGTTCCGCTGTGCGGGGCCGCCGCAGGACCCGGAGCCGCTGCCGTACCTCCGCGAGGCGGGAGACGGCGCTCACGACGTCCGCCTCGAGGTGCGCCTCAAGTCGCGGGAGATGGACGCTCCGGTCGCGATCTCCAAGAGCAACTCCAGGTACCTCTACTGGAGCATCGCCCAGCAGCTCGCGCACCACACGATCACCGGCTGCAACGTCCGGGCCGGGGACCTGATGGCCTCGGGGACGATCAGCGGGCCCGACGAGGGGAGCCGGGGGAGTCTCCTGGAGCTGGCGTGGCGCGGGACGAGGCCGCTCTCGCTGCCGGGCGGCGGGACGCGGACCTTCCTCGAGGACGGCGACACGGTGGAGATCTCCGGATGGTGCGAGGGGAACGGCTACCGGATCGGCTTCGGGGAGTGCCGGGGAACGGTGCTCCCGGCGCTCGATTGAGATCGCTCGCGTGAGCGGGGTCGGCGGGATGCGAGAGGTTCTCTGGCGACCCGCCGCGGCCGACGTCGAGCGGGCCCGCGTGACCGCCTTCCGCCGCGAGGTGAACGAGCGGTACGGTCTCGACCTCGCAGACTGGCCCGCGCTCCGGCGCTGGTCGGTGGAGCAGCCGGCGCGCTTCTGGGAGTCGGTCTGGCGTTTCTGCGGCATTCGCGCGGCGCGGCCGTGGGACGAGGTCCTCGTGCGCGGGGACCTCATGCCCGGCGCGCGGTGGTTCGTCGGCTCGCGCTTCAACTTCGCGGAGAACCTGCTCCGGCGGAGCGACGGTCGGGACGCGATCGTGTTTCGCGGGGAAGGGGGCGCCCGCCGCCGGCTGTCCCACGCGGAGCTTCGCGGCCTCGTGGCACGTCTCTCCCGTGCGCTTCGAGCCGAGGGAGTCGGCCCCGGGGACCGGGTCGCGGGGTTCCTCCCGAACCTGCCGGAGGCGGTGGCGGCGATGCTCGCCGCCGCGAGCGTCGGCGCGGTCTGGTCCTCGTGCTCGCCGGACTTCGGCATCGGCGGTGTCCTGGACAGGTTCGGCCAGATCGAGCCGAAGGTCCTGTTCACCGCCGACGGGTACGTCTACGGCGGGAAGCGGCACGACTCCCTCGCGCGGGTCCGCGGCGTTCTCGACCGGCTCCCGTCCGTCCTGAGGACCGTGGTGGTGCCGTACGTTTCCGACGCGCCGGATCTTTCCGGAGCGCGGGGAGCGATGCTCTTCGATGAGTTCACCGGGGAAAAGGCCGCGGGGCCGGCGGACTTCGAGCCGCTCCCGTTCGACCACCCGCTGTTCATCATGTATTCCTCGGGGACCACGGGGCTCCCGAAGTGCATGGTCCATTCGGCGGGCGGCACGCTGCTCCAGCACCTCAAGGAGCACCAGCTCCACTGCGACTTTCGGGACGGCGAGCGCGTGCTGTACTTCACCACCTGCGGGTGGATGATGTGGAACTGGCTCGTCAGCGCGCTGGCGTCGGGAGCGACCCTCATGCTCTACGACGGCGCGCCGCTGGCGCCCGCGACCGCGCTCCTGGACTACGTCGCCGAGGAGCGCGTCCACCATTTCGGCACCAGCGCGACCTACCTGTCCGCGGCGGCGAAGGCGGGGCTCGTGCCTACCTCGACCCACGACCTCGGACCGCTCCGCTCGATCCTCTCCACCGGGTCGCCGCTGGCCCCCGAGTCGTTCGACTGGGTGTACCGCGACGTCAAGCAGGACGTGAGGCTGTCGTCCATCTCGGGCGGCACCGACATCGTCTCCTGCTTCGTGCTGGGGAGCCCGGTGCTCCCGGTGGTCCGCGGGGAGATCCAGTCCATCGGCCTCGGCATGAAGGTCGAGGTGTTCGACGAGCGGGGGAGGGCGGTGGTCGGGCGGAGAGGGGAGCTGGTCTGCTCGGCGCCGTTCCCGTCCATGCCCACGGCGTTCTGGAACGACCCGGAGGGGTCACGCTACCGCGCGGCGTACTTCGAGCGGTTCCCCGGCGTCTGGTGCCACGGCGACTGGATGGAGCTGACACCTGAGGGCGGGGCGGTGATCCACGGACGGAGCGACGCGGTCCTGAACCCAGGTGGCGTCAGGATCGGCACCGCGGAGATCTACCGGGTGGTCGAGAAGCTCCCCGAGGTTCTCGAGAGCCTCGCGGTGGGACAGGACTGGAACGGAGACGTGCGGATCGTGTTGTTCGTGCGCCTGCGCGACGGTGTCGCGCTCGACGAGGCGCTCCGGGAGCGGATCCGCGCGGCGATCCGTGCGGAGGAGACGCCGCGCCACGTTCCCGCGAAGATCGTGAAGGCGCCCGCGCTCCCACGGACGCTGTCGGGTAAGCTCGTGGAGCTGGCGGTGCGCGACGTGATCCACGGCCGGCCGGTGGCGAACGCCGATGCGCTGGCGAACCCGGAGTCTCTGGGGTTTTTCACGGATCTGCCGGAGCTGAAAGAGTAGGGGAGGAGGCGCGATGAACACGAACGACGATCTCTCCGCGTACGAGAAGGCCGCCGAGACCGGCAAGGACCCGCGGATCGTGCCGATCTCCCTCGACGGGCCGGTGCCGGAGGCGGACGCGATCCCGTACCCGGACTATCCCGAGGAGGACCAGGAGACCTGGCGGATCCTCTACCGGAGGCAGAGCGACCTGCTCCCGGGGCGTGCGTGCGAGGAGTACTTCGAGGGACTCCGGATGATGAAGTTCCCCGCGGACCGGATCCCCGCGCTGAAGGACGCCGGCCGAGTTCTCGAGCGGACCACCGGCTGGCAGATCGCGCGGATCCCCGGCCTGCTCCACGAGAAGGACTTCTTCGCGTTCCTGGCGCGCCGCGTCTTTCCCTCGACGGACTACATCAGGCCGCGCGGCGAGCTGGACTACACGCCGGCGCCGGACATGTTCCACGACCTGTTCGGGCACACGCCGATGATCACGCTGCCGGCTTTCGCCGACTTCTACCAGCGGATCGGACAGGTCGCGCTCAAGGCGGAGGGGAAGAGCCGGCGGCGCCTCGAGCGCTTCTACTGGTTCACCGTGGAGTTCGGGTTGATCCGGACGGGGCAGGGGATGAGGATCTACGGCAACGGCATCCTCTCGTCGTTCGCCGAGGCCCGGCACAGCCTGACCGACGCCGTCGAGGTGCGCCCGTTCGACCCCGGCGAGATCGTGGAGCAGGACTACGACGTGTGGCACCTGCAGCCGCTGCTCTACGCCATCGATTCGTTCGAGCAGCTCGCCGACGGCTTCGATTCCTGGGCACGGAGCGAGCGGCTGTTGTAGGGAGCCGGAGGGAAGTGCAGAGCGAAGGGGCCAGCGGCTTGGCCAGCGGACCGCGGCGGATAGGAGGCACAAGCTGCGGATCCGAGGGCCACGTCCGAGAAGGGGCCCTGATGTCACCCTGCCGCCCAGCGCCGAAACCACCGCCCAATCTCATTCTCCTCCCGGTGCCCGGGACGGGCTGAGGAAGCGCGAGGGCTCCGGCCCATACTTCCCGCTGTACGACTTGCGCCCGATTTCGGAAACTGCCGTCCGGGACGCTTTCGGTCCCATGGGGGGGCCCCCGACAGGCCGCTTCCGGAGCCCGGGGAGTTCTCGGGAGGGACGGAATTCTGGCGCCGTAAGGACTCTTACCAACTCGTCGCGACGATCCCCGGCGTGGGTGCGCTCAACATCACGTCGAACGGACTCCGGGAGAGGCCCCGGGAACCGTCCGGTTGTCGGAGTACGAGCGGATCGGCGAGAGCGCCGTCTGGCAGGAGCTGCTCCGCGAGAGAAACCGCCGGCGGTCGGGTACGACCCGAACAATCTGAAACGCTCGCCGGGAGACGGGGCCGCGAGACCAGCCTCTCCCTTGTCGTTCTCTGCGTGTTTCCGGTATCCTCTGCGGCATGACGCCGAGTCAGTAGGCGGGAAAGACGGAGGATAGAGTTCCTCGTGGGCCACCTTCTACAACCTCGGAAGGGTTGGGAGAATGAACGGCTTGCCGCGTTCCTGCTCTCCCGCTTCAGCTTCATCGCCCACCCGGCGTCGATTGCAGAAGACCTTGGATCGGATTTCTTCTGCACGATGTTCCAACTCGCCGACGAGTCCGGCCGGCAGGCTCTCGTCCCGCGTAGCACGTTCGCGATCCAGATCAAGAGCACCGCTGACCCATTCGGGGTCGACAACAAGGTCGACTACCTCTACGGTCTCGAGCTTCCTTTCTTCATCGGCGTCGTGAGTCAGTCACCTGCCGAAATGACCGTCTACTCTGCTGGAATGCTCCCCCTTCTCTTGTCGGAACATGGCAAGCCAGAGCGGTTGCGGCTGGACCCGTGCGAGCCATCCCAATTCGATCCCGACGCTTACTGCGAGGTGGTGGCGCCGAATTCGTTCCGGCTCTTCTGTCCTTCAGTCACGACCATCAGGGCGACCGACGATCGGTCTGCCCTGGACGCGCATGTCGAAACACTGCTGGCGCTCTGTAAGCGGACCTTGGCGAACATCGCTACAAGGATCAGAGACGAGCACATCTATGACGTCGATGGCACTGGGCGCCTTCGGATAATGGCCGGTCCGGGGTCCGTCAAGGTGTTTCGGAGCAATCTCCTCCAACGCCTCGGGGAGGTGTTCTACAACTTAGAGTGGACTCTAAAGGAGCGACCTGAGACCTTTCGCGTTGAGGAGTTTCGCGCGTTCGAGAATCTGTACCACGCGCTGGCCCCACTGTACGGCGGAAGTCTCCCGCCCTACGTCGCGGGCCCCTACGCGTCGCTAAGGGTGA
This sequence comes from Acidobacteriota bacterium, assembly GCA_041494445.1. Taxonomy (GTDB): domain Bacteria; phylum Acidobacteriota; class Polarisedimenticolia; order Polarisedimenticolales; family JAIQFR01; genus JAIQFR01. The sequence continues at coordinate 77,075 of JBGQAU010000003.1, read as the reverse complement.
AGGTTGATGGGTTCTCCGCGTAACATGGCCGTCACACTGTCGGTCCGCGTTGTCACGGCTCACACCTCTGCGCGCCGCACCCCAACGCGTCCCGCACCTTTCGACCCGCGTTAGCAGGACAAGAGAAGAGCCTCCCGAGCCGAGCCATGAACCTACCGAACATCCCGGAATGGTTGAAGATCTCCTCCGTCCACCTCTTGGCGATCGCTATTGCCGCCGGCGTGCTGATCTTCGCCCCAGCGCGGGTTCTCGAAATCCTCGGCGTCACGGGGTTTGTGGCCGGGTATCGCATGTGGGTTGGCTTTGTGTTCCTCGTTTGCGTTGCCCTCCTTCTGGCGCGCGCAGGGGCCGGCGTGTTCGAGTTCGCCAAGAAACGAATCCAACAGCGTCGAACTCTCAGACGATGGCAGCGTCGACTCCACGAGTTGACGCCGGAAGAGAAGGAGGTGCTGGAAGGCTACGTGCTGGAGAACACCCGCACGCAGTACTTTCAGCTTGAAGACGGCGTGATTCAGGGCCTCGCCGCCGAGACCATCATCACGCGCGCAGCCAGTGTTGGGGACGTCTTTAAGGGCTTCGCCTACAACATTCAGCCGTGGGCATGGCGGTATCTCAAGGAGCATCCCACGGTACTTGGCGATGCTGGCAGCTCAGGTCGTGTCCGCTGACCACGGCGCGCACCCGACAGCGGGCGCGCCCCGCGCGCGGGCTTGATAGTGCGGTGTGATCGTTGCGCGCTCGATGCGGATGGCGGCGAGCGTTGATCCGCAGCACGACACGGCGAGGGTAGCATGGCGAATGTCACGTTCCTTCAGCAAGTGGCACCGGTCGACGAGTACGGTCGAGGACTTTACGCGGTAGCGCGGTCAGTCCTGCGAGCCATGCTGGACCAACTCAGTTCTGAGGATCTCGGCGATCTCAACGTCGAGAGGGACCTCGTTACACTGCGCCAACTCTCGAAGGTCGCGCGCATAGGCCGAGACAAGGGCCTGCGTGGGGACGGGTTCGAGTGGGCAGTTCATGAGGCTGTCTTGGGTGGCGAGCCTCTGGTCACGGGGCCGATATCCGAAGTCCTCAGGAAGGCTTCACGTTATCTCGAAGACAGCCCTCCCACGTCTCTTCTGTTTGGACACGAACGAGCCAGGTATCTTGGCTTTCTCGACGCGGTGATCGAGAACGCCGGGGAAGAGGCTGTGCTTCTGCCCGACGGCCGCGGCCATCCGTATGCTTTCGGAACATGGGTCGCGGTCGCAGCGAGAGGAAAGCCGGCGGAGAGGGTGCTTGCGGATCGCATCAAGGGCGTTTGGAAGAGCGATCTCTTTCTCTCTAACCAGGAGCGCGTTCGGTATTTCGCAGCGACCGTCAAGTCGAACCACCGGCAGCTCGAAGCGGGCAGAGGTCTCAGAATCGGGATCGTCCCGGAGGCCAAGGACCTTCAGCGCGGCGTACATCGGGTCGAAAATCTGTGGGTGGTTGCCCTCCCGGACCCCGACGGATTCATGGGCCTCTTTAACGACGGGTACAACTCGGTTGGCCGTGCCATCTGCACCTTGGGAAAGCACGAGCCCCCCCCTTATTACGCAAAGCCGAGCGCGAAGGCACAGCGCCTCCAAGAGCAACTTGAAAAATACGCAACCGCGAAGGTAGTCGACGTCGTCGACGCCCTTAACGAGGCGGCACAACAGAACCTCATCACCTCCAAGCATCGGCTGCTTTCTGTAGACGCGCCGCCGTGGCTCCGCATGGTCGAGAAGGACACCGTGGTAATCGCCCCACGTCCGAGCTTCGAGAAACTCGATTAGCGCCGCGGGCTAGCAAGAGGAGAACCGCCGTGGACGAGGGTCCGATTCGACGTCGCCTCGCGGAGGTGCTGTCCATTAGCGAGTACTCGAGCGATGAAGCGGCCTATCAAGTCGTGCAAGGCGCGCTGTCGCTCCTCGGCGCGGTGTACGGACCCGACAGCCTCCAAGTGAAAGAGCTGGTGGACGTTGCTAAGCGCCGATCGGCCGGATACCCGCCTGGTTCGATCGGGGAAGCAGCGAAGGGCGCGCTCAGGAACCTCCAAGGCGATCTCGAGGCGGGACTCGTGGGTAGCCTCAGAGCGCGCCTGACCGGGGCGGTCATTTCCGATTTCGTCGAGCTCGCCAGACTCCAACTGGCGGAGGGCACGGAACAGGCGAAGAACGTCGCCGCAGTGCTCGCTGCGGCCGTTTACGAAGACACCATCCGGCGGATGGGGGCCGAGCTGGCCGGGGTCACTGGTCGTCCAAAGCTGGCCGACGTGCTCGGGGAACTCAAGAGCTGTGGCGTTCTCCAAGATGCGCAGTTCGGGATCGCGCAGGCCTACCTGCAATTCCGTAACGATGCCCTTCACGCAGACTGGGGCAAGGTGGAACGCGAGTCCGTCGCGAGTATTCTTGGGTTCGTGGAGAACCTTCTTCTCAAGCACTTTTCCTAGGTCTTCCGCCGCAGGCTGGGCAGGTAACGTTCGCCAAGACGGAGCGGAAGAGGAAGGCGCGAGAGCAGAAGCGGCCGTGGTGACCGCGCAACGCGCGGGGCTGGTACTCGAGGCGAAGAGAGGCGCGGGGAAGACCGTCGCGCGGGAGGACTCATGAAGGTATTCATCAGCTGGTCCGGGCGACGAAGCCTGGCGGTCGCCGAGGCGTTACGTGACTGGTTGCCGACCGTCATCAACGCCGTGCAGCCCTATGTGACCTCCAAGGACATGGACAAGGGCACCGTCTGGACGACCGAGATCATGAAGAACCTGTCAGATGCGCAGCTGGGCATCGTGTGCCTCACGGCAGATAATCTCAACGCACCCTGGGTCCTGTTTGAATCCGGGGCGCTCGCCAAAGCGGTGACGGACAGGCAGCGAGTCTGCACGTACCTGCTCGATCTCAAACCGACGGACCTTGCGCCTCCTTTATCCATGTTCCAGGCGACCCAGGCCAACGAATCCGATACCCGTCGCATGGTCGAAACGATCAACGCAGTGCTTGGCCCGGAGAGACTCACCGCTGAAATCCTCGCGAAGTCCTTCCCGCGCAACTGGCCAGCTTTGGCCGAGGATCTTCAAGGCATCCCGAAAACGAACACGGCACAAGCGAGCAGGTCAGATGCAGACAAACTAGACGAGATTCTACGTACCATGCGCTCGCTTTCGCAGAGACTCGTTCAGGAACCCGATCCACGAATCGCGGAACGGCAGTACCTTATCGCCGGGTTCGAGAATACGCCTTTCAGTCCCGGCGAACTGGCGGTGCTTCGCATGCTGTTTCGTCTGCCAAAGCTGATCACCATTGAAGTGCTTCAACGCGCGTTGGAAGCCTCTGGGGAAAAGCGCTTCGAAAGCACGACGTTTGCGCGACTAGTTTCGAGAGGTCTGGTGACCGCTATCGGCGCGGGGCCTGAAATGAGTATCGTATTGACGGGCAAGGGGCGCCGCGTTGTCGATTTACTAGGCGACGAGGTCCCTCCCGAGCCGCCCGAACCGGCGTCCTAGGCAAGTGCGTCGCCTTGCCCCGTCGCAAGAAACACCGCAGTTACGGATCAGGGCCCGACTGGCAGCTCCCTTCCGGGCGCTACCGCGGCCGCGTAGCAGTTGTCGCATCCGGGCGAGACCCGTGTGCAGCTCGTCGTCGGGTTCCACGTGGCGTCGGTCCAGTCGATCGGCGGATAGGAGGTCCAAGCTGCGAATCCGAGGGCGACGTTCGAGAAGGGACCCTTATGTCACCCTGCCGCCCAGCGCCGAAATTACCGCCCAATCTCATTCTCCTCCCGGTGCCCGGGTGAATTCAAGCTGCTCGCGAACGGGTCACGGCGAGGCCCGGCGCCCAAAGTCGAGCGCGCGCGCACCCGCCCGCCGGAGTCGCGGAGGGTGCAAAGATGACGGGTCGCCTAGAAGTCGGCCGGCAGGAGAACGCCGAGCGCCGGGGGCGCGACCGGTGGTGGGCGCGCCGGGAGACCGAGGCACTCCAGGATGGCGCGGATGGCCTCGGGTGATTGGATCGCCGCCAGGACACGCATGGGCTGCCCGCAACGGGGACAGGTCAGCGCGTCAGCGCCGAACACGCGGGCCAGCAGTTGCGCCCACGGCAGCCTTTGGGTGCGCGACGCCTCGGGGGCTTCGCCGACAGTGACGCCCCGGTCGGGTGCTGCGGAGCCCGCGTGGCTCCCGCTCGCCGAATCGCTGCGGCCGTTCGAGATGGCGAGCGCCGGGACGGCAGCGTCCCGCCAACCAGCAGCGCGAGCGAGGAGGCCGAGGTAGCGCGCGAGATGAAACCAACGCGGCGGTACCATGGCGCGATCGTCTACCAGTTCGCGATACGGTCGTGTCTCATCGTCGAGAGCCACGCAACCCGACCAGCGGGGAGACCTCACCGCTCGCCAGGACGCCGAGCGGCACGACGGGAACCTTGTCGGACAGGGGATAGGCCCTGGTGCCGGGGTACACCGTTGTGAGGTGGTCGAGGTCCTCGACGGCGATGCGGATGAGGGACCGGACAGCGCGCGCCGCCGGCCCGTCGGCGCGGGCCGGATCGAGCGCGGCGCTCAGCGGATCGAGAACGAGACCTCGACGACGAATCCCACCTGGACCGGCGTCTCGCCGCATCGCGCGGAGCGGTATCGCCACTGACGGACCGCCTCGACCGCGGCGGCGTCCAGGTCAGGACAGAGAGGTCGAACCACGGTCAGGTGGCCGACGGTTCCGTCCTCGAGGATGCGGCCATCCAGCGTGACGCGCCCCCGGCGCGCCTCATGCGGGCGGACTCCGGGTAAGCGGGATTCACCTTTCGCGTCCGCTCGGGCGCCCGGAGCCCCTCGCACCACGGGAGCGCCTCCGCGCCGTCCGGAGGTGCGAAGGTATCGGGTGCCGCGTCGGGGAGGTCCGTGAGCTCGACATCGACGGCCTCGATGGCCGGCCGCCGGTCCTCGCTCAACCGGCGGGCGCGAGGGTAGAGCCGGTCGCGAAACGGGGCATGCGCCGCGTCCGACCGGACGTCGGTCGTCATGCCGTTTCCATGCCGCTCGTCGCGCAGCAGCACCCCGCTCGTCACGTCGTAGCAGGCCTCATCGTCGAACGGATCCTGTACGAACCGGACGCAAACGGCGCGAGCTCCGTCGACGGCACGCTCCCGAATCCGCGCGGGCGTGCGCGGCCGAGGCGCCTCCTCGAACAGGCGTGGACCGAGCAGTTCGCGGATCTGGTGGATCCGGAGCGACAGGGCCGCCGCGGGCTGCTTGAGCCACCATCGGTCGCCCGACACGCCGCGCGCGGCGACCGTCTCGCCGAGGACGATCTCCTCGCGCCAACGCGAGGTCCCCTCCCAATCGAGAGTGTAGGTTCCCTCGACGGGCCGCGCCCCGGCAAGGTCGAATGCTTTCACCTTGGCGCGCATCCGAAACGACGGCTCGCCTTTCTCGAACAGCGAGACCAGACGCCTCGCGCGCTCCTCGAGCTCCCGCGCGCGGCTCTCGAGCGCCGCCGCCGCGGTTGCATCTTTCTGCGCCGCCCACGTGGCGAGCCCCCCGGCGCGCCTCGCGCGGGCCAGGGAGGCGCGAACCCGGTTCCCGATGCTCATCGTTCACCTCGGGACGTTCACGCTGCGCATCCGAGGGTCGCGCCCGAGTGGGAATGCCATATCACCCCGCCTCCCACCTCCCAAGCCTACCACCCAATCTCGTTCTCCTCCCGGTGCCCGGGAAACGGCATCCTCGTCAGGACCGGATGCCTCGCGACTCGAGGCTCGAGATCCGCGCGATGAGGTCGAAGTCACGGTCCTGGTGCAGCACCGTGAGACCGTTGCGAATCGCGCACGCGGCGATCAGGCAGTCCACTCCCGAGCGGACGGTGAGGCCTGCGCGCCTCGCCGTGCGGTAGAGACTCGCGGCCTCGAGGACCACCTCGGTCCGGAGCGGGGATTCCACGACGGGGAACGAGAGCATCGCATCGCGCGCGAGCGCGAACGCCCGCTCGTCGCGGAATCCCTGAAGCACCTCCTGGACGACGGGAAGGCAGGTCACGACGTCGTCGGTGGCGACGACGGACTCGAGATGGAAGCGAGTCGCCTTCCGAAAGACCTCGATCCAAACCGAGGTGTCAACGAGAACCACGCCGTGTTCTCCTCGGCGTGCGCTCGCCGCCGACCCAGTCCCGCCTCATCTCCGACAGGTTCCCCTCCCACAGGCCGCTCCCCGCGAGGTCGAGGATGCGACGCGCGCGGACCTTGAGCACGAACTCGGTCAAAGCGCGCTCGACGGCCCTCGAGTAGGTTCTTTCCCCGCTCAGTCGCAGCGCTTCTTCGAGGAGCTGTTCATCGAGCACAAGATTTGTACGTTTCATACACACATGATGCCGCCGGGTCGTTCCGGCGTCAAGGGACGCCCGCTGCCACGCCATCGCCCAGCTTCGACACTCTGGGCTCGCCTCACAAGCACCGCTGCGACAGTGACTTGTGGCATGCCCTGCAGAATTTTCGAAAAAGCGCTTGACATCGGGATAGCATGATGATATCAATATGATGTCTAGGACCGCTGAAGGAGGATTCACATGGGCGACAACGAAAAGATCCGATCGGCACGATCCGGCTACGCTCTGCTCCTGCTGGGCATCGTCCTGATCCTGGCGGCCGTCGGCTCGCTGGTGCTCGGCATCCGGACGAAGAACCTCATGATGATCTACCCCCTCGTCGTATGCGCGCTCTCAGGGCTTCTGGTCCTGGCGGGACTGTTCATCGTCAACCCGAACGACGCCAGGGTTCTCGTCCTGTTCGGCACGTACAAGGGGACCGTGAAGAACAACGGGTTCTTCTGGGCGAACCCGTTCTACATGAAGAAGAGGATCACCCTCCGCGCGCGAAATCTGAACGGGCAGAAGCTCAAGGTGAACGACAAAACGGGCAACCCGATCGAGATCGCCGCGGTCGTCGTGTGGCAGGTGGAGGACACGTTCCGTGCACTCTTCGACGTGGACAACTACGAGGCGTACGTGATCGTGCAGAGCGAGGCGGCGGTGCGGCACCTGGCGGGCGCCTACCCGTACGACACCTTCGAGGACCACGACGTCGAGACCTTGACCCTCCGGGCCGGCACCGAGCAGGTGAACGGGAAGCTGGAGGAGGAGCTCGCCGAGCGCCTTCGCCGCGCGGGGATCAGGGTCATCGAGGCGCGGCTCAGCCACCTCGCCTACGCGCCCGAGATCGCCGAGGTGATGCTGCGCCGGCAGCAGGCCACCGCCGTCGTCGCCGCGCGGACGCAGATCGTGAACGGCGCGGTAAGCATGGTGGAGCTCGCCCTCGCGAAGCTGTCCGAGAGGAACGTCGTAAAGCTCGACGAGGAGCGGAAGGCCGCGATGGTCAGCAACTTGCTGGTGGTGCTGTGCAGCGAGTCGGCCGCCGCCCCCGTCGTGAACGCGGGGACGCTCTACCCGTGAGCGAAACGCCATGTCGGAGCGAAAGAAGTTCTTGCTTCGGATCAGCCCCTCGCTCTGGGAGGAGCTGAACCGCTGGGCCGCGCGGGAGTTCCGGAGCGTGAACGGGCAGATCGAGTTCCTCCTTCAGCGGGCCGTGGACGAGCGGTCGAAAGGCCCCGCGAAACACGAGAAAGAGGGCGGCGCGGAACGTCGCTGAAGCCAGGAGGTCGCGCAGTGCCACCCAACGTCGAAGATCTCTCGCTCCACGAGCAAGTCCTCCTCCTCGCCCTGCGCGACGAGAAGGGCACGCTCGAGTCCCGGGCGGGCATGTACGCCTACGCCCTGGGAGGCGCCATCCTCGCCGAGCTGCTGCTCGCGGAGAGCATCCGGATCGGCGAGGAAAAGAAGCAGCCGGTGGAGGCGGTCGCGTCGAAGACGCTCACGGATCCGATCCTCGAGGAGTGCCGCGCCGCGATCGCCGGCGCGAAACGGCGGAAGAGCGCCCAGGCGTGGGTGAGCCGCTTCGCGGGGATCCGCAGGCTCAAGCACAAGGTCGCCGAGGAGCTCTGCCGGAAGGGGGTCCTGCGCGGCACGGAGGATCAGATCCTCCTGCTGTTCACCCGCAAGATCTATCCGACCACGGACCCGGGGCCCGAGCGTCACCTCGTCGAGCGGATGCGCGAGGCGATCTTCGGCGACGGCGAGAAACTCGATCCGCGCGTCGTCCTCCTGGTCGCGCTGGCGCACGCGGCGCAGATGCTCCCGATCCACTTCCCGAAGAAGGATCTCAAGCGGCGCAAGGAGCGCCTCGCGCGGATCGTCGGCGGCGAGCTTATCGGGGGGGCGACCCGCGCGGCCGTGCAGGCGGCGCAGTCCGCGGTGAGGGCCGCCGTGTTGACCGCCGTCGTGATCGGAGCAGCGAGCCACTCGTCGCACTGAACGGGTTGCGGATCGTCCGGGACGCGTCGATGTAGCCTCAGGCGCACCGACGCGGCCGGGGGGGCCGGACGGCGCGCGCCGCCGGCCCGGCTCGCGTCCCAGTTGATTTCGTTCTTCCTCTCCATGTCTAATAGCGGGCCTGGACCCACACATTCCCGTCGGGGGGGGAGCGCACGACATGGAACGTCCATCGATGATCGGGGGAGCGGTTGCCGCAGCGGCTCTTCTGGCCTGGTTTGCCGCGCCATCCATCGCGGTGGCGGAGAACCGGCCGGACGACGAGATCGGCGTCCAGGTGGGCGTCGGATTGGCCGATTCCGACATGACGGGTTCCGACAGGGACGGGTTGGGTCCCGTCCTGGACGTGCGCTACGGTCACGAGCTCACCGACGCCATCGGAGTCTCGGGGGACGTCCTGTTCGGCCCGGTCTACAACGGCGTGTTGGCCTTCGGGGACTGGAGCGAGATTTCGCTCGGCGGAGGCATGGACTGGTTCTTCGGCACCACGCCCCGGGCTCGTTGGTTCCTGACCCCGGGAATCGGCTGGAGCCGCTTCTCGCCGGAGCATGGCTTGTCCGTGAGCCGTGGATTCGTGTCGCTGGCGCTCGGCAGGAAGATCTGGCCGGGCGATCCGGGGGCCAACCTGAGGTGGCAGATTCGCGCCGACCAGACGGTCGGGAGCAACGGGCTCGACGGCGCCGGCGTCCTGACCTACAAGTTGCTGGTCGGCGTTTCTTGGGGCATCGGCGGGCCGCCGCCGGACGCCGACGCGGACGGCGTGCCCAACCGCAAGGACAAATGCCCGGGTACCCCCGCCGGGGCGACGGTGGACGAGAAGGGCTGCCCGCTGGACTCGGACGGCGACGGCGTTCTCGACGGCATCGACGGCTGCCCCGATACGCCGGCCGGCTGGCCCGTGGACGCAAAGGGCTGCCCGCTGGACTCGGACGGCGACGGCGTGCCGGACGGAAAGGACAAGTGCCCCGCCACGCCCAAGGGCGCGACGGTGGACGGAGACGGCTGCCCGAAGGATTCGGATGGCGACGGCGTCTTCGACGGGATCGACCGCTGCTCCGACACGCCGAAGGGAGCCAAGGTGGGCGCCGACGGCTGCCCGTTGGACTCGGACGGCGACGGCGTCTTCGACGGCATCGATCGCTGCCCCGACACGCCGAAGGGAGCCAAGGTCGATACCACCGGGTGCCCGGTTCCGGAGAAGGCGCCTCCGCTCTTCACTCCCGAGAAGAGGACCCTCGTCCTCGAGGGCGTGAACTTCGAGAACGACAGTGCCGCGCTGATCCCGGGCTCGCTCGCGATCCTCGACACGGTCGCCGCGTCGCTCAAGGACTGGCCCGAGGTGCGTGTGGAGATCGGCGGCCACACCGATTCTCGCGGCTCCGACTCTCACAACCAGAAGCTTTCGGAGAACCGCGCCGCGTCGGTCCGGGACTACCTGGCCTCCAAGGGGATCGATGCCTCGCGGATGACGACGAAGGGATACGGGGAGTCGAAGCCGATCGCGGACAACGCGACGGACAAGGGCCGGGCGACGAACCGGCGCGTCGAGCTGAGCCGACTGGACTGATCGGAGCTGATCGATGTCAGGACCGCGTGTGCGATCCGTTACCGACCGGTTTCGCTCGTGACCGTGAAGTGGAACGTCGCACTCGCCTGATTGCCGGCCAGGTCCTCCACCGTCACCGTCAAAACGTGCTCGCCAGGGTCGAGGTCCGCGCCCGGCGTGTAGCTGTAACTCGAATTGGAAATCTCGGCCTCGGTCGTGCGATCGGCGCCGTCCAGCGCGATCTGGACGGTCTCGACGGCCGGTCCGGACAGGTTGTCCGAGAGCGTGCCGTCGATCACCGGCCGACGCACCGTAACGATGGCACCGTCGCCCGGCTGGTCGTTCGTGATCTCCGGTGGCGTGTTGTCCACCGTGGCCGTTCCTGTCTGCGGCATGACGACCTGGAATCGGTCGGTGATCTTCGGTGGGGCTGCCTCCGCGAGCACGTAATCGCCGGGAGGTGTCAGGACGGTGATGTTCCCTACCCCCTGCACGCTGCCGGTGGAGGAGAGGAGGTCCGCCGTTAGGGAGTACGTGTAGATGCCATCGTCCACCCAGCTCCCCGAAGCGTCTCGGCCATCCCATGGAATCGCGGTCGCGATCCTCGCGAACGGGGCCATGGTCCCATCGGCCATGGGCAAAGCGACGATCTCCAACGGGGGCGTGTATTCGAGGTCCCGGTGGAACGCCCGGATCGGGGAACCGTCCGAGGTCGAGATCACGCCATCGAAACGCACGATCACGTGGCGGTTGGTCCGGTAGTTGTTGATGAGATCGAGTGGGTTGGCGTAGGCGACCGGCTTGACGCTGCTCGGCGGGAGGAGCGGCCCCGCCGCGAAGACGACCGACAGGGTGTAGAGGTCTTGCCTCCCGTCCTGATTCATGGGCGAGAATGGGTTGTCCTGCTGCCGAATGCCAAAAAACCTCAGCTGAACCGGGTCCGTGATGCCGAGTCTGGCTTTCGACGCGTCGTGATTCGTGGGCGAGATCGGGACGTTGTGTTGCCGGATGTCCGGGACCCCGACTTGAGCCGACGTTGCGACCGCGAGCGTGACACTCGAAAGAAGAAGGACCAAGAGGAGCGCGAAGAGCACTTTCCTGAGCATGAACCCCCCTCCCCGGGCCCGCCCAGGACATTCGCCCTGCCGTGGCCCCGCAAGGTTTAGTGCGTCGTGAAGACCCGACTTAGAACCGAGACGGTTCTCGTTGTCAAGCGAAAACTGGATCCGAATTACGGTGAATTCTGGACTTCTCGGTGCCCTCCGAGGCCCACCACCCAAACCCATTCTCCTCCCGACGCGTGCGGGGGACGTGTAGTCTTGCCCGAGGGGGGAGGGTGACGAGGAGGAAGAGCAAAAGCGCGGAGGGAGGGAACCGTCCGCCAGGTCGGGTCTACTTCGTCGTCGTGTCCATGCCGTTTACCACGAGTCTCTCGGAGACCCAGAGGGTCTCCTGCTTTCCGTCCAGGCGTATCTCGTACGCCGCTCCAGGCGCGCCGGCCGGGAAGCGGTGCGCCGCCTCGTATCCGACGATGGTGCCGAACGGCGCCGAGGCCGACTTGAGGCGCAGCACCGCGCCGGGCTCGTAGCGGGTCATCTTGATCTTGATCGTCCCCCGGTTGGCGTAGATCAGGACGCCCAGGAAGGCCGCCGCCGCGAAACTCATGAGGGGCACGATCAGGCGATTGTCGAACAGGACCTCGATGACCTTCTTCTGGGGCGGGACATAGGCGCGGCGCAGGATGTCGTAGGCGCGCCGGAGCTCCTGCGTGCGCGCCTCGTCCTCCTCGGTCGGGTTCTCGGGGAACTTCTCGACGACCGTGAAGTAGGCGGTGTTGACCTCGTCGAGAGAGGCCCCCGGCCGCAGGTCGAGCATCTGGAGATAGCGGGCCAGGTGCTCGCTCATGCGGTCACCATCTCGTCTGAACGAAGGAGCCGCCCTCGATCACGATGTCGGTGTAGAAATCCAACCAGGTGCCGGTGACGACCCCATCGGCCGCGCCGTCCTTTCCGTAGGAGTAAAGGCGGAAGGTCGCGGCGCCCTGGGCGGTCGTGAGCGGCTCGTAGTAGATGGGGTGGTTCCAGCCGTCCACGGTCGGGATGACGCCGGCGGACATCCTGACGGTGGCGGCGATGGCGCTGACCGGCTGCAGGCCGCCGCCGGGAAGGGAGCTGTTGTCGGTCTGGTACTTGGTGATGGCGTCGGCGACGCAGCGGATCTCGGCCACGGTCCGTCCGAGGCGCGACACGTCGAATGCGTACATCGCGGCGTTGAGCGCGATGCCGGCGATGATGGAGATGAAAACCAGCACGATCATCAGCTCGACCATCGAGTAGCCGGCCTCGCCGCGCCGATTGTTGCGATGGTTCTCACGAACCGTCATGGCCCCCTCCCGTTCCGCTAACGCACCTCCCCGTATGAAGCAATGTGTGTTCCAGGGAACGAGACCGCAATCGCCCCCCGGCTGGCTCCCGGCCCGCGCCGGACCGTCAGGAAGCCGTCGGCGCGGAATTCACGGCCGGGCCAAGGGATCCGGCCCTATAGGCGGCTCCGGGCGCGCACCCCGCCGGCGAAGCGTGCGTGGCAACCGCGCGGCCGCCGGCCATCCGGTGGGGGCCGCCGAGCGACGCGCAGTGTCAGCCCCCCGGCGAAGGGTGTCAGGCGTCGATCGGTCGGCCGCGGGCCTCAGAACCCGCAGGCCGTCAGCCGGCTCGACCCGATCTTGATGGCCACCGTCACCCCGTCTCCCACCTGCGTAGCGCACGACCTTAACCCATTCTCTTCCCTGTGCCCGGATTGGGGGGCTCGCCGCGTGCGACCCTGCAGACCACCGCCGTGATGTCGTCGTCCTGCGGCCTGCGGCCCCCGAAATCGCGGACCGCGCGGTACACGCGGTGCACGATCTTGGCCGCCGGCTCCCGCCAGGCGCTCCGGATCACGTCGAGCGCGCGCGCAGCGCCGAAGTGCGTGCCATCGCCGTTCTCGGCCTCCGTGACGCCATCCGTGAAGAACACGACAAGATCGTCTTCTTCCAGCGGCGTGGTCGGCGCCGTCTCGTACGTCGTCTCGGCGAACATGCCGAGCGGGATCCCGGTGCTCGGGAGCTCGCACTTCGACACCCCGGATCTGTCGAGGACATGGCCCGCCGGGTGTCCGGCGCTGGCATATCGCAACGTTCTTGACGGCTCGTGCAGACAGGCGAACACCAGCGTGACGAACTGGTTCTCCGCGATGTCGCCGACGAGCGCCCGGTTCACCCGCGTGAGTATGGTTCCGGGGTCAGCGGTCGTCTGCGCTATCGATCTAAGAAAGGCCCGCGTTTGGGCCATCACGAGGGCGGCGTCGAACGCGTGCCCGCTCACGTCGCCCACCACGACCCCTGTGGTGAAATCGGGGAGCGGAATGAAATCGATGTAGTCCCCGCCCGTCTTGTCGGCGGTGTACACGGCGCCCCCGATCTTGAACCCGCAGACGGAGGGCGGAACGGCCGGAAGGAGCCGCTGCTGGACAGCCCGTGCCAGAAGGTGGCGGCTCTCTTGCGCTTCGGCCCTGCGACGGTCGGTCATGTCCCTGCCGACCGACACGAAGTAAGCCACGTTCCCCGTGGCATCCCGAATCGGCGTGATCGTCTGCTCGGAATGGAACGTGTCGCCGTTCTTCTTGCGGTTGATGATCGTGCCGCGATACACCTGGCCCGCGGAAAGCGTCGCCCACAGATCGTCGTAGAACGCGTTGTCGTGAGCGCCGGACCGGAACGCCCGGGGGGTCCGGCCTATCAGTTCCGACGCCGCGAATCCGGTCGTCCGTTCCACGGCCGCGTTCACGTACTCGATCAGGCCGTCGCGATCGGTGATGACGACCATGTCGGCGGTCTGCTCCACGACCCAGGACAGCAGCTCGATGCGCGGGTGTTCCCGACGTTTCTCCGTCACGTCACGGAAGACCACGATGCCGCCGATGAGCGCCCCGGTGTCGTCTTTGAGCGGGCTGGCATCGATGCTCAGCCAGACTCCCTCAGGCACGCACCGGTTCCTGACGAAGAGCGGGAAGTCAAAGACGGTGTCGCCCCTCATGGCTCGGGCCAGCGGGAGCTCATCCGAGGGGAGCGGTGTGACGCCGTCCTCGCAGAAACAACCGTAGGCCAGACTCCAGTCGGCGACGGGTACGCCGAGCGGCCCCAGACCCAGAATCCGTTCGGCGGCCGGATTGAAGTGCAGGAACCGGCCATTCCTGTCCGCCACCACGACGCCATCAGGGATGCTGTCGACGACGTCCTGCAGGAGCCTCGGCTGCGAGCCGCCTAGACCGTTCCGAGATGCGTCGGGCGAGCCCGTGGGTGGCGATGGGCGATGCGAAGTCCCGTCGTCCGCGCGGGGGCCGGTCGGCTGGGCTTCTTCGAGAGGCTCGTGCATCGGCTTCTCCTCGAGCTTCGATCACTGCGGCAGCCAAAGCGAGCTGCCACGGAACGCTCCAGCATACCTGTGCCGGCGATCGGCCGCCAAAATCAGCAGGAGAGGGCTGCCGGTCGCAGAACGCTCCCAACGCCACCCCGACCAGGAAGAACCCCAGAACATGCGCGAACGCCGACGGGTTGCCGCCGGTCATGTACGACACGAGGCGCATCCAGATCATCTCCTGGCTGAGCGAGACGTAGCCGACCGCGGCGGCGAAGAACAGCACGAACGCGCGCCGCGGTACGGTGGAGGAGGCGGGCGGGTCCGCGGCCGGCCACCGCATCATCGGCGCGGTTCCCCTTCCTTTTTCCGCTTTTCGTCGTACGCTTCCTGTGGGCGTGCGGTCCCGGAAGGCCCGGTCGGGCGGACGAGCGTCTTGCTCCGGGGAAACCGGAGCAGCGTTCGGCCCGAGAGGCGTACGGGACGGGTCGCCTGCCTTGCGCGAGGTTTCTTTCGTTCCATTCGGGGGGCAACGTGAAGCGAATCGCCGTCTCGATCTGCTGTCTGATCCTCGCCTGCGGCGCGGCCGTCGCCGCCGATTCCACGATCCTGGTCCGGGTCGGGCGGAAGACCGCCGACGACCTGAAGCTCCTCAGGCTCGCGGGCTTCCCGATCGTCGCGGAGATGGACTCGTGCCTGTTCCTCCGGGGCGACCCGCGAGACGTCGAGGGGCTCGAGAAGCGCGGGTACGAGACGACCGTGCTCGATCCCGCAGCCGGGGACCGGCGCTACCTGGTCATCGGCCTGAGACCCGATTCGCGGCGCGGGATGCTCGAATCGATGGGCACCGTTCTCTTTCATGAGGACAACTGGGTGCTGGTGAGGGTCGACCCGAACGTTTCCATGGAACTCCTCGAGGAAGCGAAGGTGTTCGTCTCCGTCGTGCCATCCGACCCGGTGGACCCGCCGAGGGACACTCCGTCTCTCCTCCGCCCGGACTCCGCCGTCTCCGACCTGGCCGGCGATCCTCTCGTGCAGCAGATGGTGAACTCGGTCAGCACGACCCAGATCGACCAGTTCTGGAACGATCTCACGGCGAATTCCCCGACCGGGACGCGATACTCCGCCTCGCAGGGGTGCGCCGATGCCGGGACGTACTGCTACAACAGGTACACGGGTTACAAGGTGGCGGCCCAGTACCAGACCTGGAGCACCACGTACAAGCCGAACGTCATCGGCACGCACCAGGGCGCGGTGAATCCCGACAACGTGTTCATCGTGATCGGCCACCTCGACGACCTTCCCTCGAGCGGCTTAGCACCCGGCGCGGACGACAACGCCTCGGCGTCGGTCAACATCCTCGAGTCGGCGCGGATCATGAGCTGCTACGCGTTCCGCAACACGGTGAAGTTCATCAACTGCACCGGCGAGGAGCAGGGGCTGTACGGCAGCGAAGCCTACGCCGCCGACGCGGCGAGCCGCGGCGAGAACATCCTCGGCGTCCTCAACATGGACATGATCGGCTGGGCGGGCGACGGCACGCCGAATCCCGAGAACCTCGACCTCGACTACAACGCCGCCTCGGAGGACCTCGCTCTCCGCTTCTCCCAGGCGGCGACGACCTACGGCACCGGACTCGCGGTGGACGCGTTCCTCTGCCCGAGCCTCAACGCCTCGGACCACTATCCGTTCTGGACCCGGGGCTGGAAGGCGGTCTGCGGGATCACCGACAACGAGGGGTACTGCGGCCACTCGGGGAACTACCCCTACTACCA
This sequence comes from Acidobacteriota bacterium, assembly GCA_041494445.1. GTDB lineage: Bacteria > Acidobacteriota > Polarisedimenticolia > Polarisedimenticolales > JAIQFR01 > JAIQFR01. The sequence continues at coordinate 60,989 of JBGQAU010000003.1, read as the reverse complement.
CACCTCCTCGGACACCATCAAGAACAACGGGAGCCCCGCCTTCTTCTACTCGGTGGTCAAGGCGTCACTCGCGACGCTCGCGGAGCTGGCCGAGCCGTTCAAGATCGCCTTCGACCGGGGGTCGTACAGCTGCGACGGCAGCACCGTGCGCGTCGCGGTGGGCGACCGGGACCTGAACACGAACCCCGCCGTGGTGGAGACCGCCACCGTCACCGTCTGGAGCGACACCGAGACGGGGCCGGAAACGGTCGTGCTCACCGAAACCGGACCGGACTCGATGATCTTCACGGGGACGATCGCCACGACGAGCGCCTCGCCGGTCCAAGGGGACGGCCTCCTGAGCGTCGCTCCGGGTGACGACATCGCGGGATCCTACACGGACGTCCTCGACTGCAACGGCGCCGCGAACGTTCTCTACAGCGCGACCGCCATGACCGACTGCGCGGCGCCCGTGATCACGAACGTCCAATCCACGAACGTCACGGGGAGCGGTGCGACGGTCACCTGGACGACCGACGAGGCCTCGACGAGCGTCGTCCACTACGGAACGGCGCCGCCCGGAAGCTCCACCACCTCGGTCGCGGCCCTCGTCACGTCCCACGGCGTGGCGCTGACCGGCCTCGCGGAGTGCCTCACCTACTACTTCCGGGTCGAGTCGGTGGATGCGGCGGGCAATTCGGTTTCCGACAACAATGGCGGCACGTACTACAGCTTCGCGACGGGAAAGAACGTGAACCCGGCTTACTCCTACCTTGGCCCGCCGGTTTCGATCCCCGACAACAATTCCACCGGCGCCTCGGTGACGGTGAGCGTCCCGGACGCGAACACGATCGTCGACGTCAACGCGAAGGTCAACGTCACCCACACGTACGACGGCGACATCACGCTCTCGCTGATCGGCCCCGACGGCACCACGGTGGCGCTCTCCGGCAGGAGGGGGGGCTCGGGCGACAACTTCACGAACACGGTGTTCGACGACCAGGCGACGACGGCGATCGCCAGCGGCAGCCCTCCTTTCACCGGCTCGTTCCGGCCCGACCAGCCGCTGTCGGTCTTCAACGGGAGGAGCGCGGCGGGGACCTGGACGCTGAAGGCCGTGGACGGCGCCGGCAGCGACGTCGGGACGATCGTCGGCTTCGAGCTCCAGCTGACCTATCCCGCGCAGGCTTGCGGGCCCTCGATCCAGTACGCCTCGTCCGCGAGGACCGACGCCTGCAACGGGACCGGCTCGGGCGGAGGCAACGGCGTGATCGAGCCGGGAGAGAACGTCACCCTCGTCGTGACCGCCCGCGGCAACGGCACTTCGGGCGTCACAGGCGTCTCCGGCACGCTTTCCACCGCCACGGCCGGCGTGACCGTCACGGACGGCCAGGCGACGTTCCCGGACCTCGCGGCTGGCGGGTCCGCCCCGAGCAACCCGAACCACTTCGGCTTCGTCGTGAGCCCTTCCTTCACGTGCGGCGGGGCGATCGACTTCTCGATCCGCTTCAGCTCGAACGAGGGGAGCTGGAACTCGTCGTTCTCGCTGCCGACCGGATCGCCCACGCAGGCGACGAACACCTACCCGTCCTCCGACGTGCCCAAGTCGATCCTCGACAACGCGACCGTCACGTCGAACCTCCCCATCAGCAACACGGGGACGATCCAGGATGTCAACGCCACGCTCAACGTTGCGCACACCTACGACGGCGACCTCCTCCTCACCCTCATCGGACCGAACGGGACACGCGTGATCCTGGCCGACCACCGGGGCAGCTCCGGGGACAACTTCACGAACACGGTGTTCGACGACCAGGCTTCGACGCCGATCGCCTCGGGCGCCGCTCCGTTCACGGGGAGCTACCGGCCCGACGCGGCGCTGTCGGCGTTGAACGGACTCGCAGCCAACGGCACCTGGAAGCTCGAGGTCCAGGACACGGGCCCGGGGGACACGGGGACGCTGCAGAGCTGGTCGGTCACGCTCACGGCCACGGCGGACCCGACCTGCCAGGCGTGCACCCCATCGCCGGCGGGGGAGGCGACGGGCCTCGTCTGGGCGGACAGAGACACGGTGCAGTGGGCTGCGGCGTCGAACGCGGCGAGCTACAACCTCTACCGCGGGAGCGCGCCGGACCTGCCCGCCCTGCTGACGGCGGTCGCCGATTCGTGCGGCCGCGCGAGCACCCCGGAAACCTCGACCGGAGGACTGATCACGGAGACCCCCTCCGACGGCGATTTCTACTGGTTCCTGGTTCGCGGCCTCAGCGCGGCGGGCGAAGGGCCGGCCGGCGACGCGACGTCCGGGCCCAGGGTCCAAGACTCCGCAGGAGCTTGCCCGTAACGAAAAGCGCACGGTCGCCGAGCCGGGGCGCGCTCGGCCGGCCTCACCCCGGCGGCGGCATCTTTGCCGTCAGCATCCGGATGAACTGCGCCGGGGGCTCGAGGTTGGACCGCCGCGCCCGGTCGATCGATTCCCACGCCTCGGCGTACCGCGCGGCGAGGTAGAGGGCCACCGCGCGGTTGTAGTGAGCCTTGCCGTAATCGGGTTGGATCCGGATCGCGTCGTCGAAGCGCACCAGTGCGTCGCGGATCCGTCCCTGCTGCGTGAGCGCGGTGCCGAGGTTGCTGAGGGCCTCGACGTAGTTCGGCGCGAGCCGGGCCGCCCGCTCGTAGGCTCCGATCGCCTCGTCCAGCCGCCCAAGCCCCATCAGCGCGATCCCCAGGTTGTTGTGGACCTCGTGAACGGCGGGATCGATCCGCAGGGACTGCTCGAAGTGCGGGATGGCCTCTCCGTAGCGTTTCAGGTCGCAGAGGGCGCGACCCAGGTTGTTGTGCGTGCGCGCGGAGTCGCCGCCGTAGCGCAGGGAAGCTTCGTAGTGCTCGACCGCCTCGGCGAGTCGCCCCTTCTTCTCGAGCGCCACGCCGAGGTTGTTGTGGGCGTCGGCGTGATCCGGTGCCCGATCGAGGGCGCGACGGTACGCGTCGATCGCTTCGTCCTGCTGTCCCGTGGCCCAGAGCGCCACGCCCAGATCGCTCAGCGCGTCCGCGTAGCCCGGGGCGACTTGGAGAGCCTTGCGGTAGTACTCGATCGCTTCCCGCGCTTTCCCCTGCTCGGCCAGGACGATCCCGATGTTGTTGTAGGCCTCGGCGAAGCCCGGATCGATCCGGATCGCCTCGACGAAGTGCCGGATCGCTTCTTCCCTCCTGCCCTTCGCGGCAACGGCGACGCCGAGGCTGTTATGGGCGATTTCGTTGTCCCGGGTCACCGCGATCGCGTGCTCGAAGAGCGATATCGGATCGTGCCACAGCCTCGCCTCGCCGCGCGTGTCGAGGACGAAGGCCGCGAGCAGGAGCGCCGTCAACGCGGCCACGCCTCCGCGTCCGGCGCGATCTCGGATCCACGCGCCGGGGCCGCGCGGGAAACGCGCGCCGAAAGCGCCCAGGGCGTCCGGGATCCCCCAGGCGCAGATCACGAAGATCCCGATGAGTGGCACGTAGGTGTACCGGTCGGCCCTCGCCTGTTCGCCCACCTGCACGAGACCGATCACCGGCAGGAGCGTCACGAGGTACCAGAGCCACCCGAACAACAGGTAGGGGCGGCTCCGACGTGCGCGAATCGCCAGCGTGGTGAGCACGACGAGGAGGATCGCCGACACCACCACTTCCCAGACCGGCAGGCCGTACCGGGGGTGGGGGTAGAACACGGCAAGCCCTCGCGGCCAGAGGGTCTTCACGAGGTAGGACATCGAGGACACCACCGCGTTGGAAACGCGCAGAAGCAGCGGGTAACTCGTCATCGGCTGGACCGCATCGCCCGCGCGCTGCGCGATCACCGTCAGGATCGCCGAGCCGGCGGCCATTCCGAGGAGTGGGATCTTCTCCAAGACCAGCCGGCCACGCGAGGGCGATCCCGTTGCATCCGGATCGAGCGCATCGGTCCGTCCAAGCGGCCACTGGTCGAGCAGCAGGAGCGTCAGCGGGAGCGTCACGAGCATCGGCTTCGCGGCGAGCCCCAGGGCGAACAGCGCGAGGACGGTTGCATATCTCGAGAGGCGCGGCGCGCGGACCCAGCCGACGTAAGCCCAGGTCGTCAGCAGCCAGAACAGCGTGCTCAGGACGTCCTTGCGCTCGGCGATCCATGCGACCGATTGGACGTGGAGCGGATGCACTCCGAACAGCGCGGCGGCAGCGAAGCTCTTACCGGCGGAGCCGGTCAACCGCGCGAGCAGGAAGAACAACAGCAGCGTGTTGGCGAGGTGGAGAACGAGGCTCGTGAGGTGATGCCCCGCGGGGTTCCCGCCGTGGATCTGCCAATCCAGCATGTGGGAGATCCAGGTGAGCGGATGCCAGTTGGCCGCGTGGAACGAGGTCAGCGCCCATCGCGCGCCCTCGAGGGTGAGCCCCTGCCTGACGTGGAAGTTCCGCGTGACGTAGAGGGGGTCGTCGTAATTCAGGAAGCCGGCATCGAGGACCGGCCAGAACGCCGCTAGGACCAGCACGGCGAGGACCGCCGAGGCGGCCAGCCCGACGCCGGTCGTGTCGAAGCGCGGCATCCGGTAAGGATACACGGCCGCTACGGGGCCGGGAGGGGGCTCCCGTTCTTCCTCCGGCTCCGTCCGACGCGGCGACCGGCAACTCCGTGCCCGGGGCAGGCGGCCCGAGGGCCTCCGATGCTGGGTTTGCATCGGAATCGGGGATGCCTGCCTCGTCGTCAGGGAATCTGGCGGACGTACTGCGTGTAGAGAGCCGGCACGGGTTCGAGACGGATCCCCATCCCCGCGAGCCGGCCGAGTTCCGGCTTGCGCCGGTTCCAGAGCACGGTTCCGCTGACCCTTACCGAGTACGCCTCGGTCTCGAGCTCGATCTCGACGGGGCTTCCGCGGCGCAGGGGATCGTCGGTGACGACGAAGAGGCCCGTCTCCGAGAGGTTCGCCGTGACGGCTCTCCGCTCCGGCTTCGACGGGCCGAAGCGGAGGGGAATCGTCCGCACCTTCCTCCGCGCGGGCGCTCCGCGGGTCCTGCGGGCGGCCACGGGCCGACCGTCGGCGCGGTCCTCCGGCGGGAACGGGCCGACCTGGACCGGATCGAGAGCGTCGCGCCGGGAGATCCCCGTTCTCGAGATGTGCTTCTCGATGAAAGCGACCGCGGCTTGTTCGGCCTCGCGGGGTGTCGGGGCGAGGAACTTCATCGACACCGCGCCCCCGGGGATGGTCCAGAGGACGTTGGGGTACGTCAGGATCCGGGCCCTCCAACGGTCGCCGCAGGGCGCCACGAGGACACCATACGCCTCGACCCGGCTCGGGGACTCCACCGTGACCCTCCATCCGTGCCGCTCGGGTGCGGTCGCGAGGATCTCGCCGGCGCAATCGGTTCGGCGCGGCGCGTGCCGGGATCCGCAAAGCAGGCACCAGTTCGGCTTCATGGGCGGGCCTCTCCTCGAAGAGACGCCGCCGATTATGCAGGAGGAAGCGGGAGGAAGGACAACGTTTCATCGTGCTAGACTTGCAAGGATATGTCACCGTCGAGCGGGTTCCGCCGAGGCGTGGCGGTCGGGTGCGCCTGGCTCATGCTCCTCGCCGGCTGCGGCAGTTCCGGTTCGCAGCCCGCCGGATCGAATCCCCCCGCAAAGCCCGTGTTCGGCGGGTGCAGGGTGCTGCTCATCGGACTCGACGGGGCCGACTGGGAGATCATCCATCGGCTCTCGTCCCAGAGCCGCCTTCCCAACCTCGCCCGGCTCGAGCGCGAGGGAGCTTCGGGCGTGCTCCACGTCGAGGAGCCGTTGCTGTCGCCCGTCATTTGGACGACGATCGCGACCGGCCGGCCCGCCACGGATCATGGGATCTTCGGATTCCTCACCTCGCAGGGAGACGCGACGCAGCCCGTTCGCTCGGACGAGCGGAAGGTCCGCGCGTTCTGGAACGTGGCGAGCGATCTCGGGATCAAGGTCGGGGTCGTCGGCTGGTACGCGACCTGGCCGGCGGAGCGGGTCGACGGGTACCTGGTGTCGGACCGGTTGGGAACGCACCAGGTCGCCGGGACGGCGGGGGGCGTCGCCACGGGACTCGCGTATCCCGATTCGCTGCTGCCGGAGATCGAGGCCCTGCGCGCCCAGGTGGAGCGGGAGGTCGGCGACCGGGCCGTGGCGCGGTTCTTCAAGAGAGGCGAGGGCGGCGGCGCCACGGTCCGGATCCGGCAGGAGACCTACAAGACGTTCCTCGACATCCTGCGCACCACGGAGCTGTACCGGCGCCTGACTCCCCTCCTCATGGAGCGATACGACCCCGCGATCTCGGCGGTGTACTTCGAGGGGACCGATTCGGTGGGGCACCTCTTCGCCCAGTTCGCGCCTCCTCCGCTTCCCGGGGTGGACGCCGAGTCCGCCCGGCACCTCGGGGAGGCGTTCGACCGGTATTACGAGCAGATGGACGCGATCGTGGGAGAGCTCGTGTCGCGGGTCGACCCGGCGAAGACGACGGTCATGGTGATGTCGGACCACGGCTTCAAGACGGGAGCGCGCCGTCCGAGGACACCGGCGGTGACGGTGCACGCCAACCAGGCTCCCCTGTGGCACCGGCCGGACGGGATGCTGCTGCTGTGGGGGCGGGGAGTGAAGCCCGGCGCGACCCTGCAGGGGGCGACGGCCTATGACGTGCTGCCGACCCTGTGCCGTCTCGCGGGTCTGCCGCTGGCGGCCACGCTCAAGGGGAGGCCCCTCGACGAGGCGTTCCCGCGGGAGATCCTGGCGCAGACGGTGCGGAGGGTGGAGGACTACGAGGCGGCGGGGCCGAGGGAGATGCCCGGGCCGGCGGAGGCGTCGTCGGACGAGCAGATCGCGAAGCTTCGCGCGCTGGGTTACATCGGCGGGTCGCCCGGCGAGGGCTCGCCGCGCTCGGACGGGGGAGGAGCCGCCGCGGCCCGCGGGCAGGAGGGCGTGCTCCTGAACCGGTTCAACAAGGCCGTCATCCTTGCCAACTCGGGCAAGCGCGAGGAGGCGCTCCGGACTCTCAGAGCCCTTCAGCACGACGCGCCCGCGTTCGCCCTGGGCTTCCTCGGCGAGGGGCTCGTCCTCCTCGCGGACGGCGACGCGAGATCGGCGGTTCCCTTCCTGGAGAAGGCCGCCAAGCTCGATCCCCGCGTCGGTGGGACCTACGCGGACCGCCTCGGGGAGGCGTACGTGGGCGCGGGCCGCGAGAACGACGGGATCCGCGTGCTGAAGGCGGCGCTCGCGCGGGACCCGTCGAACGGCAGGGTGTCTCTGGGCCTCGGCCTGGCTCTCCTGCGGCGCGGGGATCACGCCGAGGCGCGTCGGCTGCTGGACGTCGCGCGCCAATGGGCGGACAGCCCGGCGGACCGGGCGCTGGGCTGCGCCGGCCTGGGCGACGTGGCCGTGGAGGAGAATCGCCTCGATGAAGCCGCCGCCCGCTACGAGGAGGCGCTGCGCATCGAGCCGGATCTACCGGCGGTCCTCGATCGGGCCGCGGCCATGGAGCTTCGGCTCGGGCGCCCCGCCCGCGCCGTGGAGCTGATCGAGCGGCTCCTGCGGAAGAGCCCGGCCACGGCCGAGAACCAGGCGCTCTACGGAAGGGCGCTCGCCGCGGCGGGCCGCGGGGACGAAGCTCGCCGGGCTTTCGAGAAGTCGCTTGCTCTCGATCCGCGCCAGCCGGAGACCCGACGTCTCCTGGACCGGCTGGCGCAGAAAGCGCCGTAGACGAGTCCGGACGCTCATGCCCCAGGCGAGCGGATTCCCGACGACTCGATCGCTGCATCCGGGGACCCCGCTCGCCGGACGCCGCAGGTGGGCCGTGGCCTGCCTGCTGGCGCTGGCGTTCGCCGCGCTGGCGTACGGCTGCGTCCTCTGGTGGCCGCGAACCGTGGACGACGCGTTCATCGTTTTCCGCTACGCGCGGAACCTCGTCGTCGGCGCCGGACCGAATTACAACCCGGGGGAGCGCGTCGAGGGCTACACCTCCCCGGCGTGGCTGCTGCTGACGGCGGCCGCCATCGGCGCGGGCCTCGACCCCGTGCCGGCGTCCAAGGCGCTCGGCTGCGCGTCGGCGGGGATGCTCCTTCTCGCGCTCTACCTTTCGCTCCGCAGGGCCGGAGCCCTCGACTGGGGGGCCGCGACGGCCACGGTCCTTCTCGGCACGAGCTTCGTGCTCCAGATCTGGACGGTCGCCGGACTCGAGACGGTCGCTTACGCCCTGCTGCTGTTCGTGGGTCTCGCGAGGCTCTCAACGGAGAGCCCGACCGGGCGGCAGATCTCCTGGACTTCGCTCGCGCTCGTGGCCGCCGCCCTGACCCGTCCCGAGGGCCTCCTGTTCTGGGTCCTCGGTTTCCTCCCGGTCGCGATGTCGGCGCGGTCGGACAGGTGGCGAGCCCTCCGCTCGTACGCGCTTCCCGGTCTCGTGCTCGCCGCGCATTTCTTGTTTCGGCTCGCGTACTACGCCGCGCCGTTCCCGAACACCTACTACGTGAAGACGGGCGGGGGAGTCCGGATGTGGTTGCAGGGGCTGCACGGGCTCTCCCTCTTTGTTCGGAATCCCGCTCACCTCGGGTGGCTCCTGGCCTCCGCGGTCGGGGCCGGCACGGGATTCATGGGCCGCGCGAGCCGCAGGCCGGCGGCCATCATGGGCGGCGCGATCGCCCTGCACCTTCTCTACGTCGTGACCGTCGGCGACGACAGCCTGAGGATCCACCGCTTCTACGTTCCCGTCCTCGCGCCGATGGCGTTCCTCGTCGGCCTCCTGTTCCTCGGGGGCGAGGCGAAACGTGGGACGGCCACGATCCTCCGCGGGTTGGGGGTGCTCGCGGTGGCGCTGACGGCCTCGGTCTCGATGTGGACCTTGCGCCACGAGCTTCTCCCCGCGATGAACGAGGGGATGCTCGTCTACCAGGAGGGGAACGTCCGCCTCGGACGCTACCTCGCGCGAACGATGGATCCCAGCACCTGGATCGCCGTGGCGTCGGCCGGGGCGATCCCGTACTACTCCGGCCTTCCCACGATCGACATGTACGGCCTCAACGACCGCCATATCGCGCGCCGTCCGTTCCTCGAACGAGCGCCCGGCGTGCTCATGAAGTGGGACAACGCCTACGTCCTGTCACGGAGACCCAGGCTGATCGTGCCCAACCGGGGGTATTTCGAGGCGGGGGATGGCAGGGCCGATCTCGTGCCGAGGCGGCCGGAGGTCCTCGCGGCCGCGCCCATGGATCGGGACCTCCTCGAGCGGCTCCGCGCGGACGGCGGCTACGGCCTGAGCCCGATCCGATTCGAGGACGGAGCGGTCTTCTGGGTCTTCGAGCTCAAGGCGCGGTAGCCGGAGCCCTCTTGCGCCTCGAGCCCGCAAAAAGAAACCCCCGCGCGGGGCGCGGGGGTTTCGCGAGCGATGACGGCTCGAATCAGCTGCGACCGAGCTTGAATGTGGCGCCGTAGATGAGGCGACTGTTGTCGACGGTCTGGCGACCCGACCCGTAGCCGCCGTGCTCCCACATGATGTCGAGCGCCACCTGCTTGAAGAGGATCTGGGCGCCCAGCCTCGTTGTCGCATTGGACCACGACGACTTGGTCACGTACGTTTGCCAGCTGTACGAGCCGTCGTTCCAGATCTCGAACCCGGAGTTGATCTGCGTGTAGTGCGACGGGTCATCGGTAACCTTCTCGTCGGTGTGCGTCCAACCCGCTCCGCCGATGATGGCCAGCCAGTTGTTGATCGGAATACGGGTCGCGACGTACGGCGAGTAACTCGTGGTCTCCCACTTGTAGTAGCTGCGCGCGGCCAGGGCCGCGACGGCGGGATCCGAGTAGGGAGGGGAAGACCAAGGCTGCCACTGGATCCTGCCGGCATCCTCGAAGTCGATTTTCGAGGACATGGTGGAAATCGACAGACCGGCGTAAAGGTCGGCCTGGCCGAGCCGGTGGGCCATATGGGCGTCGAGCATCAGGGCATCGTTCTTGACGTCCTTCTTCGTGAGGTTCCATTCGTTGATGAAGTTGTTGGCGCTGTCGAGGTGGCTCCACGTCAGCACTGGCGGGTCCCCAGCCACGGAAGAGCTCCCCCGGTCGCCGAAGAACGGCTTGTACTCGAGGCTCTCGTTGCTGTACGCGAGGTCGAACTGCCAGTCCGTGTCTTCCTTGTACAAGTTGAAACGGCCGCCGATCTTGTAGGTCGTGCCGTCGAGCTTGTCGCGCGTGTTTTCGGACACCCTATACGGGTAGATAGCATCGCCGGTCAGCTCCGCATAGGTCAGCGGGAATCGTTCACGGTACGCCGCGTCGCGCTTGTATTCCGGTATCCCCACCTCGGCGAACACGGAGAAGCTGAGGTCCTGCTTGGGCTTGAACTTGACGCCGCCGACGAGGACGATGTTCGAGGCGGTGTCCTTCTCGGAATACGCATCATAAGGAATGGTATTTCCACTGCTATCCAGAGTCTGATCGAACGGGTTCTGCTTTCCCGTGGCATTCCGAAGCGTCAGGCCGACGCCCCACTGCATGGCCTTGCCCGCCGCCCTTCCGTACGTGAGATAGAGATCGTAGGCGTCGAGCTGGTCCGAGCTGCCCGTGCTGTAGGCCGTCGACGTCGGAGCCGTCGTTTGAATGTCATGATACACGGTCGTCGGCTGGTACTTCCCGTTCAGGTAGCCGAGGTTCACCCCGAAGCGGCCGCCCCAAAGATTGCTGAGGAAGCCGGCGCTGAACGCGTCCTGCCCTTCAACGCCCCCGTAATTGCTGCCGACGCTTCCGTTGTTGGACAACTGCGTCCAGAGCAGTGTGCCCAACGCGCCCGTCTCGTCCGCGTGATGGTTTCCAAGATAGCGCGTCCTGTCGAACTGGATGTCGGCCAGCTCCCAGGGCATGAAGAAGAAGTCGTACTCGTTCTCGATGAGCCCGAAGCTCGCCTCGTTCTGGATCGAGTGGCTGGCGGGTGCCGCGGAAATGCCGGGCAGAGTGATCGAGTACGCGTCGCCCGTGTCCGGCGCCGCCGCCAGCGCGGTTCCCGCGCTCAACAGAGCCACCAGGGCCAGTACGACGGGTGCCGCGGCCTTCCAAGAAGTGAATCGACTCATTCCTCCTCCTCCCTTTTTCTTGATCGCTGCACTACCATGCGCGTCTTGTCCATGCGAAACGGGTTACCGGAGACGCAACGCCCCCTCGAACGTCCGGGAAACACTTCGGAGACGCCGTGTTGCGTGCTGGCAAGAGTATCCTCCGCACACAGAGCGCGGAAACGAGCAAGGATGACGCCATTCGTCACTCGGCGTACTCTCCATCGCTAAGCTGCTCCATTGCAATGACTTGTGGCATGCGTGCCAATTTGGCGGCGACTCGGGCGACATGAACCGCATCCAAGGTGCCGGAGTGAATCCGAAATATTGAATCAACGCCGGCGGGCGTGTCTCCACGAACCGCGGCGCGATCTTTGGATGCACTGGAGGCGGCGCACCGGAATTCCGCGATGGGCGCGGGCTACGGAGTGCCGCTCTTGCCCTCCAGCTCGTGCCGGATCTCGCGGAGCAGCAGCGTGATGACGAACACCAGGCCGACGACCGAGACCTCCAGGAGGCGAGCCGGGCTGTAAGCTTCCCGAACGATCGTGTAGCCGGCCAGGTTGACGATCTTCTCCAGGACGGCGATCGCCGCCAGGACGAACGACAGCACGAAGAGCGTGCGGTTGATCAGGCTTGTGATCTTGCTCACGTCCTTGCCCTCCTCCCAATTCGTATTGAGCGCTGCGGAATGAACGTCCTCCCGATGGGACCCGAAAAGCGCGCCGGGCGCCGCGGTCCGAAGGGGCGGGCTAGCGCCGCGGGATCAGCTTTGCGTTGACGAAGCGGGCGGTGGAGAGATCGAGGACCAGCATCCGGAGCGTTCCGTCACGGTCCTGCAGCCAGAGCTGGACCAGTGGCGGATACGCGCTTGCGCTCGTCACCGAGACCAGGGTCCCCCACTCCGGGGGGATCGAGTTGGTGCTCGCCAGGGGCAAGGCGACGAGGCTTTCCCCCGTGGTGGGCGCGAGTGCCGAGAGCTTCCTGCACGAGGGCATCAGCAGAACCAGGGCGGCCAGAACGAAGACGACTGCGGCGCGACGATGCATTGCTCTACCCCCTTTTCGGCGGTCGAGGCTTGCGACGATCACGATGGCCTCCGCGTCCGGGGAACAACCAGCCGTTCCCCGGCAATGCCTGGGTGCTTCGTAACACATGAGGCGCGAGGAGGTCAACCGTCAATCGGACGCTATCTCCTCTCCACCCCCTCCGTCGCGTCCGGGTCGCGGAGGTCGCGCGAGGGCGGTGGAGGCGGCCACGTGGGCTTCCTCTCCTCGACGCGCTTCATCACTTCCTGGATGGCGCGCTCGAGCTGCGCGTCCTTTCCGGCCATCTCGTCCTGCGGGAGGTTGTCCACAACGATGTCCGGATCGACGCCGTGGTTCTCCATGATCCACTGGCTCTTCAGGTTGTACGAGCTGAACTCGGGCATGGTGACGTACCCCCCGTCCACGAGGTTCGGGCCGAGTCCGCGGATGCCGATCACGCCTCCCCAAGAGCGGGTGCCGATCAGCGGTCCGAGGCCGTACTCGCGGAAGTAGTACGGGAAGATGTCCCCGTCCGAGGCCGAGTACATGTTGAGCAGGCAGACCATCGGGCCGTTGAACGCGGCGTCGGGGAAGGTGCCCGGCCGTCCGCCGCGCGGGCCGCCCATCCCCATGACCACGCGGCGCAGGCGCTCCAGGACCATCTGCGAGACGAACCCGCCGCCGTTGTACCGGGCGTCGACGACGAGCCCCTCTTTCCGGATCTGCGGGAAGTACTGCCGGATGAACTCCTGAAGCCCCTCGGCGCCCATGTTCGGGATGTGGACGTACCCGACCCTTCCTCCGGTGGCCTGCTCGACCTTCTTGCGGTTCGATTCCACCCAGTCGATGTACCGGAGATCCTGCTCGTCGCCGAGCGGCCCCACCGTCACCTCGCGGGCTCCATCACGGGACGGCTTGGAGTTGACGAGGAGCGTGACCGTGTGTCCCGGGGTCTCGACGAGGAGACGATACGGATCGTCGGACGCCGCGAGGTCCTTTCCGTTCACGGCCAGGAGGTAGTCGCCCGCGGCGACGCGGATGCCCGGCTCGGCGAGCGGCGAGCGGCGGCTCTCGATCCAGGGCCGCCCATCGAGGATCCGCGCGATCCGCCAGAGGCCGGCCTTCGGGTCCGGCTCGAGGTCGGCACCGAGCGCTCCCACCGGGACCTTCTCGGGACGCGGCGCGTCGCCGCCGCCCGTGTACGCGTGCCCGCTCTCGAGCTCTCCGATCATTTCGCCGATCACGTAGGTCAGGTCGGCCCGGTGGCTCACGTAGGGGAGGAGCGGCTCGTAGCGCCGCTTCATCTGCGGCCAGTCGATCTTCCCCATGTCCGGGAGGTAGAAGAAGTCGCGCTCGAGGCGCCACGCTTCCGCGAAGATCTGGCGCCACTCGGCCTCGGGGTCGAGCTCCATGCGGAGGTCGGAGAGGTCGAGCTTGCCGTCGCCGACCTTCGCGCCCTCCTTCGCGTCCACGATCCCGTAGGTCTTCTCGCTCCGGTAAACGATGCGGCTCCCGTCGGGGGAGAGGTCGTAGTTGTCCACCGGATCGAGGATCGTCTGCTCCTTCCGCTTGTCGAGGTCGTACATGACGAGGCGGGGCTTCGCCCCGGCAGGCGGACCGGTGAGGGCGCGGACCGGCGCCGCCAGGTAGAAGAGCCGGTCCTTCGCCGCGCGCAGGCCGCGGTATTCGCCCGGAGCGACCGGGAACGGGACGATCCGATCCTGGATCCCGGCGAGGTCGATCCGGAACGGCTCCTTCTTATCCTTGTCCTTCTCCTTCTCGTCCTTCGCCGCCCCGGCCTTCGCGCCGTCCTTGTCGGCCGGCTTCTCGGTCTTCTCCTCGCCCTCGAGCTTTGCCTCGTCGCTGCGCGGCGCGAACGGCGACGGGAGGTGGGATCGGAGCACGATCGCGTAGGGACGGGTCGGCGAGGTCACCGTGAACGAGGCCTCGAAGTTCCCGACGACCGGGTTCACGTCGCGGTCGGACAGCGCGAAGAGGTACTTCCCGTCGGGGTCGAACTGCGGGCCGTAGCTGCGGCAGAAGCCGCTCGTGGCCTGGGTGATCGTCCGCGACTCGATCGAATAGAGGAAGACCGCCGGCAGGTCGTTGTTCTGCACCTTCGAGTACGCGATCCACTTCGAGTCCGGCGACCAGGCGTACTCGTTGATCTCGAAGACGTCCGCCTTGTCCGCCTGGACCGGCCTCTTCTCCGCGATGTCCACGTACCAAAGGCGCATGGCGCGGTCGGACCAGGCGACCTTCTTCGAGTCGGGGGACCACACGGGATCGTAATGCAGGGAGTCCGATCCGGTCGTCACCTGGACGGGCTTTCCCTTCCCGTCCTGCGGGACCACGTAGATCTCGTCCTCGCCGGTCGCGTCGGATACGTACGCGATCCACTTTCCGTCGGGGGACCAGACGGCGCTCTTCTCACGCACCCCCGCCGTCGCGGTGACGTTGCGTGTGTTCCCGTGCTCGGCCGGGAGCGTGAACACGTCGCCGCGCGCGGCGAAGACCGCGCGCTTGCCGCCGGGGGCCAGGGCGAAATCGGTGATCCGGTTCGAGACGTCCACCCAGTGAGGCCGCGCCAGCTTCCGGTCGTCGGGCAGGTCCACGGGGATCCTGAGCGGCTTGCCGGCGGCGGGATCGAGGAGGTAGAGCCAGCCGCCGTTCTCGAACACGATCTTCCCGCTTCCGGAGTGCGGCCACTTGACGTCGTACTCCTTGAAGTCCGTGACGCGGGAGGTCTTTCTCGAGGCGAGGTCGTACCGCCAGAGGTTGAGCTTCCAGTCCTCGCGGTCCGACAGGAAGTAGATCGAGTCGCCGATCCACATCGGCTGCGTGTCGGTCCCCTCCCAGTCAGTGACCCGATCGAGGGCTTTCTTCTCGAGGTCGTAGATCCACACGTCCTGCGCCATCCCGCCCGCGTACCGCTTCCACGTCCGGAAATCCCGGAAGATCCGGGTGTAGGCGATCCGCTTCCCGTCGGGGGCGAACGAGATGATCCCCGACTCCGGGAGCGGGAACCGCTCCTCCGGCCCGCCCTCGGGGCTCACCACGTACGGCACACCGACGAACCCGCCGATCGGGCCGCGCAGGGACCGGAACAGGATCTTCCCGTCGGGAGTCCAGCCGATCACCATGTTGTCGTAGCCCATCCGCTCCGACGCGTTCTCCGCCGGGTACCAGGTGAGCCTCCGGGGCTCGCCTCCCGTCGCCGGCATCACGTAAACGTCCGAGGAGCCGTCGTACTGGCCGGTGAACGCGATCCATTTCCCGTCGGGGGAGAATCGCGGGAACACCTCGAGACCGTCGCCCGTGGTCAGGCGGGTCGCGACGCCCCCTCCGGTCGGCACGGACCACAGGTCTCCGCCGTGGGAGAACACCACGGTGTCCCCGTGGATGTCGGGGAAGCGCAGGAGCCTCGCGTCGTGCACCGGGTCGGTCGCGAACGCGGGAGCGGTCGCCGCGAGAACGAGAACGAGGATGGCCGTCGGGATCGAGTGGTGAGCGGTTTTCATGGCCGAGCGTCGCCTCCGTGGGATGAACGTTCCCCGGGGCAGTTTACGGCGGGAGGCCCCAGGAGTTACGCGCGCCCCGAGCGCGCCGCTTGACTCGACAGAATACCCAACGTATTATGTTGGGTACCGAGAGGAGGTGCCGATGCCGACCCGGAGGAATCGATCCCGAACCACCTACCACCCGACCGGTTCCGGGAGAGCGCGACGGGTCTCCGAGACCGGCCCGGTGGAATGGCTGCTCGCCGCACGGCTCGCCGGCCTGATCCGGGAGTTGGGGAACAACCGGCTGGCGGGCCTTCTCGACGTCAGCGCTTCGCAGCCGTCGCGCTGGAAGTCCGGCGAGGAGAGGATCAGCGCCGAGAACCAGCGGCGCCTTCTGGACCTGGACTACGTGATCGCCCGGCTCCTCCAGCTCTATCCGCGCGAGCAGGCCGAGATCTGGCTCACCTCGCACAACGCACATCTCGGCTCGCGCCCCGTGGACGTGTTGAGCCTGCGCGGGGCCGGGCCGGTGGTCGAGGCGATAGACGCCGAGGCCGAGGGTGCCTACGCCTAGGCTCTACAGGGTGCTCCCGTGGCTGGCCGGCGCCCGGGCGGGCGCGGCCGGGCACCCGCTCCACCGAGCGAGCCGGCAGGGCGCGGGCAGGGTGGACAACCCCGAGCACTACGCGGTCCTTTACGTGTCCGACGCCGCTGCGGGGGCCGTTGCCGAGGCGTTCGGCAACCACGCCGTCTGGACGCCGATGCTCCTCCTGGGCCGGCCCGATCTCCCGGGAAGCGTCCGGGCCCTGGCGACGTTCGACGTGGCCAGGATCGAGACCCTGGATCTCGACGATGCCCGACGTCTCGTCGAACGGGAGCTCCGCCCGTCCGCGGTCGTGGCGCGCGACCGCGCCGTGACCCAGAGCTGGGCTCTCCGGGTCTACCGGGAAAAGCGGTGGGCCGGGATCCGCTGGTGGAGCCACTACGATTCCCGCTGGGGCTCCTTCGGTTTCTGGGACGTCTCCAGGCTGAAGCTCGTGGACATCGTCCCGCTGGCGCCGGAGCACTCCGCGCTGGCGGAAGCCGCGTCGGCGCTGTCGAGGCCGTGGAGGGAACGGCCGTAGTTTCGCCGAGCGCCGGGAGCGAGACCGTCTCCTACCCGCCCGGCCGGATCGTTCACTGCTGGACGCCCTCGGGCCAGGCCGCGAATTGCCCGCCGATGAGCACGATCGGCTTGTCGAAACCCTGGAACGCGCCCCACTGGACACCCGTCAGGCCGCCGCCGTCCTTGCCGCCGGAAGCGATCGTGAAGCCGTTGGTGGCCGAACTGACGTAGAAGTCGTGCTGCCAGGCGCCCTGCATCGGAACGAGCTTGATGTACGCCGGCACCACGTTGGTCGCCGGGGTCGCCAGCGTTCCGATGTCGCCCGCGGTGGGGTAGTAGTTGAACTCGACGGCGTACGATTCCACGGCCGTGCCGATCGAGCGGATGTCCACCATGGACCTCTTCTGCTTGGCGCGATCGATCGCGTTCAGCAGGTTCGGGATGGCGATGGCCGCGATGATGCCTATGATCGCCACGACGATCAGCAACTCGATCAGGGTGAAGCCCCCGGTGCTCCGCCTCATGATGCGTCGACCTCCTTCGCTATGAGAAAATATGGTCCGCTCGCCGTCCCGTGCCACCCGCCCTATCGCGCGGCCCAGGTCGATGCCGCCCCACCCCGAACGACGCGGCCGCACCTCACAGCAAGTCGGACTTGTTCGGGTTCCGGCAGAAATAGATTCCCTGGTAGGCCAGGAGGCCCTTCATGAGACGCGTCAGCCCATGAAAGGCCCGGAGCGCAACATGAAAGGGAGGCTTCACGACAAACGGGAACACGACCGGAAGCGGAATGGCTGAAACCGCCCTCTCCTCGACCAACCAGCCCGTCTTCCACAGCATCCTCTCCGCTGACCGGAGCGTGAAGAAGTGCAGGTGAGTCCGGTCCAAGAGCCCCTTTCGGTAGTAGGGGAACCGGCCGATCAGCAGGCTGAAGCGCACGTAGAAATTCGCCACGTTCGGCAGCGAGACCACAAGAGGCCCCCCGCGCTTCAGGTACTTCTTGAGCTTCGACAGCACGAACTCCGGATCCTTGACGTGCTCCAGCACATCCGCCGCGACGACGATGTCGTATTCGGCGTCGGGCAGAATCGTCTCGATCGCATCCAAATCGCCGACATAGACGTTCTTGCAGAAGGGGCCCGCGAGGCCCGCCGCCCGAGAATCGATTTCCACCCCGTCCACCAGGGCTCCCATCTCCGCCATTCTCTTCGTGAGCGATGCGTCGCCCACACCCAGCTCGAGAACCCGCTTCCCGGCCAGGCCTTCGCGCCCGAGCCGCTCGAGAATCAGAGAGTGACTGGAGGCGGGGTCGTTGAACTTCTCGAAGTAGTGGCGACCCCGAAGGGCGACGTCGAACTTCCGCGAGTACAGGATCCCCTTCCGTTGCAGGAAGTACCCGACGGAGGTCGCAACGCAGTGGAAGCCGTAGACCACCCCATTCACGCGGGAGATCTCGTCGCCGTAGTACGTCGGTATCGGGACCTCGACGATCTTCTCGCCGGTCTGCGCCGCCTGAAGGAGGACTTGGGAGTCGAAGTGCCAGTCGTCCGAATTCTCCCAGAACGGGACATCCGCCAGGAAGGCCGCACTGTAGGCCCGGTAGCCGGAGTGGAACTCCGTCAGCGAAAGCCCGCTGAGCGAGTTCTGGATCTTCGTGAGGACCATGTTGCCAAGGTACTTGTAGCGCGGCATGCCGCCCCGCACGGCATCGCCCCTCTTCAACATGCGGGAGCCCACGACCACGCGGGCCTGCCCGGCCACCGCAGGAGAGAGGAGGTCCGCCAATCGCTCCGGTGCATACTTGCCGTCCGCATGCAGCGTGACCACCACGTCCAGCCCGTGGTCGAGGGCATACTGACAGCCGATTTTCTGATCGCCGCCGTACTGCTGGCGCACGCGGTTGCGGAGCACGACGATCTTCTCCCGCCACCGGCCGAACGAAAGGGCCTTCTCGACGGTCTCATCGTGGCTGCAGTCGTCGACCACCCAGAGCACTTCGATCGCACGCCAGATGTCCTCCGGAATGCGCGCGAGGGTCTTTTCGATCTGGCTCTCTGCGTTGTACGCGACGACGAAGATGCCGATCCGCTTGCCGCGGCCGTCGAACGGCGTTCCCGGCGGTGGCACCGCCGGGGTTGTCTCGGCGCTCGTCGTCACGCTCTACACGCGCTCCTCGGTGACTACGATACCTCAGGGCCTGGCTGTCCCTATCGAGAACCTCTTGGACCTTGCCGTACGGGGTTTCCCGGGTAGACTGGCAGTCTTTCGGGAGGAGCCACCATGCCGCTCGACCACTACGTGACCCTCGGACGCTCGGGACTCTGTGTGAGCCCCTTCTGCCTCGGCGCGATGACCTTCGGGGACGACTGGGGCTGGGGCGCGAGCGTGGCGGAGTCGAAGGCCATGATCGACCGCTACCTCGACGCCGGCGGGAACTTCATCGACACGGCGAACATGTACACGAAGGGCCACTCCGAGACGATCCTCGGCGAGCACCTCGGGAGCGTTCCGTCGAAGCGCCGCCGTATGGTGATCGCGACGAAGTTCTTCGGGAACCTCTTCCCCGGCGATCCGAACGCGGGCGGCACGAGCCGCAAGTGCATCGCCGCCTCGTGCGAGGACTCGCTCCGGCGCCTCAAGACCGATTACATAGACCTCTACTGGATGCACTGCTGGGACCCGATCACGCCGATCGACGAGTCGGTGCGGGCGCTCGACGATCTCGTCGCGTCCGGCAAAGTGCGCTACGTCGGCTTCTCCGATACGCCGGCCTGGAAGGTGGCCGAGGCCCAGGTGACGGCGCGATTCCGTGGATGGAGTCCCGTCATCGCGCTCCAGATCGAGTACTCGCTTCTCGAGCGCACGGTCGAGGGGGAGCTGATCCCGATGGCGCTCGAGATGGGCCTCGGCGTGACCCCGTGGTCCCCGCTCCGCTTCGGCGTGTTGACGGGCAAGCACACGCGGGAGAGCGTGAAGAAGACGCCTCCCGGAAGGGGAGACTGGGTGCTGTCCTCGCTCGACGACCGCGCCTTCTCGGTGCTCGACGTCGTGAAGCGCGTCGCGAAGGAGGCCGGGGCGAAGCCCGCGCAGGTGGCGCTCGCGTGGGTGCAGGGCCGCCCGGGAGTCGCCTCGACGATCCTCGGCGCGAAGAGCGCCGCGCAGCTCGAAGAGAACCTGGCCGCGCTCGACCTCACGCTCTCGCCCGAGCACCGCGCGGCTCTCGACGAGGCGTCGGAGCCGTCCCTCGACTTCCCGGCGGCCTTCATCCGCCGGTCGGGGGTGTTCTCCCACGGCGGGATGACGATCAACGGAACGACGTGGCCCGTGCTCCCGAACGCGCCCAAGGGGGACGAGGACCGGTACTGAGGGGTACGCGCGGCCCGGGCGCGCCCCGCGCTCGAGCGAGGAGTTCCGCATGAGCCGACGGATCGCGAAGGCCACGTTGCTCGTCCCCCTGCTCTCCGCGTGCGTCCTCGCGTCTCCGGCTCCCGCGGCCGAGCGCGTCGTGACGCTCGATCCGAAGGCGAGCGCGGTCTCCTTCACGCTCGGCACGACGCTTCACGAGGTCCACGGGTCGATGCGCCTGACGGGCGGCGCGCTCCGCTTCGATCCGGCCACCGGGACCGCATCGGGCGAGATCTCGGTGGACGCCCGCAGCGCGGAGACCGGGAACGCGAGGCGCGACCGCAAGATGCACGGCTCGATCCTCGAGAGCGAGCGCTACCCGGCGATCGTTTTCCGCCCTCAGCGCGTCCTGGGCCGCGTCGAGGAATCGGGCCGCAGCGACGTCAAGCTCGGGGGGACGATGAGCCTCCACGGAGGCGACCACCCGATGACCCTTCCCGTGGCCCTGACCGTGGAGGGCGGACACCTGCGGGCGGAGCTGCGATTCGAGGTGCCCTACGTCGAATGGGGCATGGAGGATCCGAGCTTCCTGATCCTGCGCGCGGAGAAGCTCGTCGTCGTGACCGTGCGCGCGGAGGGACGCCTCGGCACGGTGGACGCTCCCGTCGATCCCGAATCGAGGTAGACCGTGCGCCCGGTCCCCTTGGGGGTCGTGGGGCCGGGGTTCCCGTCGAGGCCGGTCTCGGCGGGTCGCCTCCGCAAGGAGCGGCGAGCGATCAGGGAACCTGCAGGAGAAAGTCCTCCATCGTTATGCCGGTCACCGAGCGCGAATCAAAGCGGCCCTCGCCAACGACGGTGAGCCTGGATCGAGGAAACGTCCGGGCGAACCACGCGAATTCGAGCGCGGTGGTCCTCCCGCTCTTGACCTCGAGACAGGTTTCGCGATCGAGGACGAAATCGATCTCGTGCTCGGCGGACTGCCAGTAGTGCATTCTCTCGGGGAAGTCCGACCCCCTCAGGGCGGCCCGACGCCACAGCTCCTGCGCGACGAGCCATTCCCACCACTTGCCCTGCACATCCTCGGGAAGCTGCTCGAAGTCGTCCACGCTGCGCAGTCGCTCGGGGCTCCAGGCGACGGCCACGAGAAGATTCGTCATCGGGAACTTCGCCGGACGGCGGGCGAGGCCGACCCTGCGCGAAGGATCCCATGCCAGCGCCTGGCCAACGCACATCAGGTCCGACAGCAATTCGACGTATGCCGCGGCGACGGTGTTGTTGGCGAGACCGGCTTCCCGTGCCAGCTTGGCCTGTCCCACCGGCGTGCCGCCCCACTTCAGGATGTTCTCCATCACGGCGACCAAGGCGGCGCGTTGACGTCCGCTCGCCGCACACTCGCCGTAGATCCAATCCCGCATCATCTCGACGAGATACTCCGGGAGATGCCCCCGTTCGGCGAGCGCGTTCAGGGCTGCCGGACAGCCGCCGGCAAGGAGGTACGCCGACAGCGCGCGATCGCCGAGGTGCGGGCCGCAGACGCGGCGGAACTCGCCGAACGAGACGGGCGTGAAGAGATAGGTCGTTCGATCGAGGCGCCCGCGGCGACCCGGGAGCCGCTCGCTACCCCGGCGCAGGTCGGTGGCCTTCGAGCCGGTCGTGACGACGAGGATCCCTCGCAGGTCGCCCGCGTCGATGGCGCGCTTCAAGGGGCGCTGCCAGTCCCGGACAGCCGTGATCTCGTCCACGAACAGGCGGCGCACCCGGACCCCCCGCGGAAACGCCGCGGCCGTTTCCGCCAGCGCGTCCCGGAGCGCGTCGGCGTCGCCGAGCTCGTCCCCGTTGAGGTAGAGCGCGCTGCCTGGCCCGTGGCTCGTGATCGTCTCCCTGAGCTTCGACTCCAGCCAGGTGCTCTTTCCGTACTGACGCGGTCCGCGGACGAGCAGAACGCCCTCTTCTTCGGGAAGCGCGTCCAGTCCGAAATGCATCTCGAAAGCGAACCGCGAGTGGGCGAGATCGTCGAGATGGGGGAAGAGCCTCGGCGCGGCGAGATCGCCGCGCAGGAGACACTCGTTGATTTGCCTAACGTTCATGTCGTTAAGTATGCTAACGTTCCAAACGTTAGTCAACAGTTTCTTCCAGGCCCCCGGGGAAATCGATCCTCGAAGAAGCGCTCGGTGGGTCCCGCCTGTCACTCGTGCCGCAGGGACTCGATGGGATCGAGGCGCGCGGCGCGCCAGGCGGGGTAGGTGCCGAAGAACAGGCCCACGAGGGCGGAGACGGTGAGCCCCGCCGCAACGGCGAGAGGGGAGAAGGTCGCCGGGAACCGGCTCAGCGCGGCGACGAGCCGTGCGACGCCCAGGCCGGCCAGGACCCCGGCGGTGCCGCCGACCATCGTGAGGGTCATCGCCTCCGTGAGGAACTGCTGCAGGACGTCCCGGCGGCGCGCGCCGAGAGCCTTGCGGATCCCGATCTCCCGGGTCCGCTGCGTGACGTTCATCAGCATGATGTTCATCACGCCCACCCCGCCGATCACCAGGCTGATGCCGGCGATGGCGATCATCGCTGCGCCGATCCCGCCGGTGATCTGCCGGAACAGCCGGATGTAACGGTCCGGGGTGCGGATCGCGAAGTTGTTGGGCTGGTCGAAGCGGAGGCCGCGCCGGTCGCGCAGGATCTCCGTTCCCTGCTCGATGGCGAGGTTGACCCACTCCGGCTTCCGCGGGACCGTCGCGATCACGCACCCGTAAGTCTTCTGGGTCTCCGGCCAGATCCGGTCGAAGACCCCCATCGGGATCGCGATCTGCAGGTTCGCGCCGCCCTGGTCCAGGAACCCGCCCTTGTCCTCGAACACGCCGACCACCCGGAACGGCCGCCCGTTGATCTCGACCTCGCGTCCCAGCGGGTCGATTCGCGGGAAGAGCGCCTCGACGACCCCCTTCCCGATCACCGCCACCTGCGCCGCGTGCCGGTCCTCCCCTTCGCTGAAGAACCGGCCGTGCTGGACGAAGTGGCTGTTGGCGTCCGGGTACCAGTGGGTGACCCCGCCGACGGTCGCTCCCTCCACTCGGTTTCCGCGCCACCGGACCTCGACTCCCTGGAACTGCCAGCGCTCCGGCGAGACGTACCAGACCGCCCACGCGTAACGCTGGATCGCCCGCGCGTCGTCGAGCGTGAGCACCGGCCGGAGGCGCTCCTCCTCGCGCGGGGGGCCTCCCCCGAACTCGTCCTCGTGGATCTGGAACTGCACCAGCGTCGCGCCGAACTGGCGGAACGACGAGATGAAGCGCTCGTTGAACCCCGTGAGGAGCGACACCATGACGATCACGGTCGCGACGCCGATCACGATGCCGAGGCAGGTCAGGAGCGACCGGAGCTTCTGCTCCCGTATCGAGCGGAACGCCGAGGCGACGTTCTCGCGGCGGGCGGCGAGGCTCGCGCGAAGCCGGCCCAATTCATTCCTCCCGCAGCGCCTCGACCGGGTCGAGGCGGGCGGCGCGCAAGGCCGGGAGCCAGCCCGCCAGCACGCCGGAGAGGGTCGAGACGGCGAGCCCGGCGATCACGAGGCCCGGGGTCACCCGCGCCGGGAACGGCGTCATCCCCTCGACGATCTTCGAGGCGGCGGAGCCCAGGAGGACGCCGGCGACGCCGCCCAACGAGCTCAAGGCGGCGGCCTCGAACAGGAACTGCCGCCTCACGTCGCGCCGCCGCGCTCCGATCGCCTTGCGGACGCCGATCTCGTGAGTCCGTTCCATGACCGAGGCGAACATCGTGTTCGCGATGGCCACGCCCCCGACCAGGAGCGAGATGGACGAGATCCAGATCACCAGGGCGAAGCCGGCGAAGGTGAGGTTCTTCCAGAGCGTGTTCAGCGCCGCGGCGTCCACGACGCCGAACGGGTCCGGGTCGCGGAAGCCGGTCCCGCGGCGGGTCCGCAGCGCGACCCGCGCCTCCTCGAGGACGGCGTCGCGCGAGGCGGCGTCCGGGGCCTCGACGAACACGTCCACGCTTTCGGTCTTCCCGAACGCCTTCTGGTAGGCGCCGAGCGGGACGAGCACGAACTTGTCCTGGCTCTGGCCGAGCGCCCGCCCCTGCTTCACGGTCAGGCCGATGATCCGGAACGGCTTCCCCTGCACGGTGACCGTCCGGCCGATCGGGTCCGCGTGGGGGAACAGCTCGTCCCTGATGTCGGTGCCGATCACCGCCACCGCGCGGGAGGCGCGGTCTTCCCCGTCGGTGAAGTAGCGCCCGTCCTCGAGCTCGAGCCCGATCATCCAGGGGAACTCCGGGCCCGCGCCCAAGACGATCGCGTCGGGAAGCCGCCGCCCCTCGCCGTACACCGACTTCGCGGTGAACACGCGGCCGGTCACCCGTTTCGCCCGGGGTACGAGACGCCTCACGGCCTCGACGTCGTCCAACGTGATGTCCTTGCGCTTGAGCGCCTGGAGATATTCCTGGCGGCTCGTGATGATGCCGAACTTCGTGAGGATGAACGTGTTGGGGCCGAGCTGCCCGATCAGGTTCGCCGCGTACTCGTTGAGGCCGGAGACGACGGAGATCACCGCGACGATGGTCGTGACCGCGATGATGATGCCGAGCAGGTTGAGGAACGACCGGAGTTTGTGCGCCAGGATGGACGCCAGCGCGATCCGGGCGACCTCCAGCGTGATCACTTCTCGAGTTCCGTCGTTTCGCTGTTGTCCACCACGACCTTCGCGTCGGGTTTCAGCTCGCGAAGGGCCTTGAACGGCCCGACGATCACCTCGTCTCCCGAGGCGAGCCCGACGAGCACCTCGAGGTCGAGCTCCCCCTTGATCCCGGTGGTGACCGGCTTGAAGGCCGCCTTGCCGTCCCGGACCACGTACACCCCCTCGACGTCCCGGGTCCTCGAGGCCACCGTGGCGACCTGCTCGTCCGTCCGGCGGCTCTCGGCCCCCTCCTCGGTTTTCGATGGGGACGCCTTGCCCTCGTCCTCGCTTCTCAAGATCAGCGCGCCGATCGGCACGGTGAGCACGCCCTTCCGGGTGTCGGTGGTGATGTCCGCGGTGACGGTCAGCCCGGGCCGGATCCCGGCGGGATGGGAAGTGAGCGCGACCTTGACCTCGTAGTCGGTCCCGGTGGCGGCCTGGCCGAGGGAGGTGGTCCCGCGGATCGGGCTCGACCCGATCTCGGAGACCACGCCGGGATAGGGTTTGTCGGGGAACGCGTCGATCAGCACCGACGTGGGCTGGCCGAGCTTCAGGAGAGGGACGTCGGTCTGGTCCACGTCGAGGACCGCCTCGACGGTGGACATGTCGGAGACGGTCATCAGCACCGTCCCGGCGTTGTTCATGGTCCCGGTGACCACGACCTCGCCCTGCTCCACGTTGCGGCGGGTGACGATCCCGTCCATGGGCGCGCGGATCTCGGTCTTGTCCAGGGCGTCGTGCGTGGAGGACAGCTCCGCGTGCGCCTGCGTCACCTGCCGCTCCGCGCGCTGCACCGCCGACACCGACTGATCGAAGACGCTCTTCGCCCGGTCGTAGTCCGCCGTGGCGAGGATCCCGTCGCGGTACTGTGCCTCGGCGCGGTCGAGGTCGCGCTTCGCCTGCGCGCCGACCTCGCGCACCCTCGCGAGCTCCGCCTCCAGCGACTCGAGGGACGACCGGCTCGAGTCCACCGCCGCCCGGTAACGGGCCTGGTCGATGACCAGGAGGAGGTCCCCCTTCTTCACCGCGTCGCCCTCGCGGACGTTGAGACTCGTGATCTGCCCCATGATGTTCGCGGAGAGATCCACCTTGGTGCGCGCCTCGATCGTGCCGTTGGCCGTGACCAGGGAGACCAGGTCTTTCTTGTCCACCTTGGCCGTCCGCACGCGGATCCCGTCCGGCTTCCTCTTCTGTTGGATGACGACCGCGGTGGCGGCGAGCACCACCACGGCCGCCCCGATCCCGATGGCGATCTTGGTTCGCTTCTTCATGAGGTGAGACTCCCAAGGCGCCCGCCGAGGATCCCTCGCCGGGCGGACGCAAGACCTTCCTTTGGTACGTGAACGCGGGCCGGAAGTTCCAGGGACGAGCGCCGCCGCAGGAATCCTACGCCTGGGCGGCCCGGCGAGGCGCCTCCCTGGCCGAAAGGGCCTCGCCGGTCGGCGCCTCAGAAGAGGTAGATCGCGTTGAAGAGCGCCGTGACCTGGCGGTCGGTGGCGCCGCCGTCCTTCTCGAACACCCCGTTGTCCGACGCGTCCAGGCGGAGGTCGCCGCGCAGAATCAGGTGCGGGCTCACGCGGTACTCGGGGGTCAGCGTGATTTCCCGCAGCCTCTGCGCGACGCCGGTTCGCCATCCGTCCCGGTCGTCGAATTGCTCGGCGCGCAGCGCCAGGGACAGCTTCGGCCCGACGGCGAGCTTCGCGTACGCCGCGGCGCCGTCCCAGGACACGTTCTTGGGGAGGCCCTCGGAGACGGGCGCGTCTTCCTCGTTCCCGCGGTCGAGGTTGAGCCCCAGCACCAGGTGGTCGGTCGTCTTCCAGGTCGCCGCGAGATCGAGCATCCTTCGGTCGTGGCCGTTGTCGCCGTCGCGCTCCGGGCCGGTCATGCCGTTGACGTAGATCGTGAGGGACGCGGTCGGGGCCAAGGTCACCTGCGCCCCGACCGACTTGGACGCGTTGTTGTCCTTGGCGTTGTCCCAGCCGTTGACCACCATGAGCATCGCGGACACCTTCCCGCTGAAGGCGTAGGCGGCGCGTAGACCGGTATGGGTGAAGGGGATCGCGTAGCCGAAGAGGAACGACCGGGTCGCGTTGTCGTTGTAGCCGTCGTACCCCTCGATCACCTCGTACCCGTGGTGGGTGATGAATTTGCCGAAGTCGAGCTTGAGGCCGGAGCCGACCGGCGCCACCCAAGTCGCGAACCCCTGGTGCACGTCGTAGTCCTGGGCCCCCTTCCTCCCGCTCCCGGCGTCCGCGGCAGCCAGCACGCGGGGCACCGAGGAGCCGAAGGCGACGTCCACGCGGAAGCCCACATCCCGCGGCTCTGAGACCGCCTTCTGGAGTACGATCTCGGCCACGTCGAACTTGAACGTGTTGTCGTCGAAATCGAACACCCGATAGCGGTTCACGCCCGACTCGGGCCGGTTGAAACTATACGAGTAGCTAAGGGAGAGGAACGCGTCGACCGTGAGCTGCTCGTACCAGGGCTTCGGCGGGTCGCCGGCGACGCAGGGGACAACGGCGAGGGCGCCCACGAGCAGAGCGGCCGCCGACGCCCTCGTCGGGCTCCGGAAGCACGCGGTCCGCATGGCCTACACCCCCTCGAGGTACGCCTTCTCCCCGTGAATCGCCTCATCGAGGCCGAGGTCCTCCTGCGCCTTGTCGACCCTGACGACCGTGATCCGGTCGATGACCCAGAGCATGCCGAGGGTGAAGACGAAGGCCCAGACGGACGACAAGACCACCGCCGCGAGCTGTTTGAAAAAGAAGGCGGTGTTGCCGGCAATCAAGCCGTCCGTGCCCGCCGGGTTGAAGGCGGTGGTAGCGAAGATCCCCAGCAGCACGATGCCGAGGAATCCTCCCACGCCGTGAACCCCCCAGACGTCCAGCGCGTCGTCCCATCGCAGCTTGTTCTTCAGCGCGACCGCGTAGAAGCAGACGACGCCGGCGACGACGCCGATGAGCGCCGCCGTCGAAGGCGAGACGTAGCCGGCGGCGGGTGTCACGGTGGCCAGACCCGCGACGGCGCCGGTCAGGAGGCCGAGGAACTTCGGCTTCTTCGAGACCATCCAATCCATGAAGAGCCAGGCGACCGCGGCGAACGAAGCGGCGATGTCGGTGTTCAGGAACGCGACGGCGGTCACGGAGTCCACCCGGAACTCGCTGCCCGCGTTGAACCCGTACCACCCGAACCAGAGAAGGCCGGTGCCGAGGGCGACCAGCGGGATGCTGTGCGGCCCCCGGTCCTCGACCCGGCGCTTGCCGACGTAGAGGACCGACGCGAGCGCCGCGATCCCCGCGATGTTGTGGACCACGATGCCGCCGGCGAAGTCGAGGACGCCCCACTTCTGTAGGAAACCGCCCCCCCACACCATGTGGACGAAGGGGAAGTAGACGAAGAGGAGCCAGGCCGTCAGGAACAACATGTAGGCTTTGAAGGTGACCCGGTTCGCGAAGGCGCCGGTGATGAGCGCCGGGGTGATGATGGCGAACATCATCTGGTAGGCGGCGAAGACGATCATCGGGATCGAGGAATTCGGCGACGGCGTGTTGAGCGTGATGTGCCGCATGAACGCCCAGTCCAGGTTCCCGATGATCCCGCCGACGTCCCCGCTGAAGCAGAGCGAGAAGCCGCAAGCCCACCAGATCACCGTCGTCCACCCCATCGAGACGAAGCTCTGGATCATGATGGCGAGGACGTTCTTCCGTCCGACCAGGCCGCCGTAGAAGAACGCCAGCCCGGGGGTCATCAGCATGACGAGGCTGCTGCAGAGCAGCATGAACCCGGTGTTCCCGGTGTCGAGTCCTGACATGACGCTTCCTCCTGATGGTGAACGAAAAGGTGGGGATGAATTCCCCGTCAGGTTGGGGAAAAGTACCCCGTCACCAAAACGCTGTCAATCGATTTTGCCCATAAACACGGACAAAAACGGCGGCCGATGTCGCGGATCGGTCCTGGCTCGAATCCTTGCGCGAGCGGCAAAAGGGCCGCGATAATCCCCCCATGACCGGGGAAAATCGCCGCAGTCGGACCGTGCCTCGATCTCGTCCCACCCGGGCGCGCCGCCTCGAGGCCGCTCGCGCGCCAGGCGACGTCGGCGCGTTCCTGAGCCGGCTGCACGTCCAGGCCACGCGGGGCATCCCGAGGGCGCAGTTCCTCGCGCAGGTCGCGCAGATGCTCCTGGAGTTCTCCGGCTGCGACTGGATCGAGTTGCGCCACCGGGAGGCCGCGGAGGAGGGGTATCGCTGCCAGATGTCCCGCGGCGATCCGATGTCGTTCCGCTTCGAGCGGGAGCCGCACCCCGCCGAGGAGGGCGTGGCGGCCTCCGGTGGCCCGGACGCCGTGGAGCTTCTCTGCGCGAGGGTGACGGAGCGCCGGTTCGACGCGGCGCTCCCATGCTTCACCCCGCGAGGGAGCTTCTGGACCGGCGACGTGGAGGAGGTGCACGCCCCGATCGCGCCCGCGGGGGGCGGATCTCCCCCGGTCCTCGGACCCGACTTCGGCTTTCGCTCGCTGGCGATCATCCCCCTGACCGCCGGGTCTGAGAACACC
Source organism: Acidobacteriota bacterium (assembly GCA_041494445.1). GTDB lineage: Bacteria > Acidobacteriota > Polarisedimenticolia > Polarisedimenticolales > JAIQFR01 > JAIQFR01. The sequence goes on along the minus strand of JBGQAU010000003.1, from coordinate 31,750 downwards.
GGCCTGCTCCAGATGCGGAACTCGGCCCGGGGATTCTTCACCCGCGCCGACATGCGACTCTACGAGCAGGCCGCGGCCTCTCTCGGGGTCGCGCTCTCGCACCAGCGGGCGCGGTGGGCCCTCGGCGAGAGGGTCAAGGAGCTCACCTGCCTCTACGGGATCGCGCAGGTCGCCGAGCGCCCGGGGATCACTCTCGAGGAGATGCTCAAGTGCATCGCGGAACTCCTCCCGCCGGGGTGGCAGTACCCGTCCGAGTGCTCCGCGAGGATCGTCCTCGACGGCCGCCCCCACGCGAGGTCGGGCTTCCGGGAGGGGCCGCACCGGCAGGCCGCTGACATCGTCGTGGACGGACTTCCCCGAGGCTCTGTGGAGGTGTTCTACACGGAGGAGAAGCCCCCGCTCGACGAGGGGCCGTTCCTCAGGGAAGAACGGAGCCTGATCCACGAGGTCGCGCGACAGGTGGCGCTCATCCTCTCGAGGCGCCAGGCGGAGACGGAGAAGGCGCGACTCCAGGAGCAGCTCCGGCACGCCGACCGCCTCGTCACGATCGGCCAGCTCGCCGCCGGCGCCGCGCACGAGCTGAACGAGCCGCTCGGGGGGATCCTGGGGTTCGCCCAGCTCGCCGGGAAGCACGAGAGGCTTCCTCCCGAAGTCCGCCGGGATCTCGAGAAGATCGTCCGGTCCGCGCTGCACGCCCGCGACGTCGTCCGGAAGCTCATGCTGTTCGCCCGCCAGACGCCGCCTCGGAAGATGCGCGTGGACCTGAACCGGCTCGTGGCCGAGGGGATCATGTTCGTCGAGCCGCGCTTCGCCGCCGAGGGGATCGTCCTGCGCCGGAAGCTGGCCACGGACCTGCCCGAGATCGTCGCCGACCCGGGCCAGATGCACCAGGTCATCGTGAACCTCGTGGTCAACGGGCTCCAGTCGATGCCGGATGGCGGGACACTGACGATCGAGACCCGCGCCGGGCAGGACCACGTCGTGCTGGCGGTGGAGGACGCGGGAACCGGCATGACCGCCGACGTGCTGGAGCGCGTGTTCATGCCGTTCTTCACCACGAAGGACGTCGGCCAGGGAACCGGGCTCGGGCTCTCGATGGTGCACGGGATCGTCACGTCCCACGGAGGCTCGATCCGCGTGGACAGCAAGCCGGGACGCGGATCCCGTTTCGAGGTCCGGTTGCCGCGGCGTTCGGCCGGGGACGCCGCCAACGGGGAGGGGAATGGCGCCGTCGACAGGTGAGCGCATCCTGCTGGTGGACGACTCGCCCGATACGCTCGAGGTGCTGGAGCGCAACCTCACCTTGCAGGGCTACTCGGTGGCCACCGCGCCGGGCGTGGCCGAGGCGGTGAGGATGTTGCGCAAGACCCCCTTCGACGTGGTGGTGACCGACCTCAAGATGCCGGGGGCCTCCGGACTCGAGTTGGTCCGGCACGTGCGGGAGAACCACAGGTACACCGAAGTGCTCATGATCACCGGCTACCCGACGGTGGAGAGCGCCATCCAGGCGGTCAAGATCGGCGCGGAGGACTACCTCTCCAAGCCGTTCACCGGCGAGGAGCTGACGGCGGCGGTCGAACGGGCGGTCGCGAAGCTGCGCTCCCGCCGCGCCTTCCCCACCGAGGATCGACGCGCGCTGGGGCCCCTCGGCGCCCTCGTCGGGAACTCCGAGGCGATGCGGGCCGTCATGGCGGCCGTGGAGCGGGCGGCCGCGAGCTCCGACGCCGTGAGGGTCGTCGGGGAGCACGGGACCGGGAAATCGCTCGTCGCCCGGGTGCTCCACCTCGCGGGAGCGCGCGCGCGCCGTCCGTTCGTGCGGTTCGACTGCGAGCCCGTTCCGGGGCGCCACCTCGCCCGCGAGTTGGTCGGGGAGGCCGAGCGCGGCTCGGGCGCGAGATGGGGCGCGGACCCGGGGCTCGTTGCCGCGGCCAGAGGCGGAACGCTGGTTCTGGAGTGTTTCGACGAGGCCGACCCGGAGTTGCACAAGGTGCTCGCCCGCGTTCTCCGCGCCGGGGCGTCCGGCCGGTCCGGGGCCCGTGGGAGCGGTGCCGTGTCCGCTCGGGTGATCGTGACCGTGGCCGCCGAGGCGGGAGATCCCTCCCGCGGTCGGAGCCCGCGGACCGAGCGGGGTGAGGTGCTGCCCGGAATCGAGATCTCCTTGCCCCCGCTTCGCGAGCGACTCGCCGACGTGCCGGTGCTCGTGGACCACTTCGCGCGGCGTTTCGCCGCGGGGGTCGGTCGTGCCACGCCGCGCTTCTCCGAGCGGACGATCGCCGCGCTCATGGAGCACGTTTGGCCGGGCAACGTCGGCGAGCTCGCCGACCTCGTCCGATGGCTCGTGGCGCGGAGCGGCGCGGACTCGGTAGACGTTCCGGACTTGCCGGCGCTCCTGCGCTATTCTGCGCAGCGGGATCCGGCGCGGCTTTCGACCCTCGCACAGGTGGAGGCCGCGCACGTCCGAAGCGTGCTGGTGGCCGTCGGCGACAACCGCACGCGGGCCGCGGAGATCCTGGGCATCGATCGCAAGACGCTGAGGGAGAAGCTGAAAAGGAGCACCTAGCGTTGGGGGGCGCGGGTTCGAGGCGCGCCGGTTGCACGAGCGATCGGCGACGCACGAGATCGGGAGGCGGGATCGAAGGCGATGTCCTGGTCTGAATTCTGGAGAGATCGCGCGAAGAGGGCGGCGGAGCGGCACAGGGTCCGCGACGGCCTCGAGCCGCCGCGCCCGGTGGCCCGTCTCCTCGAGGGAGAGGGCGCGGCCCTCTCGCCGTGGGGCTTGGTCCGCCTCGCCGCCTACGCCATCGTCGGCGCGCCTCAGGCGCGCCTCAAGCTCTATGCCCTCCACCTGCTCGACCAGGACACGCCGCGGCGGGCTCGGATGGTGGCCGCGCTGGCCACGGACCTCGGGAGACGGCTCGGAGACGGCTGCCGGGTGACGACAGGCGGCTTCGAGCGGCGGCTCTACCGGCGTGACCTGGCGCGGGTCCCGCGCGTGATCGGGGGACTTCTGCACCGCTCGACCCCCCTCGTCGTGGTGCAGCCGCGCGCCGAGGCGGACGTCGTCGAGATCCTGCGTTTCGCGTCCGAGAGGCGCCTCCCGGTGTTCCCGCGGGGTGTCTCCTCGTCGGCGTTCGGCGGCGCCGTTCCGACCCGGAACGGCATCGTGGCCGACTTCTCCGCGATGGCTCGCGTCCTCGAGATCGATGCGGCGGCACGGGTCGCGAGGGTGGAGCCCGGAGTGCGCTGGGCGGACCTCGCGAGGCACTTAGCGCCGCACGGGCTCGTTCCGGTCACGACCCCCTCGAGCCGGTTCTCGACCGTCGGCGGCTGGGCCGCGACCGGCGGCCTCGGGCTCGAGAGCTTCCGCCACGGCGCGTTTTCCGGCGCCCTCCTGGCCGCCCGCGTCGCGACCGCCGGCGGCCTCATCCTCGAGCTGCGCCGCGAGGACGGCGCTCTCCGTGACTTCGTCGGCACCGAAGGGCAGCTCGGTCTCTTCACCGAGCTGACCCTGCGCGTTCGCGAGAGCCCCGCGGCCAGCCTCCCGCGCCTCCTCTACTTCGACGACCTCTCCCCGGCCCTCGAGTTCGTCGAGCGGCTCGCCGCCTCGGCGTGCCGCCCGTCCCACGTCGCGGTCAACGACAGGGAGCGCATGGCCGAGGAGAACCGGCTGTTCCGCGATCGCACCCATCTCGGCCAGCCGATCGTGGAGGAGCGCGACGCGGTGCTCCTCCACTTCGACGACCCGGCCGAGGCGGCCCGGCTCCCGGCGGGCGGCGAGGCGGCGGGCGAAACGGCCGCCCGGTACCTGTGGACCGAGCGGTTCTTCCCGCTCAAGGCCCAGCGCCTCGGGCCGAGCCTGCTCGCCAGCGAGGTCGTGTTGCCGCTTTCCGCGGTCGCCGGCTTCGTCGACGAGGCCCGGGCCGCCGCGAGGCGCTTCGGCTCCGACCTCTCGGTGGAGATGTCGGTGGCGCGGGGCGAAAGGGGGCCGGAGGGGGTGGTCATCGCCGCGTTCGCGTGCGACGCGGCGAACGGTCTCGACTACACGCTCCGCCTCGGGCTGGTCCAGCTCTTGACGCGGGCCGGAATCCGGCACGGCGGCCGCCCGTACGGGGTCGGAATCTGGAACGCGCCGTTCGTGCGCGCGGCGGTCCCGGCGGACCGGCTGCGGGATCTCGCCAGGCGCAAGCGCGAGCTGGACCCCTCGGGCCTCGTCAACCCGGGGAAGTTCTTCCGTGTGCGAACCCGGCTCCGCAACGTTCCGGGCGTCCTGTTCGCGCCGAGGGCCAACGCCGCGGCCCTCGCTTTGCTCGGTCTGGCGTCTCCCGCGCTCGGAGCGCTCGCCCGCGCGCTGTCGCGGCGGCGCCCGCACGCCGAGGGATGGCGGGTTCCGGCGCCGGAGGAGGACGGCGGGCGCCGGCTCCTGATCGAGTCCGCCGAGCGATGCACCTTCTGCGGCGCGTGCGTCTCCACCTGTCCGGCGTACCTGCTCACGCGCGAGGAGCTGGTCACGGGGCGAGCGAAGCTCCACCTCGTGGAGACCCTTTCCCGCGGCGGGGCGGTCCGCGCGGAGGAGGCGCACCGCCCGTTCCAGTGCTTCGCCTGCGGGCTCTGCGAGGAGGTTTGCCAGACCCGGCTCCCGCTGGTGGCGTGCTACGAGGCGCTCGAGCGCTGGATCGAGGAGCGCGACGGTCGCCCCTTGGAGCTGATCGCCACCTTCGCCGCCAGGGCGGACGCGGAGCGGGCGGCCTTCGCCCGCGCATTCGGCCTCGATCTCCCCGAATGGCCCGAACGGGAGGCCAAGGCATGAGCCGAAACCACGAGCTCAAGCCGCGTCCGGCCCCGCCACTCAAGCCGATCCCAAGGCCCTGCCGCGTGATCCGCTCGACCCGCTGCATCAACTGCGGGACCTGCATCGAGGCCTGCGTCTACGACTGCCACGAGCGGAGCGCGGACGATCCGCGCCGGATGGCGGACCCGAAGGAAGCCTGCTGCCGCAACTGCTTCGCGTGCGTGTTCCGCTGCCCGCGCCAGGCGCTCAGGCTCGAGCGGAACCCGATTCACGCCGCCCTCGGCAACGCCACGTACCCTCCCGAGGTCGTCTGCTCGCTCCAGGAGCAGGCGACCGAGGGCAAGGTCCCGGTGAGCGGCGCGGGGTACGGCGGTCCGTTCGACGGCGAGGGGTACGACGGGATCTGGACCGACATGTCCGAGATCGTCCGGCCGACCCGCGACGGGATCCACGGCCGCGAGCACATCTCCACCACGGTCACGCTGGGCGCCGCGCTCCCCGACCTCAGCGGCATGCAGTTCGACGCGGAGGGGAACCTGAAGTCCCACATCCCGCCGAGCCGCGAGATCCCGATCCCCGTGGTCTTCGGCCTCCTGCCGTTCTCCCCCGGCGCGGGTGCTTCGGAGGCGCTGGCCCTGGCGGCGAGCCGCCTCACGACGTACGCGTCGGTTCGCGCGGAGGACGGCCCGGAGCGGTTCACCGAGCACCTCAACCACCTGGTCGTCTGCCTGCACCCCGACGAGCTGGAGGAAAGACGGTCGGTCCTGGACTGGTCCACGATCGTCGAGTTCCTTCCGGGCGGCGATCCCGTCCGCGCCGTCGCGCGGGTGCGCGAGATCAACCCCCACGTGCTCACCGTCGTCCGCGTGGCGGCGGGGGCCGGAGCCGCCCGCGAGATCGTCTCGCTGGCGGAGGCGGGCGCCGAGACGATCCATCTCGCGGCCGGGACCGACGGTCGCGGCGAAGACGGCACCCCACTCCTTTCCGGTCTGAGGGAGAGCCACCTGGCGCTGGTGGACCGCGGGCTGCGGGACCGGCTGACCCTCCTGGCCTCGGGCGGCATCGCCATGGCGGAGCACGTCCCGAAGGCGATTCTCCTCGGCGCCGACGCGCTGGTCGTGGACGTCCCGCTCCTGATCGCCATGGGGTGCACGGTGTGCCCCGACTGCGGCGCCGGGCGCCCGTGTCCGCTCGGCCTCGGCGAGGTGGACGTGCGCTGGGGCGCGACGCGGGTGATCAACCTGATGCTCGCGTGGCGCGACCAGCTCCTCGAGGTCCTGGGGGCGATGGGGTTGCGCGACGTGCGGCGCCTGCGCGGCGAGACGGGGCGGGCGATCTTCGCCGACGAGGCGCGGCGCGGTTTCCTGGACCGGCTCGGCCGGGGCGTCGCGGGATCGCCCGCGAGGGAGGGCGACACGCGCGAGGGGGGAAAGCCGGGAACGGCCATCGCCGTCGCCCCGCACCGCTTCGCCACCGGTCTCGGCCCCTTCCGAGTCGTCGTGGATCGGGGGCGCTGCACCGATTGCGGCCTGTGCGTCGCGAGCTGCCGGCCCCTGGTCCACCGCAGGACGGAGGGGAAGGCCGCGCTCGAGGAGCCGCGGCACGAGCGCTGCCTGGGCCCGGGCTGCCTCGAGAACGACTGGTGCTGCGTCCGCGTCTGCCCCTGGGAAGCGATCAGGATCGAGGACGACCCGACCGAGCTCGCCCTCGGCGACCGCCGCTGGACCGCGCCGCTCCTGCGGGAGACGTGGCGGCAGGCGAGGACCGGCGTCCCGCCGGAGGACGGCGAGTCGTTGCTCGTCGGCGGCTCGGGCGGCGGGTTCGACACGCTTCGTCTCGCGGCACCGTCGTCGTCGCCCTACGCCGGGCCCGTGGATCTCTCGATCGAGCTGAACCGGCGCGCCGAGGGTCCGCGGGTCGCGATCCCGATCCCGATCTACGGCGGCGGCATGTCGTTCGGCTCGGTCTCCCTTACGGTCATGCTGGGCCGCGCGCGGGCCGCGAGGCGCTGGGGGACGTTCACCTCGACGGGCGAGGGAGGCTACCCGCCCGAGCTCGCGCGGTACGCCGACCACGTGATCACCCAGATCGCCACCGGCCTCTTCGGCGTGCGCGAGGAGACGATCCGGCTCGCGCGCCTCGTGGAGTTCAAGTACGCGCAAGGGGCGAAGCCGGGGCTCGGCGGCCACCTGCTCGCCGAGAAGAACACGCCGGGGGTCGCGGCCATGCGCGAGGCGGTCCCCGGGACGGCGCTCTTCTCGCCGTTCCCGTTCCACTCCGTGTACTCGGTGGAGGACCACAAGAAGCACCTGGACTGGATCCGCGCGATCCACCCCGAGGTGCTGATCTCGGTGAAGGTCTCGACGGCCGCCGATGTCGACATGGTCGCGGTGGGGAGCTACTACGCCGGGGCCAACGTGATCCACCTGGACGGAGCCTACGGGGGGACCGGCGCGGCTCCGGACATCGCCAAGAAGAACATCGCCCAGCCGATCGAATACGCGGTCGCCCAGGCGCACGATTTCCTGGTTTCCGAGGGGATTCGCGACGAGGTGGCGCTCATGGCGAGCGGGGGCGTCAGGACCGCCGAGGACGCGCTCAAGGCGATCGCCCTCGGGGCCGACGGGGTCGTCCTCGGGACCGCGGAGCTGGTGGCCATCGACTGCGTCCGCTGCTGCAACTGCGAGCGCGGCCGGGGCTGCCCGATCGGTATCGCGACGACCGACCCGGCGCTGGCGCCGCAGCTGGCGCCCGACCTCGTCGAGGCGCGGATCTCGAACCTCTATCGCGCCTGGGCCGAGCACTTCGCGCGGCGGCTCAGGGAGCTGGGCCTGCCCTCCGTGCGCGCGCTGCGCGGCCGCCGCGACCTCCTCGCGCCGGCGGGAGAAGAGGTGCGAGCGTGAGCGACGCCCGCGCGATCCTCCGCTCCCGCATGCGCCTGGTCTCCGGGATGCCGCAGGAGCGCCGGACCCTCGAGGGGGGATGCGGCGTCATCGGGATCGTCGGCACGGCACAGCTCCCGGGCCGGTTCATCATCCGTCCCTGCTGTCAGATGAGGAACCGGGGAAACGCGAAGGGAGGTGGCGTCGCCGCCGTCGGCCTCTTCGGCGACCTCCGCGAGCACTACGCGATCCACGTGGCGTACCTCGAGGAAGGGCTCCGGGAGGAGATCGAGAGGGAATTCATCTTCTCCCGCTTCGACGTCGCCCACGTCGAGCGGCAGGAGAGCCTCGACGACCACCGCGAGGCCGGTCTCTCGATCCGGCCTCCCGCGGTCTGGCGCTACTTCGCCCGGGTGCGGGAGGACGTCCTGGACGCCTTCCGCGCCGAGACCGGGATCGAGGACCGCGGGGCGGCCGAAGACGAGATCGTCTATCAGAACAGCTTCCGGCTCAACCGGACCTACTACGTCCGCGAGCGTCCCGGAGCGTTCGTCCTCTCCCACGGCCGCGACCTGATGATCCTGAAGGGGGTGGGGTACGCCGAGGAGATCGCGCGGTTCTACCGGCTCGAGGATCGCCTCGCCCATCTCTGGATCGGGCACCAGCGCTATCCCACGCGCGGCCGCGTCTGGCACCCGGGCGGCGCCCACCCGTTCGCGGGGCTCCACGAGGCGCTGGTCCACAACGGCGACTTCGCGAACTACCACGCGGTGACCGAGTACCTCCGCCAGCGCGGCATCGTTCCGCTGTTCGTCACGGACACCGAGGTTTCGGTCCTCCTCTTCGACCTGTACACCCGGGTCCTGGGCTACCCGCTCGAATACGTGATCGAGGCGTTAGCACCGACGCCCGAGGGAGACTTCGAGCGGCTGAGCAAGCGGCGCCAGCGGATCTACCGGGCGATCCAGGCGTCGCACCTCCACGGCTCCCCCGACGGCCCCTGGTTCTTCATCGTGGCCCGCGCCGAGCCCAAGACCCTCGCGCCGCAGCTCATCGGGATCACGGACGTCTCGATGCTGCGGCCGCAAGTGTTCTCGATGCAGGTCGGCGACGAGAGCTACGGTGCGATCGCCTCGGAGAAGCAGGCGATCGACGCCTTCTTCGAGGGGCTCGCCGCCGAGGACCCGCGCGTCCCGCCGGTGGCGGACCGGTACTGGAACGCCCGCGGGGGAAGCTGCACCGATGGCGGCGCGTTCGCCTTCACGGTGAGGCGGAACGGGGGCGGCGCCGTCCTCGACGTGCGGGACAAGTTCGGGAGCGAGGTGACCGCCGGAACGACGGGAGCGCGGGAGCGCGCGCCGCACGTTCTCGTCCGCCCCGGCCGGCCCGCCGCGGCGCCCGCGGCGGAAGGGGACGAGTGGGGGCCGGAGGGGAGCGGCGAGCTACCCGGCGTCCCGTTCGGGACCGCGCTCGCTTCGGGCGGCGCGGCAGGGCGCATCGCGCAGCCGCTGATGGAAGATCTCCGGCGCGGCGACTTCGGAGCGTTCGCGGAAGGGGCGGCGAAGGCGGGGAGCGAGGGAGGTCGCGCGGGCTGGCGCGCGACGTTCGATGCGCTGACGTTCCTGCGCGACCGCCGGTGGCCGGCGCGAGGGCAGCGGCGCGCGTTCATCCTCGCCGCGGCGGACCGGGCGATCCGCGAGCAGCTCGACGCGCTCCCCGGCCCCGCGGAGGCCGACGGCCGGGGAGCGGTCCGGCTCACGCGTGAATCGGCGGAGGCCCCGCCCGGCCCCGCCGCCGACGCGTGCCTGGTCGTGGACGCGCGAGGGTTCGACCCCGAGGGGCCGGGGTCCACGTCGCGCGCTCTCGTCGCCGCGCACGCGGCCGGGTGGCGCCGCTTCGTGGTCTACGGCGCTCGGGGAGACCGCTTCCTCGGCTGCGGGCTGGGGCCCGACACGTCGGACGTGCGGATCGACGTCTACGGCTCGAGCGGCGACTACCTCGGCTCGGGGATGGACGGCGCGACGCTGGTCGTCCACGGCGACGCCCAGGACCAGGTGGGCCAGATCCTCAAGGCCGGACGGATCGTGGTCTTCGGCAGCGTCGGGCAGACGTTCCTCTACGGGGCGAAGGGCGGCGAGGCGTTCGTGATGGGCTCCGCTGCGGGGCGGCCCCTGATCAACGCGGTCGGCAGGATCCGCGCGATCCTGAACGGCACCTGCCTCGACTACTGCGCCGAGAGCTTCATGGCGGGCGACCAGCTCGGCGGCGGGTTCGTGGTGATCAACGGCCTCGCCTACGACGGCGGCGGCGAGGTGATCGGGCTCGAGACCAAGTACCCGGGGAACAACCTGTTCTCGCTGGCGTCCGGCGGCGCCTGCTACCTCAACGACCCGTACCACACCGTGACCGAGGACCAGCTGAACGGCGCGAGCTTCGTGCCGTTCAAGCAGGCGGACTGGAACGTGGTCCTGCCGTACCTCAGGCTCAACGAGGACCTCTTCGGGATCTCGATCCGGCACGACCTCCTGGTCGTGGACGGCGTCCTCAAGTGGCCGAAGGAGGTCTTCCGGAAGATCGTCGCGAGTGTCGCGACCGGCAAGCTCGACTGGTCGTCGCTGCCGGCGTAGGCGGCCACGCGCACGGCGTCCTCGGCACGAGACCGGGGCTTCCGCCCGGCGGCTCACTTCGCCGAGCGCGCCAGCACGCGGTCCACCGTATCGCGGACCTCCGCGGCCAGCTCGCGGGCGCGGCCGAGGAGGCGCTCCTGCTCCTTGAGCAGCTCGCCGGCGACCTCCGCATCCGTCAGGTTCGGCACGTTGATGCGCACGTTGAGGGATGCCCCCTCCGCGGCGGCGAGGGCGCACGCGCCGGCGACCCCGGCGTCGGACACCGAGTTCGGGTTCCCGTCCCGCGCGACCGCAACGGCCATCTCGAGGGCGCGCACGGATCGCTCGACGACCTCGAGCGGAACGCGGGCCGCGCCCTGGTTCGCCTTCTCGATTGCGGCGAGGCGCTCCGCGGCCTCTTCCTCGGTCTTTTTCGGGAGGCGCATCGCGGCGAGGACCGCGTTGAACGCGTCGGTGTCGCGGTCCACCGCCTCGAGGAACCAGTCCTTGAGCCGCTGCCCCTCGACGCCGATCTCCTTCATGGATGGCCGCACGGATTCCATCCCCGCCTTCGACCAGGTGAGCGCCGCCACCATGCTCGAGAGCGCCGCCGAGAGGGAGCCGGCGAGCGCGGCGACGCTGCCGCCTCCCGGGGCGGTGGAGTCGCTCGACAGCTCGTCGGCGAACTCCGTCAGGCGCATCGCCTTCAAGCCCCTCGGCGCGCCGCGGTACCGGTACTCGATGATCTTCTGCTGGGCGTCGAACGGAGCCAGCTCGGCGAGGCCGAGGGAGAGGATCGCCGCGTGCACGCGCTCCCTCTCCGGCACGCCCGTGGTCTTCCCTTGCTTCGCGAGGTAGTAATCCCCCGCCGCGAGGAGCGCGTCGAGCGGGATCAGTCCCACCAGCTCGCTCCCGGTCACGCGGAGGCCGCGCTTCGCGGCTTCCGCGCGGGCGGCGTCGAACACCTCGTGGATGGACGTGACCTTGTAGTTCGTGAAGTTGATGGAGATCTGCGCGCGGCCGTACTCCTCGATGTACCAGCCGACCGCGCGGCACTCCTTGAACCGCCCGGGGGCGTTGACCGTCCTGCCCTCGGCGTCCTTGACGATCTTCCCGTCCGGGCCGCGCTTGGGCTTGCCGGCCTCCCTGAGCTCCTGGGCGACGGCGTGGGCGAGCTTCTTGTCCCGCGTGTTCAGGTTGAAGTTGTACGCGATCAGGAACTCGCGGGCGCCGATCACGGTGGCGCCGCTCCGCTCGTTGAAGACGGCGGGGCCGAAGTCCGGCGCGAAGGACGGGTCCTTCATCTTCTCCGGGAGCGCCTCGTACTCCCCCTTGCGGATGTCGGCCAGCGACCTACGGCCGGGCCGGCTCGCGGCCGCCTCGTAGAGGTACGCCGGGATCCCGAGATCCTCCCCGACGCGCTTCCCGAGCTTGCGCGCGATCTCGACGCAATCCTCCATGGTCGCGCCCTGGACGGGCACGAACGGGCAGACGTCGGTCGCTCCCATGCGGGGGTGCTCCCCCGAGTGCTTCGACATGTCGATGAGCTGCGCGGCGCGCCGGATCGCGCGGAAGGCCGCCTCCTCCACCGCCTCGGGCGGGCCGATGAACGTGACCACGGTCCGGTTCGTCGCCGCGCCGGGGTCCACGTCGAGGAGCACCGCCCCCTCGGTCCCCGAGATCTCGGCGGTGATCGCGTCGACGACCGCCCGGTTCCTGCCCTCGCTGAAGTTGGGCACGCACTCGATGAGCTTCATGGGATCTCCCCGTGGGTGAAGGAGGATTCTATCAAGGGCGCTTGACTTCGGGGAGGTCCGCTGAAAGACTCGGCGCAAGCGCAGCAGGAGGAAGCCCGCGTTGACCGTGGAGCGGCCCGATTCCCCCATGACCCGCGAGGAGGCGCAGAAGCGCGCGGACCGGATCCGCGCGTTCCGCGACGAGCTTCGGGAGCTGGAGACGGGCGGGGTCGCCGTCCTCCCGGAGGAGGTCGGCGCGCGGATACGGCACCACCACGACGAGGTGCTGGAGAGCCTGGCCGGGCGGTTCGACGTGGACCGCTCCGAAGCGGAGAAACAGCTGTCCCTCGGGATGCGCATCGCCTCGTTCCTGGGCGCCGTCGCGCTGTCCTTCGCGGTGTTCTTCTTCTTCTACCGGTTCTGGGGGGCGATCCCGACCTGGGCGCAGGTCGCGCTGCTGGTATCCGCGCCGGTCCTCTCGGTCGTCGGGATGGAGTTCGCCGCGCGCCGGGAGAAGACGCTCTACTTCTCCGGGATCGTCGGACTCGTGGCCATCGCGAGCTTCGGGCTGACCCTGCTCATGCTCGGCGACCTCTTCAACATGGGCCCATCACCCGACGCGTTCCTCGCCTGGGGGCTCTTCGCCGGCGTCCTCGCGTACACGTGCGGCATGCGGCTTCTGCTTCTCGTGGCCATCATTGCCGTCACCGTGTTCGTATCGGGGCGCCTCGGAGGCTGGGGCGGCGGCTACTGGGGCAACTTCCTGGAGAGGCCGGAGAGCCTGTTCCTTCCCGGGGCGCTCCTGCTGGCGATCCCCGCGACGGCTCGTCACCGCTCACTGCCCTCGTTCCCCGAGCTGTACCGGACGACCGGGCTGCTCGCGATCTTCATTCCGCTTCTGATCCTGGCGAGCGTGGGACACTTGAGCTGGATCGATCTCCCCTCGGGCGCCGTCGAGATCTTCTATCAACTCGTCGGCTTCGCGGTGGGCGCGGTGGCGGTCTGGGTCGGGGTGCGCAGCCGGTGGACCGAGACGACGGTCCTCGGAACGGCGTTCCTCGTCGTGCTCCTCTACGTGAAGTTCTTCGAGTGGTGGTGGGACTGGATGCCGAAGTGGCTGTTCTTCCTGATCCTCGGGGCGGTGGCGGTGGGGATCCTCCTGCTGCTGCGCCGGCTGCAGGGCGCGATGAGGAAGGTCGCGGCATGAGACGGTGGGGGCCGATCCTCGCGATCGCCTGGGTGCTGGTCGCCGCCGCGATCACGCTCCTGGGTGTCGCGCGAAACCGCGCCGGGGAGCCGGACGCGGACGTCGTGCTCACCGAGCGGGAACTTTCTCTCCCGGGATGGATCGAGGAGGAGAGCAACGGCCTCGCTCTCCATATCAACTGGCGCGGGCCGCGCTACCCCGCTTCCCCGGACACGATGTGGCTCGATCGAGCGAAGCTCGAGAGTCTCGGTTTCGACTGCAGCTACCCGGTCGAGGCACCGTCAGCGCTGGAGCACTACGAGCGCATGCTCCCTCGGGAGGTCGTCCTGGTCCTCGAATACGAGGGCGAGGCCTGGCGAAAGTGGATCGTCGCGTGGGAGCAGCAGTCGGAGGGGGCCGAGCGAAAAATCCACGAGTCGACGGATGCGCCCACCCGCGACAGGAGGTTGGGCGAGATCCGGGGGCCGCTCGAGCGTGAGCGGACCTCGGCGACGCGGCTCTTCGTCGTCGACGCCGGGCTCGATCTCGCCGACCTGCGCCGCCGGTACACCGACCGCTCCCGGTACATCCTGGCACGGGGGATCGTCGCGCCGCTCATCGAGCTCGACGCGGACAAGAAGATCGCCAAGCCGGCGACCTTGCGCGGCCACGTGCGCATGCTCCTGGTCGATGCCGTTCACGTTCCACACGGGAAGACCGCGCTCCTCGACTCGCTCGTAGCGAGCGACCGCCGAGCGCGGCAAGCCGGGGCTTCCTTGACCGTCGCCACGCCGGGTCAGCCGGGGATGGAGGAGAGATCCGGCCCGCCCCGCTACAAGGTCCGCGTCCGCTGGGGACGCCGCCTCGAGCCCTGGATCGTCGGCGTCGAGCCGATGTAGCCGCGCCGCAGCCGCTTCAGTGATCGTGATCGTGGTCGGTGCCGTGGAAGTGCGGGTGGGCGTGGAGCCGCTCGCCGTGGTGGTGGGCGTGCTCGTGGATCACGTTCACGGACTGGAGCAGGCGCGCGTCGGCGAGGATCTCGCGGACCGGCCCCTCGGCCTCGATCCCGTGGGACTCGTTCAGGACGAGGGCGCGGTCCGCCAGGTCGGGGACGAGCTCGAGGTCGTTGGTGGCGGTCACGAGGGTTTTCCCCGCGTGGTGCAGGTCCGCGAGGAAGTGGAGGAGCCAGCCGCGCGTTCGCGGGTCGAGCCCTTGGGTGGGCTCGTCCAGCAGGATCGCGTCCGGGTTCACGACCAGGACCGAGGCGAGCGCGACCTTCCTCTTCTCGCCGCCCGAAAGCCGGTAGGGCGGCCGGTCGAGGAGGTCCACCAGGTCCAGCATCCCCGCGAGGTCCGCGATCCTCCGCTCGATCTGGTCGGGCGGCAGGTCCAGCTGGAGCGGGCCGAAGGCGATCTCGTCGCGGACCGTCGGCGAGAAGAGCTGCGAGTCGGCGTTCTGGAACACGAGGCCGACGCGGCGGCGAAAGCGGTGCGCGGTTTCACGGTCCTTGAGCGAGGGCTCGCTGATCTCCTCGCCGAACGCCCGCAGCGTCCCGGGATTCGGATGGAGGAGCCCGGCCAGGACCCTAAGGAGCGTGGATTTCCCCGCCCCGTTCGCGCCGAGGATCGCCACCCGGTCGCCCCGGTCCACGGTGAGGGACACCGCGCGAAGCGCATCCCTCCCCGGCTCGTAGGCGAAGCCCGCGTTCTCGAGAGAGAACACCGCGGGTCCACGCCGGCCGCTAGCCAAGCGTCCCCCAGAAGGCGGCGAGGAGGGCGATCATCGCCATCGCCGCCAGCCACGCCGCGTCGGCCGCCGTGAGACGCAGCGACGCGAGCGACCGTGCGTCGCCGCCGAATCCCCGGGCGATCATCGCCGCGTGGACCTCCTCGCCCAGCGCCAGCGTCCTTCCGAGCAATCCCCCCGCCGCGCCGCCCAGGAACCCGCGCCGCTCCCGCGAGCGCGCGCGTCCCACCGTCCGGCTCTTCCGCGCGACGAACGTCTCGTACGCGGAGTGGGAGAGCACCCCAAGGTACCGGTACGCCATCGCCAGGACGGTAAGGAACGACCGCGGGACCCCGAGCGCCCCGAGGCCACGCATCAGGTCGTTCCAGGGCGTCGTCAGCGCCAGGAGGACCACGAACGACACCGCGACCCCGACCCTGAGCGCGAGAAGCCCGGCCTGCGCTACCCCTGGAGCGGTGACGGCCAGGTACGGGTCCCGCGAGAGGACGACGAGCGCCCGGCCCGGGGTGACGGCGCTCAGGACGGCGGGAAGCGTGACCGCTCCCACCGCGAGGGGCACCGACAGCCACACGCGGCGGTGGAGGACCCCGACGGGGATTCGCGAGACCGCCGCGAGCGCCGTGACGAGCGCCACGAGCGCCAGGAGCGTCCAGGGATTCCGGAGGAAAGCGGTCAGCACCACGAACCCGAGAAGAGCGACGACCTTCGCACGCGGGTCGAGCCGCTGGAGCAATCCGTCGCGCCGAGCCCACGTCTCGGCGACGAGCGCCGTCCGCGCGCTCTCGGCGAGGTCGGCCAGCGATTTCTCGACGAAGTCCCGCCCGCGGAAGAGCGGCAGGGCGCCGCGCCGGTGCCCGCTTTCCTCGCGGCCGCCGGCACCTGCGTCGGTCCGAAGCCAGTCGGGGATCGAGCCGGGTCCCGGTCCGATACCGGATCCTCCCGGCGGCGGGCCGTCCGCCGGGGGCCGCCGGCGGCGCGCGAGCAGCCGTCCCGTCGCGTAGAGGAGCATACCGACGGCGACGGCGCCGACGAGCCCCGATACACAGTACGCGAGCGGGCCATGGCCGCTCAGGTAATCGGGGAACGGAATGGATCCCGGAACGCCGTGGAGGTCCTCGACGGATTCCTCGCCCCAGGTCGAGCCCTTCGCGAGGAGCCCCAGGGGAGTCAGCGCGATCAGCACCCCGAGTCCCGCCAGGAGCCACTCGACACCCGGCCGGCCCGCCGCGGTCCCCGCGGCCTGAGGGTCCGCGAGGGGGATGCGTGCCTTCTGCAGGTACCGCACGGCGAGGAAGGTGAGCGCGGCCTCGCCAAGTCCCGCGACCGTCAGGTGCGCGATCATCATCGCCGGCACGGTGAGGGAGAGCCCGAACGGGAAGTACAGCGCGTGCCCCGCGGCGTCGTGGTGGAGAAGGGGCTGGACGCCGAGGATCACGGCCACGACGAGCGCCGCGACGTTCACCCCGACGTACGCGCCGATCCCCGCCGCGACCGCGCGCCGTCGCGAATCCGCGGCCGCGCCACCGGCGGCGACGCGGTACGCCGCGTAGCCCGCGAACGGCATCGCGAACGCCATCGCCAGGCAGTTCGCGCCGATCGCGAGCACGCCGCCGTCGGCGAAGAACAGCGCCTGGATCGCGAGGGTGACCGTCATCCCCATCACCGCCGCCCAGGGTCCCAGGAGGACGGCGAGCAGCACGCCGCCCACGGCGTGGACCGTGGTCCCGCCCGGCACGGGGATGTTGAACATCATGATCGTGAAGCAGAACGCGGCGCCGGCGGCGAGGAGCGGCACGCGGCGGGTCGCGAGCGTCGCCTTGAGCCGTCGCGCCGCGGCGTACCAGACGGGGAGCATCGCGGCCCCGGCCAGGAGGGACGTGGCGGGACTGACCGCCGAGTCCGGAATGTGCATCGTCCGAGAGTCCTTGATCGCGCGACCGGTCCGAGAGAAACTGTCCGGGCCGAAGAATATACAACAGCGTCAGGAGGGTCGGCCGTGAGCGTGCTCTTTTCCCCTTGGAAGCTCCGTGACGTCGTGTTCCGCAACCGGATCTTCGTCTCCCCGATGTGCCAGTACTCGAGCCACGACGGCTTCCCCACGGACTGGCACCTCGTGCACCTCGGGAGCCGCGCCGTCGGCGGCGCGGGCCTCGTGATGGTCGAGGCGACCGCGGTCGCCCCGTGGGGACGGATCAGCCCCTCCGATTCGGGGCTCTGGTCCGAGGCGCACGGGGAGGCGTTCGGCTCGCTCGCGAGCTTCGTGAAGAGCCAGGGGGCCGTCCCGGCGATCCAGCTGGCCCACGCGGGGCGCAAGGCCTCGACCCGTGCGCCGTGGCGGGGGACCGGCCAGGTCCCGGAGGCGGAGGGGGGCTGGCGGCCCGTCGCGCCGAGCCCGATCCCGTTCGACGACGCGGACGCGGTGCCGAAGGAGCTGAGCGTCGAGGACATCGCTTCGCTCGTGGAGCGTTTCTCCGACGCGGCGCGCTTCGCGCGGCTCGGCGGGCTCGAGGCGGTCGAGATCCACATGGCCCACGGCTACCTCCTGCACCAGTTCCTGTCGCCGCTCTCGAACCGGAGGACGGACGATTACGGCGGCAGCCTCGAGAACCGGATGCGCTTCCCTCTCGAGGTGGCGAAGGCGGTGCGCGAGGCGTGGCCCGCCCATCTGCCGCTCTTCGCGAGGATCTCCGCGACCGACTGGGTGGAGGGCGGATGGGACCTCCCTCAGGCGATCGAGTTCGCGCGGCGGCTCAAGGCGGTCGGTGTGGACCTCGTGGACTGCTCGAGCGGCGGAGCGGTGCCTCACGCGAAGGTCGCGTTGGGTCCCGGCTACCAGGTCCCGTTCGCGGAGGCGGTCCGCAAGGGCGCGGGGATCGCGACGGGCGCCGTCGGGCTCATCACGGAGCCCGCGCAGGCGGAGGAGATCGTCGCGACGGGCAAGGCCGACGCGGTCTTCCTCGCGCGGCAGCTACTTCGCGATCCGTACTGGCCGCTCCACGCCGCCGAGGCGCTCGGCGTCGAGATCGATTACTGGCCGTTGCAGTACGGCCGGGCGAAGCCGTCCTAGCGGCTTTCCGATTTGACACCGCGGAACCGGTGTTCCTATGCTGGGCGCCACCCCTTCGGGAGATGCCCATGCGCCCCGTCAAGACGTTTCACGTGAAGCCCGCGCTCCCCGAGCGCCTGGCCGCGCTCGAGGAGGTCGCCTACAACCTTAGGTGGTCCTGGGACCACGAGACGATCAGCCTGTTCCGCAGGCTCGACCGCGACCTCTGGGAGGAGAGCGGGCACAACCCCGTCCTGATGCTCGGGAGCATCCGGCAGGAGCGGCTCCAGGAGGCGGCCCAGGACGAGGCGTTCCTCGCGCACATGGACCGTGTGGCGGCGGCTCTCGGGGAGTACGTCGCGGGCGCCGGGACCTGGCACCAGAGGAGGTACGGGGCCTGGGCGACCCCCGAGGTCGCGTATTTCTCCATGGAATTCGGCCTGACGGAGAGCCTGCCGATCTACTCTGGGGGTCTCGGCATCCTCGCCGGCGACCACCTGAAGTCGGCGAGCGAGCTGGGCCTCCCGCTCGTCGGGGTCGGGCTCCTCTACCAGAACGGGTACTTCCGGCAGTACCTCACCGCGGAGGGGTGGCAGCAGGAGCGCTACCCGGTCAACGATTTCTCCGTTCTGCCGGTGCGGCCGTTCCACGGAGAGCGGAACCGGCCGGTCCGGATCACCGTGGACCTCGCGGGGCGGCCTCTGGTGTTGCGGCCGTGGCGGGCCGAGGTCGGCCGGGTGACGCTGGTGCTGCTCGACGCCAACCTCGTCGAGAACCCGCCGGACCTCCAGGACGTCACCGCCGAGCTGTACGGCGGCGACAGCGAGATGCGGATCCGGCAGGAGATCGTCCTGGGGATCGGAGGCGTGCGGGCCCTCGATGCCCTGGGTCTGAGGCCCCGGGTGTTCCACATGAACGAGGGGCACTGCGCGTTCCTCGGCCTCGAGCGGGTGCGCCTTCTGATGAAGGAACACGGCCTCGCGTTCCGGGAGGCGCTGGAGGTGGCGGCGGCCAGCGGAGTCTTCACGACGCACACGCCGGTGCCGGCGGGCATCGACGTGTTCGAGCCGGACCTCATGGAGCGTTACTTCGCGCCGTTCCGCGCCGAGCTCTCGCTCGAGCGCGAGCCGTTCCTCGACCTCGGCAGGATCCACCCCGGCCGTCAGGACGAGCGGTTCAACATGGCCGTGCTCGCGATCAGGACCTCGGGGTTCGCCAACGGGGTGAGCCGGCTGCACGGGAAGGTCTCCCGGGCGATGTGGCAGGAGGCCTGGCCCGGCGTCCCCCTGGACGAGATCCCGATCACGCACGTCACCAACGGGGTCCATCCGCAGTCCTGGATCTCCGACGAGATGCGAAACCTGTACGACCGGTACCTCGGCCCGTGCTGGTCCGAGGAGCCGGGCGACACGCGGGTCTGGGCGCGCGGCGAGCAGATCCCGGGGGAGGAGCTGTGGAGGACCCACGAGCGGCGGCGCGAGCGCTTGGTCGCGTTCGCGCGCCGGCGGCTGGCGGCGCAGCTCGAGGCGCGGGGCGCGGGCATGTCGGAGATCGCCCAGGCGGAGGACGTCCTCGACCCCGAGGCGCTGACCATCGGCTTCGCGCGGCGGTTCGCGACGTACAAGCGGGGGACGCTGCTGCTGCGGGACCCCGCGCGCCTCGAGCGGATCCTGAACGCGCCCGGTCGCCCGGTCCAGATCGTGTTCGCCGGGAAGGCGCACCCGAGAGACGAGCCCGGGAAACAGCTGATCCGGGAGATCATCCAGCTGGCGAGGCGGCCCGAGTTCCGGCGCCGGCTGGTGTTCATCGAGGACTACGACCAGGTGGTCGCCCGCTACCTCGTGCAGGGGGTGGACGTCTGGCTCAACACGCCGCGGCGCCCGATGGAGGCCAGCGGGACCAGCGGGATGAAGGCGGCGTTCAACGGTGCCTTGAACCTCAGCATCCTCGACGGATGGTGGGACGAGGCCTGCTCGCAGCGCACCGGTTGGGGGATCGGGAAAGGGGAGGACTACCGCGACCTCGACTACCAGGACCGCGTCGAGGCGGGCGCGCTCTGCGATCTCCTCGAGGTCGAGGTGGTGCCGCTGTTCTACACGCGCGGCGCCGACCATCTGCCCCGGGGCTGGATCTCCCTGATGAAGACCGCCATGGGAGAGCTGTGTCCGGTCTTCAACACGAACCGGATGGTCCACCAGTACATGGTCGCGGCGTACGGCCCGGCCCAGGAGCGGCGCGCGCGGTTCGAGGAGGACGGCTACCGGCGTGCCCGGGAGCTGGCCCGCTGGAAGGAGCGGGTGCGCAGGGCCTGGGGCGGCGTCCGCGTCCTCCGCGTCGAGATCGTCCTGCCGGAGGATACGCGGGTCGGGATGCAGTTCGAGGTCAAGGCCTGGATCGAGACCGGGGGGCTCGACGCCGCCGACCTCGCGGTGCAGGTCTACCTCGGGAAGCTCCGCGAGAGCCGCGAGATCGTCGAGCCCGAGGCCGTGGAGATGGCGCCCGCGGGGCAGGACCCCGCCGGCGGACTCACGTTCTCCGTCAAGATGCCCTGCCGGACCAGCGGGACGCAGGGGCTCACCGTCCGCGTGCTGCCGCGGCACGAGGACCTCGGCCGGACGCACGAGACCGGCCTGATCGCATGGGCGTAGATCGGAGCCACCATGCCCGTCGAGACGTTCGCCGCGAGCCGCCTGACTAAGGGAAACCACCTGTTCCCCACGGTGATCGAGGTGGGGGACACGTTCGTCGTGAAGCGCACGCGCACGCTGTTCACGAAGAACGAGATCAGCATCCACCTGAACCGGATCGCATCGGTCCGGATCGAGACCGGTGTCCTCTGGTCCGACATCCTGATCGAGTCGTCGGGCGGCTCCGACCCGATCGCGAGCCACGGCCACCGCAAGAGGGACGCCGTCCGGATCAAGGAGCTGATCGAGGGAGCCCAGGCGCGCGACCCGAGCGCCCCATCGCCCGCGCCGGGAGCGACGCGCGCGTGCCCTTACTGCGCGGAGACGATCAAGGCCGCCGCGAAGCTCTGCCGGTACTGCGGGAAGGCGATCGAGTCGTAACCACCGCGTCGATAGTTCGAGTCCCGGTTCGGGAGCCAAACCACTCGACTACAAAACCCGGGGAGTGGTGAACAGGCCGAGCCTGGATTCTCAAGCTTTTCCGCGCTCACCTCCGCGAAACTCGCGACCTTTTTCGTCCAGAAGAACCCGTCGCGCTCTCCGCCGCCGTGGTCTGGCCGGCGGAAGTGGTTTACAGCGACCGCCGCGCCACGGGGGCTCTCTCGCTCTGAGCGGCCGGCGGAGAGCCGTTTCCACTTCGAGCACGACCGGCGTATGCTCCCCGACAGCGAGGGATCCGTCGGGCTGAGCCGCAGGGCGGCGGGTCAGGTGCAGGGTTGACGCAGGAGAGAGGGCACAAGAGGTGGATGATAAGACCTTCTCCGAACGTCACGGCTTTGCGCCCAAACCGGCAGAAATTACCGTGCGCCGCGACGCGCCACACGATCTGCGTGGTCTCGTAGTCGACTTCGCATACGGCGCAGGCCTCGGCCCCCACGAGGTTCGGGCGATCGCCTGCGATGTCCTGATGCGTCGGCCGGACGATAGCAACTGGTCGCCCTTTCCCAACGTCGATTGGGAAGTGCGCCAGTTCCTCGATGCTTGTTCCTGGTTCGAAGTCTACGACATCATTGAAGCAATCCATGCCAGCCTCAAGCGTCAAGCGAGTGCTGCCTTTCGTGAACCGGACGCAGAAAGGGCCGACGATTCATTCGCAAGACGCGTCAATGCTTTCTTCGTGAAGGCGGGTATCGGCTGGCAGCTGATCGACGGTCGGATTGAAGTGCGGGGTCCCGAAGCGTTTGAGGCTGCGGTGCGGCCAGCTGCCGACGATCTCGCGGCGGCCGGACTCAACACCGCGGCGACGGAGATTCATGAGGCGTTGCGCGACCTAGCCCGTCGGCCCGAACCGGACGTCACAGGGGCGATGCAGCACGGAATGGCTGCGGTTGAATGTGTCGCACGGGAGGCCTGTGGCGATCAAAGGGCCACGCTTGGCGAGATCATCGATCGCCACCCCGGGCTCGTTCCGCGACCTCTGGATGAAGGACTGAAAAGACTGTGGGGCTACGCCTCTGAAATGGGGCGGCACTTGCGGGAAGGTCGGCCACCTTCCTACGAAGAAGCCGAACTCGCAGTAATCACGGCGGCTGGCGTCGCCACGTACCTGGAGAAGAAACTTAGAGCCGCCAAGGGGGCTGACGTCTAACGCGCGCGCCAAGCTGACGGTCCGGCCTATCACGGGCGTTCCAAACAGCGCGGCGCCCGCGCCGGTCCCGCCGGTGGGTCAGCTGGATCGTCTAGCCGGATCTGAATAGCGCGATGAATCAAACGAGTATTCCCATTCCTGTCAGGGTGACCGTGGGCGAGGTTCTCGGCGCCCACTACTACAGCCACCGCCGCCTTGACAGCCTGTTCATGGAGAAGGGTGCGCCAGGCGACCCCCCGGAGGGTAACTGTCAGGATAAGTGTGCCCGGTGGCTAGGACGCGCGAGCGCCGATTCGGGCACCGATGCGTTGGCAGTCCTCGGTGGGGTGCTGGAAGAGTTCATGGAGGTCGATCGACCCCGGTGTGACGATACGCAGGACAATCTGGACAGATCCCGCCAGCGTGTCCGTGACGTGCTCGCGAGATTTGGGCTCAGCTATCATACGGGCGGAAAGATTCTAAGGGTCAAAGCAGGGGTGCCAACTCGCTCATTGGAGTCGATTCTCCGATCTCGCGACCTTGGAGCGCTCGAGATGGAGTCCCAACGGGCGCTGGCCAGCGTCGAAACAGACCCGGGCGCCGCTATCACTGCCGCCTGCGCGAGCGTCGAGTCCCTGTGTCACGTCTGTATCGAGGATGAGGGACTCACGCCTCCGACTGACCAGTCCATCAAGCCGCTGTGGAAAGTCGTCCAGGCTCACCTGGGGCTGGACCCCTCCCAACTGGCCGACGACGACCTGAAGCGAATCCTGTCCGGGTTGACTTCGATCGTTGATGGCCTAGGGGCGCTCCGAACTCACGTGGGGTCCGCGCATGGCCGAGGCCGCCGCCCGTATCGGCCCTCACCTCGACACGCAAGACTCGCTGTGCACGCAGCCCACACCCTGGCAATATTCGTGTTAGAGACCTGGGACGCGCGAAAGGTGGCGAAGGCAACAGGAGGTTGAGCGGTCGGGGAGATAGGTAACAGAGGAGCCCGGCTCGCCGCGCCTCGCTGCTTCGCGAGCCGGGGGCAGGCGGGATGCGAGCCCGCAGTAACTCGCCCCAGGTTGGGCGATCACGAGCGTTCATGGAAGAAAGCACACGCCATGGCACTTGGCACTTCCCGGATGATCCAGGGAAGACCTATCCAGGCACGCTAGAGCTGCCGGCCGGGAAGCGGCCGCTCCTTACCTTGTTCCAGTCACTTCGGCAGTCCGATTTCTGCACGCCCTTGATCATAGGGACCGATCTGGGAGGAGGGTCCATAACCCTTTGCGACTCATACTTCGGCGGCTCTCGGGGGGGTTCCAGGCCCGACCTAGAGATCGTGAAGTACCTTCCGTCGCTGATCTTCCTGGGTGCCGCGTTCACTCGGGAGTCAGACATCCAATTCAGGCGGGCGAGTCTCCAGTTGAGCCACCTTCAGGAATGGCTCGGACTTGGAGGTCTTCGGATGTCGGGACGCCACGACATCACCTATGAGCAGAGCGCGCCCATTGAGATTCGTCTGCAAGATGGAAATCTCACCTTGTGGCTGGGCTTGAGCAGCGCTTTTAGAAGTCACGATGTGACGCTGCGCGAAGAAGCTGGATTGGAAATCGGCATTGCACAGCCTCTCGGAATGCACCAATGGCATGATGAGTACTTCTACCCACTGGCGAATCTCGTCACGCTTCTCACTGGGGCTCGGAGTGTGCGTTCCGCCCTTCGATTCGAGCATCCGACGATCGACGGAAGGGCCTGGGAGAAGTCCGTGGAAGTGGTGGAAGCATACAATCGAGAGCGTGCTCTTGACCAGCCTTCCGACCTTCATAACATGCCCACAACCTATCGCGACTTGGAAGCGGACCTGCCGACTCTCATTCCTGCCTGGCTGGCGCTTAGCGCCGTCGCGCGGGCGCCCCTAAACGTGTTCTTCAGTGTTGATCAGAAACCCGACATGTACGTCGAGCAGAAGTTCCTTTGCGTCATGCAGGCGCTTGAGGGATTCCATCGAACCCTGGACCCTTGTGCCGGGCGCGACGCCAGCCATCAAGAGCGTCTCCGCGAGATCATGAAGTCCGTCCCTCAAGAGCACCGCGCTTGGCTCGGCGGGTGCCTCGCGTTCAGCCACGAGCCGAGCCTTCGCGCGCGCATCCACGCACTAATCGAAGGCTGTCGTGAAGCAATAACGCCGTTCGTGTCTGACGAGGAAGCGTTCGTGCGGACGGTGGTGAAGACACGCAACTACCTCGTGCACAGGACGCCGGAGCTCGCAGCGGGCGCCGCCACGCCGGATGTTCTCTGGAAATATTGCTTTGTGCTGAGCACACTGATGAAGGCGGTGCTATTCTCCCGCCTCTTGCCAAGTCGTCCAAACGCGTCACTTCTCGCCACCACCTCGCCTGAGTACTCCTATCTGAGAAGGAGTATCAGGCTGCCGTAAGAACAAGGTTCCGCGGCACATCTGTACTCCCGAGCGGGCGACGGCGACGCATCTGAACAGGGAGACGACCTGCGGCGCGGGGGGCGAACCGAGTCAGCAGGCCAGCGTCCGGATTCTGCGGGACATCTCCTCATCGCTGGGGTGGGTGCGAATGATGGTGGTCAGCTGGGACGCGTGCGCGTGGCGACGCGGTCGTCCTGCAGAAAGTCGATTCCGTCTCGGAGCGACATTCACCTACGATTGCATCGCGTGGTCGAGGGACACGTCGTGGGGGCCGCGCATCGGCATTCCTTGGCAGGCCGAACGGCACTGGGACGAAGCCCTGGACACGCAATGGTGAGCCGCGAGGGGGACCGCCCGGGTCCCTCAGTAGGGTGCATTTATCGAGGGGTCGGGGCCTCCGCGGGTGCAGTTATGGTGGGGGAGAGGCCTTCCCGAGTGCATTTATCGAACGGAATCGGCGCGGCGAGTGCGTTTATGGGGCCGTTTTCGAGGGTCCAGCGGCATGCCGCCCGGATTCTGCCGGTCGCCTCAAATTAGCTAACTACATGAATTGTCAACAAGTTGAATCTTGTTAGCACTCTCTCGGCCCCCTCCCGAACGCGTCTTTTCGGCCCAAATCGTGCCCATGGAATGCCGGTTGGCGGCCCGGAAACCCCCGGACGGCCCCCCAGATGCCGCTCACCAGGTCCACGGAACGCTTCCCAAACCGCCGGGAAAGCCCCTAAACTGCCGCTTGCGGTTGGCGAGGGTGGGCCGCATGTCCGGCTCTCAGCGTGCAACGCCATGCGGTAAGTGATCGGTTTGTAAGTGCTTTGATTGTGTAACGCTTCGCCAGGGCCACTTTCTATTGTGTGCTTACATAGAATAGAGATGCATTTACAATTGATACGATCGACTGTGACGCCGCAGACACCTCACAATGACACGCGAGCAGAAAGGATCCCTCGCCCCGTCAGCGGAGCTTCCCGAGGTTCGCGTTGATCTCGACAGGGGAACGGGCCTTCAGGGGCAGGGTGCGATCGCCCGGGCATCCGTGCACGGCAGATCCGAATCGGGCCGCTCCACGCCTGCCGAGTTTGTCCCGAAACTGCCCGTCCAGTTGCCCGAAATCGGAGCGACCAGGTAGTACCGGCTGCCCGTCCCGGGGGCAATCGTCATCGACAGAGCACCGCCGGACGAACAATTGACCGGGGTGTGAGAGTACCAACTCCCGACAGCGCCCTCGTGGACCGAGTAGTCAGACGCGTGCGGACTGCAGCTCGGATCCCAGCTGAGGTCAATGTCTCCTGGGACCAGCGCGCTCTTGCCAATACGAAGCGTGAAGACCGTTCCGGGCTGAGAAGTTACGTCGAGGCACGTGTGCCCGATGACCGTCGAGGTACACGTGGCACCAGGGCACGAAGTGTACCCGGGAAGACACACCACGCCGTTGTTGCAATTGACCGCGTAAGGTTCTCCGCACATGCTGCCCACGAGTTGGCAGCAAGGCCAGACGGTGCGATGGCTCGCCAGTAGGAGTGTCGCCGCGACAACGAGGAATCGGACGCTGGTTCGGCTCATGACTCGCCTCGATTCTGCTGCCGCGGCTGGCCGACGGGCTGACCAGTTGGAATCTGACGCTGTATCGCCGAGATCGGCCGAACGCGCGTGGGGGGACGCCCGAAGGGTCTCGCGTCGCATGCTGTTCCCCCGGCTCCGACTCGAAATCTAGGTCCCAGGTTCTGCCACGTCAAACGCATCAGCCGGACGATCCGTGACGCCTATGTCGAAGATGTAATGCACGACGCCCCGGCTCCTTCGCTGTGTTACCATCGCCCCCTCTCCAGGGGGTTCTACCGTGCCGAAGCGCGCCTGCAACCCCATCATTCGTCACGCCCAGTCCATCAGCCAATTCCCCCTTCGATGCCTGGTCGCTCGGAGATTTCAGCTATTGGCCTGGATCCTGCCACTCTCGCTGATCACGTCCGCCTCGGTAGCTGGACCAGCGAAAGACTGCCTGAGGAAGTGCTCGGCTGGTGAGCGTCAGCTTCTTGAGATGCTGTTCGGGGCCCAGGAGAAACGCGGTGGCGGGACCGTGGAGATCGTTCCCCATTTTGGTGCTGTCGGCGGGTTGGACGCCCGCACCGAGTTCGGAAGGTACGCCTTCCATTTCAAGGACCTCGCTGAAACCGTCATACACCTTCAGAAGAACGATGCGGGATTCCGGGAGAGCTTCACCAAGGCCTCTGGAAACGCCGTCGCCAGGATCAACGCGGAAGACCCGTTCATGAGCATTCTGCGTGGGCAGGCGATCGTCAAAGAGGAGTTCTGCGCGGCCGGC
This sequence comes from Acidobacteriota bacterium, assembly GCA_041494445.1. GTDB lineage: Bacteria > Acidobacteriota > Polarisedimenticolia > Polarisedimenticolales > JAIQFR01 > JAIQFR01. The sequence continues at coordinate 4,754 of JBGQAU010000003.1, read as the reverse complement.
ATCTACAACACCGTCGAGGCGCAAGCGAGCAAGCTCGGCTTCAGGCCTTGGCCGGGCGGCGTCCCCAAGCGCGCACGAATGGATCAGGACCTCGCGAACTCCATGCCCTTTGTCCAAGGGGACCAAACGGGCTGCAATCTGGAAGACGTTCCCTGCGCAAGGACCTTTCACTTCTGTTCTGGTGCCTTGCGTTACTCAGATCTCGGAGATGGGTGTTTCGAAGCCCACAGGAAGGCCCTCAAGAATCCGGACTACGACACAGCCTTCTCCAAGGTCTCACGTCCCTTCGCCGAGGAGGCGGATAAGGTCAACGCGATGCTCAAGGCCAAAGATCCGGGATTTCGGAAGGCGGCCTGCGACCTGACGCGCCGGTACCAGGAAGCTCTGCGGGACGCCGGCATCCTCGCCAAGCTTGCAGCTGACCGCACAACGGCCAAGCCGACCCCGGACAAGCCGTGATGGTAGTCTGCGTCTCCCGGAGGCACGAGTGTTAGGATTGCCGCGTCGACGGAGGATCCGCCGTGCCAAACCGCACCCGTAACCCCATCACGCGACACGTCCGCGCCATCCGTCGTGCGCTCACCGCGATCGACCGGTCGCTCGGCCGGTTCGTCGCGCTCACGAACGGCGCGGGGCGCGGCGCGTCGGTGGAATGCGAGCCGCCGAAACGCAGGCTGAAGCTTTCAGCCAAGCGCCGCGCCCATCTGAGGCTCCAGGGTCAGTACATGGGCCACCTGCGAATACTGAAGCCCAGGCAGAAGGCGCAGGTCAAGGCGGTGCGAGCGAAGAGGGGATTCCGCGCGGCGATCGCGATGGCAAAAAGGATGGCGGCGGAGTAGTTCCCCGCAGCGAAGGTGGTCCTACCAAAGGGCCAGAACCGCCTTGTTGATAATCGCCTCTGCCTTGGCAACCGCCCTGTCGTCGTCCCTGGCCGTCGCTGCGTGGGCGCTGCGAGAGAGACCCACCAGGGTGCTGTGGACGTCGTCCTTCGGGTCATACTTCGGGATCCGGATGTTCTCAATCGGGTGCGTAGAGACGGAGTTATCAACGATGTACCCGGTGACGACTGTGTCCACAGGGTCGCTATTCAGGACCGCCGCGACGTAGTACGCCTCATCGGCGGTCGCGGTGGTCAGAAGCAACAGCTTGTGCTCGGGTATCGGCAGTTCCACGCCGACTTCGCGCGAGACCACGGCAGCCTTCATCGTTGCCGAGATGTCCATCCAGACGACCTTATGTGGCGCAAAGGTGTGTTGGCCCACGGCGTACATGGAATAGAACGGGTCGGTCTTCGGGTCGAAGAACTTCTTGAACGCCTTGCGCTCCCGCAGCAACTTCTCGAATTTCTTCAGGTAGGCCCAAGTCAGCGGGTGCGTCTGCTGCAGCCACTTCTCGGGGTACCCACGCTGCGTCTTTGGATCCTGCACGATAAGAACATGCCCCGCCGGTTTGTAACCCCAGCGCCGGACGGAGCGACCGCGCAGGAGAGGGAACACAAGGTCCGCCTCGATAGTAGCCTCCACACGCGGACACGCGATCTTGCCTACATCGTGCATGTTGCGGACGAGCACAGTCCCGTTGGGGTTTCGGTCCACGATCTCGAGGAAGTATGCGCCGTTTAAACCACCGCTGTATATGCCAGCGTGACCCTCGTAGGAGGGTTTGTAGTTCACCGGAGCAATCACACGTCTGCACTGCGGGTGCTTCGCCTTCGGGATCGTCAGCCACGGGGAGAGAATCCCTTCAGGGCTCGTACCGCGCAAGGGTGTCGCCACCAGCTCCGTTGATTCGAGTCGCTGAAGGACCTCCCTCCACTCCAGATTGCCGGGGATAAACCCAGGCGTCGTCTTCGACCACGCGAAGTACGGCACGGGGTAACGGGTTGCCCTGCCCTTCACCGCACGGAACGTCAGGGTTCGCGTCTTGATCTTCATCTTGGGGTCGGTCTGAAAGGGCTGGAAGCTCTTGAAGTCGTGAGCTTCCTCGACGCAGAACGGGTCCTTGTCACCAAGGCGGAATCGCCGGAACCCCTCTCCGGCGCCGGACGTCTTGAAAAGCGATACGTGGACCACGAGGCTCAAGATTCCACCGTCTTTGACGAAGTGATCCATCACGGCGTACGTGAAGAGCGTCGCGATGTCCTTCTTGCCGCCGCCATGCCGGCTTTCCAGGCCCTTGAGGGTGAACAAGCCGTAATGCCGGTAGGATTCCTCCGCCGCCGTTCTCCATTCTGGCGTCAGGGATTCCCAATTGACGTGGGGCGGGTTCCCGACGACGAAGTCGAAGTACCCCTTGAAGAACAGCGAGGCGTAACGGTTGCGAATGAGCTTCGCCCAGACTCGGTTCTTGCCCTGACGGTCCAAATCCCGCATTGTCCCGAAGAGTGCGCCAAGGGAGGCCTTGAGGTTATCGGTCCCCCGCAGACCGAGCTCCGCGATGGATCGCTCGACGAACGAGTCGCTGTCATGCCGCTCCGTGATGCACTCGTGGAGCAGGTTCATCAAGTCGGGAACCTGTCGGTTGTCCACCACCTCCGCCGGGACGTTGAAAGTCCCGACCGTCATCGGGAACGCAACTGTCTCCTGAGCGAAGAGGTTTGCCTGGGCCATTGAGCGGCCGGGCAGGAGTACGGAGTCCGTGAGGTAGACCGGGATCTCGAACTCCGGGCCTCGCTCGCGATACCGCAGCAGGGGGCCGAGGGCGAAAAGGTAGTTGGTCCTGGACGCGATGACCGCCAGAGGGTTGAGGTCGAACCCTACGATATTGTGGCGAATGAGCCTCACGGCCTCGAGCTTCTTCTCGCTGCTGCCCCATTCGACCGTACGGTCCGTCAGCCACTGCCGGACGCGGTGGATCGCAAGCACGAGAAAAGTCCCCGACCCGCACGAGGGGTCAAGGAACGTCTTGTGAGGATCCCCATCGTAGCCGGCGAGGTCGAGCGTGTGCTCGGCCAGCCAATCTGGGGTGTAGTACTCACCAAGCGCGTGCCGGACCGACTCGGGAATCAACCCGTGGTACAGGTCTTTCAGGAGGTCTTGCGCCCGGTCGGGCTTGAGCTCGACCGACCCGATATCGTACGCGCCGAGGGTCTGCGCGAACCGCCACAGCACCGTCTGAAGGTCACGTGTCCATGCCTCCGGATACCACCCGAAGAAGTCCTGCTCGATTGCGTTCCGGATATTGTGGCGCTGCAGTACCTCTCCGGACTCGAGCTCGCGCAGCTGCTCCTTGAGACGGCCAGCGGCGAGGACGCCGATGAAGGAAGCCCCGAGCTCTCCCTGCGCGACGATTACTTCGGTCGCCAGGAGCTTCATCAACAGGGCGTAGTAGGTGTGGACGGAGAAGAGGAGGACGGGGAACTCCAACCCGAGCTTCAGCCGGTACGCCTTGGCCAGATCGCGGGACTCCGAATCGCGTCGGGCCCGCAACAACTGGTCGGTCCCGTACACGATGCCGAAGATGCGGCGCCACTCTTCGTAGACGACATTGGCCTTCGGGTGTTTCTTAGAGGCGACGAGCTTTGCCAAGACGCCGACGACGTCCGCGGCGAGAGGACTTTCGGGTCCGAAATCGGCGATGAGGTTCTCCGGCGAGAGGTCTTTCCGGCTCATGGCCCGAAGCCACAACAACAGCTTCTCGGCGGTGTCCGCGTCGAGGCTGCGGCTGTCGGTGTGCCATTTCTTGCCCCGGCGCTGAACGAAAACAAACTGCTCGCCGTCGGTCACGAGGCCCACGTTGGCCGCGAGGCGCTCCTCCTCAGGCTGCGAGTAGGTGATCTCGGGCGGAAAGAGTCCGGGCTCGGCGATCTGGGACTTGGCCTGTGCACCGAGCGTGAGCCCCGTGATGTAGTCGCACACCTGTTGCAGGGCTTCCGCGCGGTGTGCGGCCGCGCGCATGCTCCGCGGCCTCTCATACTCGATGACGAGTCTTCGGTGGACCGCGTCGGCCCGTCCCATGAACGTCGAGGTCCTGACCGATTTCTCGTACTCGGGCGTCGGAAGCTCCGGCAGCGCCCCTCGCAATACCATCTCCATGTTTACCCGAAGATCTTCCTCGGACGAACACCCGGAAGTCGCCTGGACCAGCTCTCGCGTCACGGACCCGACTCCGGGACCACTCCCGGGTGCTTTGGCGGGCCGACGGGCGGTAGCCCGCGGCTTTATGGAAGGAGAACTGCGCTTTCGCGGCATCGAGCGAGCCCCCCGAGCAAGCCGGTCCTCTGCAACGACTTGCCAGTTCGTTGGAGATCCTAGACCAGCGAGGGGACTGCGTAAAGGTGAACCGAACCAACTGATTAGCCCGTCGAGCGATGCCGTTCCGGGCGGCGCGCCTCGACGCCAGGCGGAATCCGCTCGCCACTCCCGCCTACCCTCCGCCTTCGCCTCCTTCGCGGTCTGCCACGGCTCGTCCGCGCCGCCCTCCTTCAGCGCGTCGACGTGGTCGATCGCGTAGCCGGGGCAGCGGCGCCTGGTCACCAGCAAGCGGACAATCCCCATCCCATTCCTTGCCAAGCGGGCAACGTTACCAGCTGTTGCTGCGTCCCGCGGTAATCCGACTTCCATTTGGCGAATCGAAGAGTTGGCGGTATTGACAGAGGTCATCGCGCTCGCGCGGGATGGGCCCGGGCGGGCCTTTCGGAGCCGCACGGAGAGGAGGGACGAATGAAGGAGAAGCTCAACATGGATCTGGAGGTCGAGGAGATCGAGTCGCGGGAGAAGGCGGGCGGGTTCTGCACGTCCTCGACGACGTCGAGG
>JBGQAU010000134.1:0-4847 GCA_041494445.1 Acidobacteriota bacterium | reverse complement strand
GCGGCTCGCGGCGCGGATCGCCGGCGTCCCGGTGCTTGTGCACACGGTCCACGGGTGGAGCTTCAACGACGCGCAGCACCCCGCGGTCCGGCGCGTCTTCACCGTGCTCGAGCGGGCGGTAGGATCGTTCACGGACCGGATCGTCGTCGTCTCCGAGGCCGACCGGCGAAAGGGGCTCGCCCTCGGGATCGGCCGCGAGGACCGGTACCGGCTCCTCCGGAGCGGGATCGACCCGACGATCTACGAGCGACCGGTCGTGCGGCGCGAGGAAGTGCGGGCGGCCCTCGGCTTCGCCGCCGAGCACACGGTCGTCGGCATGCTCGCGTGCCTCAAGCCCCAGAAGGCCCCCCTCGACTTCGTGGAGGCGGCGGCGGCGGCGCACGCGCGCAATCCGGCGCTGCGTTTCTTCATCGCCGGCGACGGCGAGATGCGCCCCGCGGTCGAGGCGAGGGTTCGGGAGCGCGGCCTCGACGAGGTCGTGCGCCCGCTGGGATGGCGCCGGGACGTTCCCGACCTGCTCCACGCCATGGACCTGTTCCTCCTGACCTCCCGGTTCGAGGGGCTGCCACGAGCCGTGCTCCAGGCGATGGCGGCCGGCGTTCCCGTCGTCGCGACCGCCGTGGACGGGACGCCGGAGGTGGTCCGCGACGGCGAGACCGGCGTCCTCGTCCCGCCGGGCGATCCGTGTGCAGCGGCGGACAGGGTGCTGGCGCTCGCCGCGGACCCCGACGCCCGGGCGCGATACGCGGCGCGCGCGAGGGAGGCCCTCTCGGGGTCGTTCGACATCCGGATGATGGTCAGGCAGCTCGAGGACCTCTACATCGAGGTCCTTGCCTCGAAGCCGACCTGGGTTAGATTGGTGTCCGATGAAGCCTGACTGCGGCGGGAACGGCTCCGCGCTCCGGCTCGAAGGGCTCGCGAAGTCCTTCTATGGGCATCTCGGCATCGGCCGGACCGTCGCGGTGGAGAAGCTCGACCTCGACGTCGCGCCCGGGCAGATCTTCGGTCTGCTCGGCCCGAACGGCGCCGGGAAGACCACGACCCTCAAGATGATCCTGGGTCTGATCCGGCCCGACCGCGGGACCGTGCGTCTTTTCGGCCGGCCCCCGTCCGATCCGGCCGCGCGCGCGCGCGTCGGCTTCCTTCCCGAGAACCCGTATTTCTACGACTACCTCACCGCGGAGGAGTTCCTCGACTTCTACGCGCGGCTCCACGGGATCCCCCGCGCGGCGAGACGCGCGCGGGTGGCGGATCTCCTGGCAAGGGTCGGCCTCCTGGGACGCGAGCGGACACCGCTCAGGAAGTTCTCCAAGGGGATGACGCAGCGGCTCGGGCTGGCGCAGGCGATCCTCCACGAGCCCGACCTCCTGATCCTCGACGAGCCGATGTCCGGGCTCGACCCCGTGGGGAGACGCGAGGTGCGCGACCTCGTCCTGGCTCAGCGCGCCGCGGGGAAAACCGTGTTCTTCTCGAGCCACATCCTCCAGGACGCGGAGATGATCTGCGACCGGGTGGCGATTCTCGTGAAGGGGAGGGTCCGCTTCGAGGGGGCGATGGGGGACCTCGTGTCCCGCAAGGTGCTCTGGTACGAAGTCGCCGTCACGGGAGGGCCGCCCGGCGGGCTTCCGGGCGAGATGCTGTCTTCGGCCGGAGCCGAGGCGCTCTTCCGGGTGGGGGACGTCGAGGCGCTCGCGGGCCTCCTGACCTCCGTGCAGGCGGCCGGCGGGCAGGTGACCTCCGTCTGGCCGCGGCGAGAGACGCTGGAGGACCTCTTCATGCGGGAGATCGCCTCCGGCCCCGCGCGGGAGGAGGGGAGATGAGCGCCTCCGAGGCTCCCCGCGGACGGCCCCGGCCCGGAGCGCTGGACGCCGTCTTCGCCATCGCCGTGAACACGTTCCGCGAGGGAATCCGCGACCGGATCCTGTACCTGCTCCTCGCCTTCGCGCTCCTCCTGATCGGGGCGTCCCGGTTCCTCTCGCTCCTGACGGTCGGCGACGAGAGCAAGATCATCAAGGACCTCGGGCTGTCGGCCATTTCCGTCTTCGGGCTCCTGACCGCGGTGTTCGTCGGCGTGTCCCTGGTCTTCAAGGAAATCGAGCGGCGCACGGTGTACACCCTCCTGGCGACGCCGGTGTCTCGCTGGCAGTTCGTGGCGGGAAAGTACGCGGGCCTCCTGGCCATGCTGGCGACGAACGTGGTCCTGATGTCCTCGGTGCTCGCGGCCATCCTCCTCTTCCGCGGCGAGTCGCCTCTCCCCCTGGTCACGGCGGAGTTCCTGATCCTGGTGGAACTCGCTCTCGTCACCGCGTTCGCGATCCTCTTCTCGAGCTTCACGAACCCGATCCTCTCCGCGGTCGGGACCGCCGCGGTGTACGTGGCCGGCCACCTGTCCTGGAGCTTCGACCTCCTGAAGAAGAGGCTGCCGCCCGGAGCGGGCCGCACCCTGTGCGACGTCCTCCACGCGGTTCTGCCCAATCTCGACCGACTCGACCTCAAGACCGCGGCGGTCCATTCCCTCCCGCTCCCGCCGGGCGAGCCGCTGTGGGGAGCGCTCTACGGCGTTGCGTACACGGTCGCGGTGCTGCTCCTGTCGGCGTGGCTCTTCTCCCGCAGGGACTTCCCGTGAGACGGCTGGCCCCCATCGCGCTCCTCGCCGTGGCGGTCACGCTGGCGGCGGTCTCCCGGGATCGCCTCGCCGCCCTCGAGACGACGCCCCGCGGCGGCAACGAGGATCTGCTCTACCTCCCGAACGGGAGGTATCTCAGGGCGGCGAGCCTCGGGCACGCGTCCCTCGCGGCGGACCTGGTCTACCTGTGGGCGATCCAGTACTACTCGGACTACGACCGGACGGACCGCTACCGATTCGTCGAGCACGTGTTCGGGAGCGTGATCCCGGAGCTCGACCCGCACTACGTGGATCCCTACTGGCTCGGCGCGATGATCCTCACCGTGGAGGCCGGGGATCTCGAGGCGGGCCTGCGGGTCCTCGACAAGGGATTCGAGAACAACCCGACGGCCTGGGTGCTCCCGTACCTCGCGGGCTTCGAGTGCTACCGCGCGCGGCAGTACGAGCGCGCCGCCGCCTACTTCGACCGCTCGAGCCGGGCGCCCAACGCCCCGGCGCTCCCCCTCCGGATGAAGGCGGGGACCGTCGCGAAGAAGGGGGACCTGAGGGAATCCATCCGGTTGTGGGAAGAGGTGCTGCGCGACCCGCGCGCGGACGCCGCCTCGCTGGCGATCGCCGAGCGGCAGGTCCGAGACCTCATGGTGCGCGCCGACCTCGCGGACCTCGGGGCGGCGGTCGAGGCATTCCGGAGCCGCGAGCGGCACCTCCCGCGCTCGATCGAGGACCTCGTGCGGGCCGGCCTGCTCCGCAGGGTGCCGCAGGACCCCAACGGCCAGCCGTTCGTCTACGACGCGGAAACCGGCCGCGTGACGAGTCGCGCGGGCGGCGTCCTGGGGGCCCGGTGATGCCTCCCCTCCAGGAGCCGGCGGCCTCGATTCTCGTCGTCGCCGTCGGTCTCGTGCTCGGTTCGTTCCTGAACGTCTGCATCCATCGCCTTCCCCGGGGCGAGAGCGTCGCGTTCCCCGGCTCCCGGTGTCCGGAGTGCGGCGCGCCGATCCGCTGGTACCAGAACGTCCCCGTCGTGTCGTGGATCGTCCTCGGAGGCCGGTGCGCGTCGTGCCGCGAGAGAATCTCGTGGAGGTACCCGGTGGTCGAGGCGCTCGGCGGCGGGTTGCTTTTCGGGCTATGGCTCGCGTACGGCCCGGGGGCGGCGTTCGCCGTCGCCGCGCTCTTCGGGCTCCTGCTGATCGTCCTCTTCTTCACCGACCTCGATCACCGTCTGCTCCCCGACGCAGTGACCCTCACAGGCTCCGCGCTCGGCGCCGGCCTCGCATGGGTCAACCCCTTCCTCGGCGGCGACGGGTGGCGGAGGATCGCGCTGTCCCTCGGGGGCGCGGCCCTCGGATCCGGGTTGCTGTGGGCGATCGGCGCGATCTACGGGCGGCTGCGGGACGTCGAGGCGATGGGGATGGGCGACGTCAAAATGATGGCGATGGTCGGGGCCTTCACCGGGCCCCGCGGCGTGCTGTTCACGCTCCTGGCGGCCTCGATCGCCGGGGCGGCGGTCGGGCTCGCGCTGATCCCGCTGCGCGGCCGCTCGCTCCGCGACACGCTTCCGTTCGGCTGCTTCCTTTCGCCCGCGGCCTTCGTCGCGCTCCACGGCGCGGGGCGGGCGGCGGAGGCCTACATGCGCCTGCTCGGCTTGGGGCCCTGACGTGTCGCTCCGCCCACGCGTGGGACGCTTCGCGTTCCAGGTCCGGATGGTCCTGCTGCTGCTGGTGTTGTTCCTGGCGGCGCTCGACCTGGTGAACATGGTCCTCCTGACGCAGGCGCGGGAGACGATAGCGGGGGCCGCCCGGGAGCGGGCGCTGGTCCTCGCGTCCCTCGCGGTGCGGGACATCGGCGGGGAGGCGCTCGCTCGCCGGGCGTCGGCGAGGCAGCCCATCCCCGCGAGCCCGGCCCTGAGGAAGGCCGTGCTGGAGGGAGGCTTCCGCGGCCTCACCCTGCTCGACGCGGTCGGTCGTGAGATCGGCGCGGAGCGCGCGGCCGGTCCCGCCCGCTCTTCGCGGTACCAGGGGCTGGGCGACGACGAGCGAGCCGCGCTCGTTGCGGGGCGCGCGGTCGCCGGGCGGATGGAGCCGGCGCGCGGGGGCGAGGACGCGGACATGGCGGCCTTCGTCCCCCTGATCGACGCGGCGGGAAAGCTCGTGGGAATCGTGGAGGCGGTGTCTCCCGTTCCCGAGCTGGGGAGGCTCGAGAGCAGCTTCCGCCTGGTCCTCGC
>JBGQAU010000147.1:0-2674 GCA_041494445.1 Acidobacteriota bacterium | reverse complement strand
CGGCGACACCGTCGGCATCGCCGCGCCCGAGGTCGAAGGCGCCGGCGGTCCAGATCCGAGTGTGGACCGCTCCGGCGGGGAGAGGAGCGAGCGCCGCAAGGCTCAGAGCGGCCGGAAGCAACGCCGACCGGAGCCGCCTTGAGCGGGGAAGGCGGGCCATCATGGCGCCTCCACCTCGAGCTGGACGCGGGCCAGGCCTTCCACGTCGAAGTCGGCGGGGATCTCCTGCTCCAGCAGCGCGCGGCGCTTCACGATCGTGAAGTTCCCGCGACTCCGCGGCCGCAGCAGGATGCTCAGCGCCGACGGCGGGAGGGACGGCAGGCGCTCGCCGTCCACGACGACCCCGGAATCCTCGCGGGTACCGAGGACGTAGACGCGGTCGTTGCGGCGGAGCTGATTGATCAGCTTCACGAGCTGTGTGAGATCGCGAGGCATGGCATCCTCCTCGCCTGCCCCCTCGACCCGGCTCAGGTTCCCCGCGTCCCCCACGAAGAGCTGAAGGGGCCCCGGCGGCGTCTCCGGCGGGATCTCGAACTCGCGCTTCAGGATCTGCTCGGCGCCGCGGTAAGGCGCGACGACCACCGAAACTTCCACCTTCTCTCCGGGACGGGCCCGGTACCGGTCGAGGCCGACCCGACGAATCCTTCCCGATTGCGGCTCCACGTCGTAATCGAGGATCAGGTTGATCCCCGTGACGCGCGGGGGCACCCAGTCGTTGTTCAGCAGCAGGTAGAGGACGTACGCGGGGATCCCCGTCGCGAGGAAGGACGCCGTCGGACCGGCGTACAGGTTGTCGAGCTCCACGTCCTCGACTCCGTCCAGCTTGATCACGGAGCCCTCCCCGACGCGGAGCGTGATGTTGCCGGTCATGCGCTCCTCGTTGGCGAGGATCCCGTTGAGTCCCGCGTAGAGGATCAGCGGGGCGAGCAGGGGGTGGCCGGCCAGGTCGAACGAGAACGTCTCGGGCGGCCCCCCGCGGGCGCGGAGCTCGAGGCGGACCGGGATCATCCTGGACGCCGCTCCGATCCTGCCGAAGATCCCCGAGATGCGATCCTGGTGGAACGCGCCGATCTCCGAAAGCGGCGTCGCCAGTCGGGCGGACTCCTGGAGGCTCGGCAGGAGCGCCTCGGCACGCGCCCCGGTGAGCGGCATGTCCACGGACCCCAGCCCGAAAAGGGGGTGTCCGAACGCCATCACGCGCTCTCCGTCCACCCAGGTCACCGTTCCCGTCGCCGTGATGTCCACGTCGCCGCGGGAAAGCTTGATCCCGACCGCGGAGCCCGGCACGAGCGGCGGAGAGGGGGAGGGGGAGCGCCCGGCTCCGCCTCCCTGCATCGGCGTGAGGCCGGTCCGCGCAAGGAGCGGAGCGATTCTCTCGATCCCCTGCGCGCCGATTCCGGCCACCGAGACGGGGACCGAGGCCGGGGAGCCGGCGGACGGTCGCGGAAGGCGAGCGAGGATCCCGTCGGGGAAGAACGCGGCCGCGGCCTCCGGTGAGCGAAGTCGCCTCAGCGACGCGCCGTCGATCGGAGCGCCGGTTCTCGGTCCCGCCGCGGCGCCCTCGCCGCGTGCCGCAGCCGCCAGCATCTCCTCGATCGGCGTGATCCCTGCGATCGGCTCCTTGGAGAACCCCCAGCTGTACGCCACGGCACCGATGAGCTTCCCGTCCACGAACACCGGGCTCCCGCTCATCCCGGCGAGCACGCCCGTGCTCGCCAGGGGACCGCCGCTGCACCGCCCGAGGATCAGGTTCTGCCCCGGGCCGATGTTCGGAAGGGTCCCCAGGATCTCCACCTCGAACTCCGCGACCCCGGTTCCGGAAAAGACGGTCCGCCCGATCCCTTTCATGCCCGCACGGACCTCCGAGAAGGGGAGGACCGGCGGCGCCGCGGCGCGGACCGGAGCGAGCGGGATCAGCGACGAGAGAAGAAGGAGGATCGCAAGGGTCGGCTTCGTCACGGGCACTCCCGCGCGCAATCCCGCCCCCGGCGTGCGCGCCAACGGGAAGAGAATAACACGCAGGATCGGGGAAACCCGGCAGTCCCGCTGCGGAGCCACCGCGGGTCCCGCGACGCCCGCCCTAGACCGCCGAGGCGACGCGATCGCCCCCCTCAGCGCGCGCGGCCTCGATCCCTCTCCGGGCCATGGAGACGAGGTCCGACCCCGAGCGGATCCCGACGCCGGGGCAGCCCGCCAGGCCGACGCTGGCGGTGGCCCTGAGGGGCAGGACCGGGCGGGCGGGAGTCGGCGTTCCCGGCTTGAACAGGAGGTGCGCCACGACCGAACGGAGCCGTTCGGCCACGATGCGCGTGCCGCCCGGCTCGGTCTCCGGGAGGATCACGGCGATCTCCGAGCGGTGCGGCCGGATGAGGAGGTCCACCTCCCTGAGCGCGCGCCCCGCGGCCTCGGCGAGGGTATCGCTGAGCGCATCCACCGCCGCGGGGCCGTGCGTGCGCGTCAGCCCGGGGATGCCGTCCACGGAGAGCAGGGCGAAGCCGAGAGGGTGGCGGTAGCGCACGCTCCGCAAGTACTCGTGCTCGAGCCGGCGCTCGAGCGCCTCGGGGCCGTCCACACCTGGTATGGCCGGCAGCGAGGCCGGCTGGCCGAGGATCGCGAGGTCGGGGGAGAGGGATCGGATCGCACACGACGGATCGGTGCCCTGGGCGAGGTCGTG
>JBGQAU010000125.1:0-5649 GCA_041494445.1 Acidobacteriota bacterium | reverse complement strand
CTGCTCGGCCGCCTCCACCGCACCGGCCGCGTCCGCAAGGACGGGAACACCCACGGCGTCCGTTACTGGCTCGCCGCCTTCGCGCCCCCGGGGGCCAGATGACACCTGCTCGGTACGGACGCGGTACGGACGCCTGTACGGACGCCCAACGCTGTACGGCGCCCTATAGGAAACTACCCCTTCGGAAGTACCGCGGTACGGACGACTTCACGGACAACACGCGCCGGGAAGGCGGCGCCTTTCGAGCGCCCGCCGTAACCCAGCGCTCAAGGCGAAACCTACCGGAACGGTGGGGAGACACTCGGCGCTTGTCCCGAGCGCCTCGCCACGGGCCACGGGCGCAACGTGGCGGGTATCGTGGCGACGAGGAGGGGGCGGCAAGCTCTACATTCGTGCGTGCTGACCGCGGCTGGCCTGTCGCACACCCGGCCTCGAAACTCAACGGGGAAATCTCGGACGAATGGAACCGAGGAGGGCGCAAGGGTTTACAATGGGGGGTAGGGGGGTGACCAGAAGCGACCGCAAAGCTAGACGTGGCGATAGGCGGGCTCCACGTTTTCTCAGAAGCCACGCGCGTGCTGCCTGATCCCGTAGAGGCGTGTCATTTCTTCGATGGTTCGCGCGGGTTCATCACGGCCGGATCGAGCCGGAGCCGCGGGGCCGGCGGGTCTTGGGGAGTGTCACCCCTTGCGCCTTGAGGGCCATCGGGTCACGACCTTGGATGCGCGTGGTACTTGTTGTATGCCAGGAACGAGAGAACCAGAAAGAACGACGACACGGCAACCCACCCCACGGTTGCCGCCAGCGCTCCTTGAACCAAATACACCACCGCGACGGCACCGAAGGCTACGACCAAGGCGAAGCAGGCGAGTTGCACGTAGAGCCAGACCGATTCCTGGGATTGGCTCACTAGCGGCCGTCGATTCGGACCCAGTATCGCTTCTGCACCGCCTGCCGCGGCTCGCAGTCCAGCATCCGGTACCGACGACCAAGTTTCGTCCGCGAGTCGGTAGGCCGCCTCCATCGTCGCAAGCACGACGCACTGAGCGTCGAGCGCGACCCCCGCGTCATGCATCTCCCAGAGGTAGTTACCCGCGAGCGGGTCTAACTCGCGAGGCCAATGACCGTCCCTCGCGAGGACCGCGAGAATCATCGGAGGGTCTCCTCGTCCATCGGCAAACCCGCCGCGTGCCCTGTCCTTAACGGCGGCCTCGATGGATGCGCCTCGGACCCGGATTCGGTCTACTGGCGAGGAATTGGTTTGGCTACTCCTGACGGTGGGCATCGATCACCCCCTGGCGCCACAGATGGATTCCCGCTTGCCCGCAGATCCTATTCGCCATACACTTCCGCCACCTTGAGCCCCACGCTCCCCGCCGCGGGGCGCCGGGTCCAGCGGCCCGGCAGGAATTGGGTCGAGTCCACAAGTCTTAGTCTTCGTCATCCCATTCCGCCCCGCGGCCATCGCGGCGAGATCCTCCCGCTCCTGGCTGGTGGCCGGTGTCATAGTGGCTGCCCCGCTACGCCCAAGGCGGCGCGCTCCAATCAAAGACTTTGTTGATCTGGTCTCGTTCTTGGAGGAGCTTCTTGATCGCGTCGGGGGTGGGTCGTCCCCGTTCCATTAATTCCGCAAGTCCCACGTAGAAGCAGAGGAAAGTGACCGATGACGCTACCGCCACCTTCTCATCAGGTAGTGCCTTCTTGATATCCTTCGCACGCTCAAGTTGCTTCTCCCACTCGCGCATCCCACACTCGAAGGCGAGGCGTCGGCGGTGCCGCGCGTTCTCCGCTCGGGTTGTGATGTAGGCCCCCACCCATCCTCCGACGACCCCCACAAGAGCACCGCCAAGGGAGCCTAGAACAACCCATCCTTCTGAAGGCATGTTGCTAGTCCTTTCGCTTTACACTTGAGTGACACCCCTTGCGCGAGCAGCGGCTTGCTGCCGCCAGTATCGCGTAGCCCGCGGCAGGAAGCAATTGCGCGGAAGGTCCACGACCCGGTTGGTAAGGGAGGTCGAGCGGCGCTGGGCCGGTGCATGTCCGGGGGCGTTGGCGGGTTGGCGAGGCGCGAAAGGCGCCGCGAGGCTTACGTGGGGCTTACTTCTTGACTTGTCTTGCTGTAAGTGGTGGGCCTGGAGGGACTTGAACCCCCGACCTTGAGTTTAGGAAACTCCTGCTCTATCCGGACTGAGCTACAGGCCCTCGTGAACCCCGCGCGTCGCTCGCGCCGGGCTAACCGTAATTCAACAGGCTAAAAACCGGGGTCGCGCCGAGCAGGCGCCTCCCGTTCAGGAAACCCAGCTCGACCATGAACGCGAACCCTAGGACGACGCCGCCGAGCCGCTCGAAGAGACGGCCCGCTGCGGCCGCCGTACCGCCGGTGGCCAGCAGATCGTCTACGATGAGGACGCGCTGTCCCGGCGCGAGGGCGTCCCTGTGGACCTCGATCCGCCCCTCCCCGTACTCGAGCGCGTACTCCTCGCTCTCCACGTCGGCGGGCAGCTTTGCGGGCTTCCTGACCAGGACGAGACCGAGGTCGAGGCCGCACGCCATCGCGGAGGCCACCACGAAGCCACGCGCCTCGATCCCCGCGATCACGTCGATCTTCTCGCCGCGGTAGCGCTCGACCATCTTGTCGGTGGCGATCCTGAAGGCCTCCGCGTTCCGGAACAGCGTGGTGAGATCGTAGAAGTTGACTCCCGGCTTGGGGAAATCCGGCACTTCCCGGATGATCTTCTTGAGATCGGCCACCAGCATGTTCTCTCCCGCAGGTTACGGTCCGCACTCCGGCGCCGCGTCAGTACCGAACCTCGAATCCTCGGAACGCCCCCGTGGCCTCGAGCTCGCGAGCGTCGAATTCCTCGACCCGGGACATCCTCGGCCCGCCTCGAAGCGAGGCCAGGAAGGCATCCACCGTTTCCGGGGTCCCCTCGACTCGAACCTCGACCCCGCCGTCCTCGAGGTTCCGAACCCACCCGGTCACGCCATGCGTCTCGGCCGACCGGAGCGCAAAAAATCGGAACCCCACTCCCTGGACGCGCCCACCGATCCGGACGTGCACCGCCCTCGGGATCGTGCTCCCGGTCCGACCCAAAGATGTCCTCGACCCACCCACGCCTCCCCTGCCGGTGACCGCCGCGACACGGGAGGGAAGGGTTGGTCGGGGCGCCGCGATTTGAACGCGGGACCCCCTGGTCCCGAACCAGGTGCGCTACCAGACTGCGCTACGCCCCGACCTCGAAGTCCGGCGAATGTTATCAGGACGCCCGTCCGGGCGCAACGGCCGGAACGCCTACTTCGGGAACCCGAACTTCCCCACGAGCGGAACGAAGCGGCACCGTCCGTGGTCCTCCCGGATCGTATCGTCGCCGCGCCGCATCACCCGAACGAGGATGTGTTCTTCGGCCGACCCCTCCGCGCCTCCGTTCCCGCCGAGCGGGAGGACGAGCCGCCCGCCGTCCTCCAGCTGCTCGACGAGGGGCTCGGGCACGTCGGGAGCGGCGGCGGTGACGACGATGGCGCGGTACGGCGCGAACTCGCTCCAGCCGTAAGTGCCGTCGAAGATCTTGAAGTGGACGTTTTCGATACCGGCAGCCCGCACGACCTCGAGGGCGCGCCTCGACAGCGCGGGCAGGCGCTCGACGGTGTACACCTGCTCGAACAGGCGGGACAGCACGGCGGCGTGGTATCCGGAGCCCGTGCCGATCTCGAGGGCGCGTCCCGTGCCGTCCGGCTCGAGCAGCTCGGTCATGCGCGCCACGATCCACGGCTGAGAGATCGTCTGCTGCTCGCCGATCGGGAGAGCCGCGTCGCCGTAAGCCTCCCCACGGAGCGCCTCGTCCACGAATCTCTCCCGGGGGATCGCTTTCAGCGCGGCGAGGACGCGGGCATCCTTGATCCCTCGGGCTTCGAGGGACCGGACCATTCTCTGGCGGCCCACGGCGTCGTTCACGGGAAGCTCAGGGAAGGCCGAGGCCCCAGTCGGCCAGGGTCGGAAGCGACGGAACGTGGGTCAAGTTGGAGTGCAGAGGGGTGACCGAGACGAATCCACGGCGGATCGCGGTGTGGTCGGCGTCGACCTCGCCCGAAGGGGTGGTGTCGGCGCCCGCGATCCAGTAGTACGGCCGTCCCGACGGATCGAGCCGCTCCAGGACCGCCGCGCGGTAGGAGCGCATCCCCTGCCGCGTGATCCGCACGCCGGCGGGGGCGCCGTGCGGGACGTTGACGTTCAGGAACACGCCTTCGGGGAGCCCTTGGCGCAGGACCCTCTCCGCGAGGCTCCGTGCGAAAACGGCCGCGAAGGAGAAGTCGGCCCGCCCGTCATCGTCCCTCGCGACCGAGAACGCCATCGAGGCGACGTTGAGCAGGGTCCCTTCGAGCGCGCCGGCCACGGTCCCCGAATAGGTCACGTCGTCCCCCAGATTGAGCCCACGGTTGATCCCCGAGATCACGAGGTCGGGAGCGCGGCCTCCGGTGAGGTTGAACACACCGAGGTGAACGCAATCGGTCGGGGTGCCGTCCACGCGATAGCGCCCCGGGGCGGTCCCCCACACGCGGAGCGGTCGGCCGAGGGTCAGGGCGTGTCCGGCGCCGCTTCGCTCCCGGTCGGGTGCGACGACCACGACCTCGCCGAGGGACTCCACCGCCTCGACGAGCGCCGCGAGACCGGGCGCATCGTAGCCGTCGTCATTGGTGAGAAGCAGGCAGGGCCGCTTCGGGTCTCCGTTCACCTGATCCGCGCTCCCTCCGGTCTCCTCCCCCGATCCATGGGCCCGCCGAAGACGGAATACTCTAGCGACCTGGGTGGGCGGCGGAGAGGCTCATCAACTTTGGACTACACCGCTGTTGCAGGTCTCGTCCGATTGTGTGCACACAACCGCGCGACCCTCGAGCTTCTCGGTGTGGATGACCGCCGGCCTCTCGTAGGTCTTCTTCATGAAATCGCCCTCACGTCATCGTGATGCCGCGTCCCCGGGACCGCCGCGGCCCGGGAATCGCGAACGCGGAAATATGGTCGGGGCGACTGGATTTGAACCAGCGACCACTTGCACCCCAAGCAAGTGCGCTACCAGGCTGCGCCACGCCCCGACCTGCCCTGCCGACGACCGCCAGCGGTCCGGCGGCCGCTTCCCCGAACGGTCCCCGCCGGGAAAAGCGTGCCGATGCTAGGAGAACCCCGACCCGACGTCAAGCGGGGTCGGCGTCCGATTCGTCGCCCCCGCGCGGGCCGTCGAGCGAGCGGAGCAGGGCCTCGAGGCGGGACGCCACCTTCTCGCGGCGCTCGCGGTCCCGCTGCCGCTCCTCCCCGGCCGCTTCGAGCGCCGCGGCGGCAGCTGAGTGGCGCGCCTCGAGATCGCCAAGCCGCTTCCTGAGCGCGGCGATCTCGGTCTCGGCCACCGCGGCTCGCGCGCGCTCGGCGTGCGAGGGAGCGGGGGGCGGCGCCGGCGCCTCCGCCGGCTTGGCGGTCTCCGAGACGGGCGCGTCGTCACGGAAAAGGGCCTCCGGCTCAGCGCGCGCGGGAGCGCCCGGCGGTGCCGGAGCAGGCGGCTCCGAGACCGCGGCGTCCACCAATCCGCCGGCCTCCTCCTGCTCCAGCTTCCTGCGGGCACCGGCGATGGTGAACTCCTCCTCGTAGAGGAGCTTCTTGAT
>JBGQAU010000080.1:0-13677 GCA_041494445.1 Acidobacteriota bacterium | reverse complement strand
CCCGGGCACTTCCGCGGCGTGGCCACCGTGGTCCTGAAGCTGCTCCACGTCGTGCAGCCGCACGTGGTCGCGTTCGGCCAGAAGGACGCGCAGCAGGCGGTCATCGTCCAGAGAATGACGCGGGACCTGTTGCTCGACGCGGAGATCCTCGTGCTTCCGATCGTTCGGGACGAGGACGGTGTGGCGCTGTCGAGCCGGAACGTCCGGCTCTCTCCCGCGGAGCGGCGCGCCGCCCAGGCGATCCCGCGCGCGCTCAAGGAGGCCGAGAAGGCGATCGAGGGGGGGGAGCGGGACCCCGGAAAGATCGTGAAGATCGCCCGGGACGTCCTGGAGACCGAGCCCGTCCTGAGGGTGGACTACGTCGAGCTGGTGGACACCGCGAAGCTCCAGCCGGTCGCGGCCGTCGAAGGGGAGATGCTCCTCGCGGTCGCCGTGTTCGCCGGAACGACCCGCCTCATCGACAACATCGTCGTCACGCCCTGAGCGGGCCCGCGCCATGATCCGTTGTCCCGCCTGCTTCGTCGAAACCGACCCGGGCGCCCGCTTCTGCTCGAGCTGCGGCGCACCGATCGAAGAGCGCTCCGCGACGCCGACGATCACCTCCTTCGACACGGGCCGTGAGGGTCCGGTCGCCCCCCGCGCCCCGGCGTCCCGACCGGCGCCCTCCATGGCCGGACGTCTCGCGTCGGGCGAAGCGATGGAGGTCGCCCGGTTCCTCCCCGGGACGGTGCTCGGCGGCCGTTACCGGGTGATCGGATTGATCGGCCGCGGTGGGATGGGAGAGATCTATCGGGCCGACGACCTGAAGCTGGGCCAGCCCGTCGCCCTCAAGTTCCTGCCCGAGTCGCTCGCGCACGACCCCGCCTGGCTCGCGCGGTTCCACGACGAGGTCCGGATCGCGCGGCAGGTCTCCCACCCGAATGTCTGCCGCGTCTACGACATCGGCGAAGTGGATGGCCAGCACTACTTCACCATGGAGTACGTGGACGGCGAGGACCTCGCCTCTCTCCTCCGGCGGATCGGGAGGCTTCCGCGCGACAAGGCCGTGGAGATCGCTCGCCAGCTGTGCGCGGGCCTCGCGGCCGCCCACGAGCGCGGCGTGCTGCACCGCGACCTCAAGCCCGCCAACGTGATGATCGACGGCCGCGGGCGGGCTCGCCTGACCGACTTCGGGATCGCCGGGCTGGCGGAGCGGCTCGGCGGGGAGGCCGCCCGCGCGGGGACGCCGGCCTACATGGCGCCCGAGCAGCTCGCCGGACGCGAGGCGACCGTTCGCTCGGACGTCTATGCCCTGGGCCTCGTCCTGTACGAGACGTTCACCGGCAAGCCCACGTTCGAGGCGGGTACCCTTGCCGAGCTCATGCGGATGCACGAGACGGCGGTCCCGACGAGCCCCTCCAAGGTCCTCGACGGGATCGACCCGGTGGTCGAGCGAATCATCCTCCGCTGCCTCG
The DNA here is from genome assembly GCA_041494445.1 of Acidobacteriota bacterium. Taxonomy (GTDB): domain Bacteria; phylum Acidobacteriota; class Polarisedimenticolia; order Polarisedimenticolales; family JAIQFR01; genus JAIQFR01. Next base: position 12,223 of record JBGQAU010000080.1, on the reverse strand, counting down.
AGAAAGACCCCAAGGATCGGCCGGCTTCGGCCCTCGCGGTGGCGGCGGCGCTCCCCGGTGGCGACCCCCTGGCTGCCGCGCTGGCGGCGGGGGAGACGCCGTCTCCGGACATGATCGCCGCGGCGGGGGCCGAGGGGACGCTGCGCCCCGCGACGGCGTGGGTCGTGCTCGGAGCGCTCGTCGCGGGTATCGCGCTCCTGGCGTGGCTCGCGGGGCGGACCGCGCTCCACCGGATGATTCCTTTCGACAGGCCGCCGGCGGTCCTGGTGGACCGGGCGCAGGACGTCCTGAGGAAGGCCGGCCTGACGGAGCGGCCGGAGGACCGGGCGTTCGGGATCTCCCGGAACGAGGATGTGCTGGGCTGGCTCGAGAAGCGCGACCGGTCGGCTTCGCGGTTCGCGCCGCTCGGGAGCGGCCGCCTCGGCGCGGTCGGTTTCTGGTACCGGCAGAGCCCTCGTCCGATGGCGTCCACCGACCTCTTGGGCCGGGTGACTCCGCGGGAGCCGCCTTCCGACGTTTCGGGCATGGCGGCCGTGTCGCTGGACGAGGGAGGGCGCCTCCTGGAGCTTCGGGTCGTGCCGGCGCAGGTCGGAGGGAAGGGAGAAGCGGGGAAGGAGCCCGACTGGGCTCCGCTCTTCGCAGCGGCGGGCCTCGATCCGGGAGAGTTCGCACGCGAGGCGCCGGCGTGGCTCCCGCCTTTCTACGCCGACGTGCGCGCGTCCTGGAAAGGAAGCCTCCCGGATCTGGTGGGGGTGCCGATCCGGGTCGAGGCGGCGGGTTACCTGGGCCGGCCCGTGTACTTCAAGGTGATCGGCCCGTGGGTCCGGGCGGCGAGCATGGAGGCCGAGCCGCGGGAAGGAACGCGACGTTTCGCGCAGAACTTCGCGGTCGTCCTCCTGCTCGGCGGCCTCGCGTTCGCGCTCGCCCTCGCGCGCCGTAACCTGCGATCGGGCCGCGGCGACCTGAGAGGCGCGACGCGGATGGCCCTCGCTGCGGTGGGCCTGTATCTCGCGCAGTGGGCCCTCGGCGCCAATCACCTCGCGTCCATGGGGGCGGAATTCGCGTCGTTCGTCCGGGGCACGGGGCTGGCGCTCTTCGTCGGAGCGTTCGTCTGGTTGCTCTACCTCGCCCTCGAGCCCGCCGTCCGGCGACGCTGGCCCGGCACGCTCGTGTCGTGGAGTCGGCTGCTCGCCTTCAGGTTCCGCGATCCCCTGGTCGGGCGGGACGTCCTCGTCGGTGGGGCGATCGGCGTCGGGCTCGCATTGCTCGATCCGCTCCGCGTGATCGTGACGGCTTGGCTCGGAGCGCCGCCGGCCCGCCCCCTGGAAGTGAACCTGGACGCCGTGGTCGGGGCGCGGGGCTTCCTGGGGCATCTCCTCGCGGTCCCGACCGGGGCGATGCTCGGCCCGATGCTCGTTCTCTTTCTCATCGTCGGACTGCGGACGCTGCTTCGCTCCCAGTGGGTCGCCTTGGTGGCCGCCTCTCTGCTGTTCCTGCCGACCGTCTCGTTCGGGGACACCCCGGCCGTCGATCTCGCGTTCGGCCTCCTCGCCATCGCGATCCAGGTCCTCGTGCTCATGCGCCTCGGGCTCCACGCGCTGATCATCGTGGCGGTCTTCGGCATCCTGCTGGGGAGCTACCCGCTCACCACGGACCCGTCGTCGTGGTACGCCGGGGCCTCCCTGGCCACGATGGCGCTCGCGGCGTTGTTGGGCGGGTACGGCTTCGTGACCTCGACGAGGGGCCCGCGCGGCGCGGCTCCGGACGGCCTGCTAGACTGATTCGTGCCGGGAGTCCAGCCGCTGCGGCGGGCGACCCGGAGGAAGGAGCGTTGCGATTCATGACTCGAGAGATGCTTCGGGCCAAGGTCCACAGGATCACGGTGACGGAGCGGAACGTCGAGTACGAGGGCAGCCTCACCCTCGACGTCGAGCTGATGGAGGCGGGCGGAATGCTTCCGTTCGAGCGCATCGAGGTCTACGACGTGGACAACGGGAACCGCTTCGCGACGTACCTCATCGAGGGAGAGCGCGAGAGCGGCGCGTGCTGCGTCAACGGCGCCGCCGCGCGCCTGGTGGAGAAAGGGCACAAGCTCATCCTGGCCGCCTACTGCGCGGTGGACGAGGCGGCCGCGCGAAGCCACCGCCCCAAGGTCGTGCTCGTGGACGCGCGGAACCGGTTGAGGGCCGTCAAGGACCACGAGGGGCCGAGCGTGCGCGTCCCGGCCTGAGCGCCTCCCTCACGACCTCCCGGCGACGCTCAGCTCGCGGAGCAGGACCGAGGGGGCGCCTCCCCCTCCGGGGAGCAACCTGAGGTCCGAGCCGACCGCCTCGATCGACGAGAGGAGATCGAGGAAGTTCCCGGAGATCGCGAGCTGGTCCACCGGGGCGCCGGCGCGGCCGCCCACGAGACGACGTCCCGAGCCTCCCAGCGAGAAGTCCCCCGAGACCGGGTCCGCCGTGTGCAGCCCCATCAGCTCCGTGACCAGGACCCCGTGGCCGGCTCGCGCGAGGAGCGCCTCCACCGGCTCCGCCCCCGGCAGGAGCAGGAGGTTCATCGGGCCGATCTGCGGCGGGGCGCCGTAGGAGCCCCGCACGGTGTTCCCTGCTCGCCCGATCCCCGTCTTCGCCGCGGAGTACGTGTCGTGCAGGTAGCCTCGGAGGCGCCCCTCCTCGACCAGCGCGGTCCGGTGCGTCGGGAGTCCCTCGCCGTCCGCGGGTGCGGTGCCGAACCCTCCCGCCAACCGCGGGTCGTCCACCAGCGTGACCGCGGGGGACGCGACGACATCGCCGAGCCGTCCGGCGAGGAACGAGGTGCCCTTGAGGATCCGCCGCGCGGAAAACGCGGGGGCGAGCGCCTCGAGCAGCCCGGACACGACCTCGCGATCCAGCACCGCAGGGACCCTGCCGGTCCTGCCGGGCGTGCTCCCGAGCTTCGCGATCGCCTTCCGCGCGGCCTCCCGGCCGACCGCGGCAGGATCGATCTCCTGCGCCGCCAGGGCGAACTCGGCGTGATGGCCGACCTGCGACCCGTCCTGTTCCGTCGCGGCGACGTCCACCCACGCGAGCCCGCGGCTGTACCGGTAGCCGGCATCGAGCCCGCCGGAGTTGGCGACGCGCACCTCCCCCCTGAGGTCGATCACCACCGCCTGCCGGGAGCGCCTCACCCTCGGATCGACGGCTAGGGCCGCCGCCTCGACGGCTCGGGCCATGTCGATGCGCCGCGGCATCGAGAACGCGCCGCCTTCGGCCGAGTCGTTGCGGAACGGGAGCGGCGGGACCGGCTCCCGCGCCGGAAGGCGCCATCCCTCGTCCGGCGTGGCGTGCCGCGCGATCTCCCGGGCCTCGTTCACCGCCCCGCGGAGGGCCTCGGGCGCGAGGTCGGTGGTGAAGGCGAACCCGAAGCGCCCGTCGAGGAACAGCCGCACCCCGATCCCGAGGTCGTGACGCTCCTCGATGCTCTCGATCCGTCCCTCGCTGACCGCCGCCTTCGCGCGGACCCCGGACTCCGAGTACACCTCCCCGACGAGCCCGAGATCCCGGAGGATCTGGAGGGCGGTCTCGACCGCGCGGCCGTCCTTCAAGCCGCTCACCGTGCCAACCCCCCGACCACGATGCCCGGGATGCGGATCGTCGGCTGCGCGTCGGCCACCGGCACCCCCTGACCGTCCTTCCCGCAGGTGCCCACCTGGTAGCCGAGGTCGCGGCCCACGCGGTCGACCCGCCCGAGAACCTCGGGGCCGTTCCCGGTCAGCATGGCGTCCCGGAGCGGCTCCGCGATCCGTCCATCGCGGATCCGGTACGCCTCGGTGCAATGGAAGACGAAGTTGCCGGAGACGATGTCCACCTCTCCGCCCCCCATGTCGGCGACGAAGATCCCCTCGGGGACCGATCCCACGATCTCGTCGGGCGCGTCCGCCCCGGGGGCGATCAGCGTGTTGCGCATCCGGGGGATCGGGAGGTGGCGGTACGACTCGCGGCGGCCGTTCCCCGTGGGCTCCTGCCCGAGCAGGGCGGCGGTCCGTCGCGAGTGGAGGAACCCCTTGAGGACGCCGTTCTCGATCAGGACCGTGCGGCGGGACGGCGTTCCCTCGTCGTCGATCCCGAACGAGCCCCGCTTGCCCGGGATCGTTCCGTCGTCCACCACGGTCACGAGGGTCGAGGCGACCTTCTCGCCGATCTTGCCTGCGTACACCGACAGCCCTTTGAGCGCGAAGTCTCCCTCGAGCCCGTGGCCGCACGCCTCGTGGACCATCGTGCCCCCCGCCCTCGACGAGAGCACCACGGTGAAGGTCCCGGCAGGGGCGGGCTCGGCCGTGAGCTGGAGGCACGCCACGCGAGCCGCCTCGCGGGCCAGCTCCTCGGGGGGGCTCTCGTCGGTGATCTCGAACCCGCGCGTTCCCGAGGCGACCTTGATCGCCGTGCGGACGAGGGCGCCGGCCCTCGCGACCACCGACGCGAGCAGCGTCGTGTGGACCGTCCGGTCCGCCGCGAAGAGGCCCTCTGAGTTCGCGATGACGACGCGGCGCTCGGCGTCGCGATAGCGGGCGTTTACCTGCGCGACGCGCGGGTCGAACCCGCGCGCCGCGCGATCCGCGCGCTCGAGGAGGGCGACCTTCGCCTCCATTCCCACCGACGCCGGCTCGATCCCGACCTCCGACACGGGACGCACGGGAGTCGGGATCATGGCGGGAAGCGTCCGGGTTGCACCCCCCTCGGGGAGCATCGACGCCAGAGCGGCCGCGAGCCGGAGCAGACCCTCGGGCGAGAGGTCGTTGCCGTTGGCGAAGAACGTCTCGTCGCCCAGGACCACCCTCAGCCCGGCGCCGCTCTCCCGTCCCGCGGAGGCTTCGTCGAGCGTTCGGTCCTCCCAGGACAGCGAAACGCCGCGGACCGATTCGGCGAAGACCTCGGCGAAGTCGCCGCCGCGCGTTACCAGCGCGGCGAGAACGTCACGGGCGGTGGAGGGGGTCAGCAACGCAAGCTCCTGAGGTGACTCGAGCCGGTCGAAGCGGCGGAACCCCTACGTTTCGACGGGTCGATTGGGGACCTCGAATCATATCAGGGCGCCGTCGCTCCTCCCGGCGCGCCGAAGGTCCGCTCGAAATCCGCCAGGAGCGACGCATGGACCCGCTCCGCCTCCCGGCGCGTTTCGCGCAGGGTCGTCTCGGTGTCGATCACGTAGTCCGCAACCGCGAGCTTCACCTCGAGGGGCGCCTGGGACTCGATCCTCGCCGACGCCTCTTCCGGGCCGAGCCCGCCGCGCGCCAGGAGGCGCCGGAGCTGCGCCTCCCGGCTGCATCGGACCACGATCAGCTTGTGCAGCGAGCGATAGATGCCGGACTCCACGAGGAGCGCGGCGTCCACCACGACTAGAGGCGAGTGCCCGATCTCCGCGTAGAGCCGGACGCGCCGGTCGATCTCCTCGGTCACCCTGGGGTGCGTGAGGGCGTTCAGCGCCTCGAGCGCCGCGGGATCGGCGAAGACGATCGCCGCGAGCGCGGATCGTCTGATCCTCCCGGCGGCGTCGAGGATCTCGCGCCCGAAGCGCTCGATCACCGATTCGTATGCGGCGCCTCCGGGCTCCATCAGCGCGTGGGAGATCCGGTCCGCGTCGATCCTGTAGGCGCCCAGCTCCTCGAGGAAGCCCGCCACCGTGGTTTTCCCCGAGGCGATTCCCCCCGTGAGTCCGGCGCGCAGGATCGGCCGCGGGCCGCCCTCGCTCATCCGCGCGCGTCTCCGGCGGCGAGCCGCGCGGCCTCGAGGGCGTTTCGAAGCAGGAGGGCGATGGTGAGCGGACCGACCCCTCCCGGCACCGGGGTCAGCCACGACGCGCGAGACGCCGCCTCCAGGGGGTGCACGTCGCCCGCGAGCGTCGAGCCGCGCTCCCTCACCGCTCGGAGCCTGTCCGGATCGTCGCCGAAGATCCGGCGGCACGTCGCCTCGTCCGTGATCGAGTGGATCCCCACGTCCACCACCACCGCGCCGGGCTTGATGTAGTCGCCGGTGACCATCGCCGGCCGCGTGCCGATCGCCGCGACGAGGAGGTCGGCCTCTCGCGCCACCGCCGGGAGGTCGCGCGTCCTCGAGTGGCAGACCGTCACCGTGCAGTTCTCGCGGAGGAGCAGGACCGATATCGGCTTGCCGACGATGTTGCTGCGGCCGATCACCACCGCGCGCTTTCCCTCGAGCCCGATCCCGTTCCGCTTGAGCAGCTCCACGATCCCCGCCGGGGTGCACGGCACGAAGCCGGGAAGCCCGATCAGGAGCCGCCCGGCATTCACGGGATGCAATCCGTCCACGTCCTTGTGCGGCAGGATCGCCTCGATCACCCGGTGCTCGTCCACGTGGTCCGGCAGCGGGAGCTGGACCAGGATCCCGTGGACGTTCGGGTCTTCGTCGAGCTGTTCCACGGCCGAGACGACCTCGTCCTCGGAGACGGTCGCCGGGAGGCGCACGATCGCCGAGCTCATCCCGACCTCGCGCGCCGCCTTCTCCTTGCTCCGCACGTACACCTGGGAGGCGGGGTGCTCGCCGACCAGGACGACGGTCAGTCCGGGGACCACGCCGCGGTCCGTGAGGAGCCGCGCGCACCCCTCGGCCACCTCGCGGCGGATCTCCGCCGCCACCGCCTTGCCGTCGAGCCGCCGCGCCGCGCCGCCGTCCACGTCCTCACCCTCGCGTCATTTCCGTTCGAGCCGGTAGGGCGCGCCGAAGCCCGCCCCGGAGCCGTCGGGGAGCGTCAGCGCGATTTCCAGGCGGAAACGCCTCGTCCCGGGCGGGGGAGCCCGGAACACCAGGATCCCTTCCTCAGCGCCTCCTGCGGGCACGACCTTCTGGCCGTCGAGAAGCAACCCGCGCGCCCGGGCCTGGACGGGAGGGACCTCGCGTCCCAGAAGCGCGTACGCCGATTGGATGTCGGGCCAGCCCACGGGGTACGACGCCTCCTTGTCCCGGCCGACGAGCCGCGTCGCGTCGGGCTCGAACACGAGGTCGCCCTTTCCGCGATTCTCGACGCGGAGCAGGAAGGTCAGGAGAGCCGACGGCTGGCCGGGCAGCGGAGCGAACGGGTCCTCGGGCGAGCCGGTCCGGCGCTCGAGGAACGCATGCCGAGCGGTCCCGTCGAGGAGCGTGAGCTCGGCCGCGTATCCCGGCGCCTCGACCCGCCACGCTCCGTCCGCCATGGCGGGCGCCCCGTGCGCCGCGGGGTCGGGGACGAAGGTCGCGCGCCGTGCGCCCCGTCCGGCCCCGAGCGGCGCGGAGGCCCCGAGGCCCAGGGCGAGGAGGAGCGAGAGTGCCGTCCGTGCGGCGGGGAGCGCCGTTCTCACCCCCGAAGGATACCACCACCGTCGGCCTCTTCCGGATGGCCCCGACCGGCCGCCACGGCTAGAATGGACCCTTTGACCGAGGGCACCGAGGCTCATGGCGGCGACCGAGATCGTCATCCGCGGCGCGGCGGAGCACAACCTCAAGAGCATCGACCTGACGCTGCCGAGGAACCGGCTGATCGTCTTCACGGGGGTGTCGGGGTCGGGGAAATCCTCGCTGGCGTTCGACACGCTCTACGCCGAGGGGCAGCGGCGCTACGTCGAGTCGCTTTCGGCCTACGCCCGGCAGTTCCTGGAGCAGATGGAGAAGCCGGACGTGGAGTCGATCGAGGGGCTGTCCCCCGCGATCTCGATCGAGCAGAAGACGACCTCGAAGAACCCGCGATCCACCGTGGCGACGGTGACGGAGATCTACGACTACCTGAGGGTCCTCTTCGCGCGAGCCGGCAAACCGTACTGTCACGGCTGCGGGAAGCCGATCGCCTCCCAAACGGTCCAGCAGATCGTCGACTCGGTCCTGGCGCTCCCCGAGGGGACGCGGATCCAGGTGCTGGCGCCGATCGTGCGCGGCCGGAAGGGGATCTACAAGAAAGAGCTGAGGGAGGCCGCCCAGAAGGGATTCGTGCGCGCCCGGGTGGACGGCGAGGCGCGGGACCTCGCGGACGACATCGACCTCGACAAGCAGAAGAAGCACACCATCGAGATCGTCGTGGACCGGCTCGCGATCCGAGGGGACCTGAAGGGCCGGCTCACGGACTCGGTCGAGACCGCCCTCGAAGCGGCGGAGGGCCTGGTCGTCGTCGACGTCGACGGGAAGCGGGACCTCCTCTTCTCGCGACACCTCTCGTGCACGGACTGCGGGATCTCGGTGCCCGAGCTGGCGCCGCGGATGTTCTCGTTCAACTCCCCCTACGGCGCCTGCACGGAGTGCGACGGCCTCGGGATCAAGCAATCGTTCGACCGGGACCTGATCCTGCTCGACGAGAACAAGAGCCTCCGGGAAGGCGCCCTGGCGTGGGGCGACGGCAACTGGTGGCAGATCCTGGAGTCGAGCCTGTTCAAGGCCTACCGGGTATCCCCCGCGACGCCCTACCGGAGGTTCCCCGCGTCGTTCAGAAAGGTGCTGTGGGAGGGGGCGGGGGACCGCGAGTTCGAGTTCCGTTGGAAGGGGACGCGCAGCGACTACCAGTGGAGGCGCGGCTGGGACGGGATCCTGCCGAATCTGGAGCGCCGCTACCGCGACACCGACTCCGAGTCGCGGCGCGAGGATCTCCAGAAGTTCATGTCGGTCCACCCTTGCCCCGCCTGCCGCGGGGCGCGCCTCAAGCCCGAGAGCCTCGCGGTCAAGATCGCGGATAAGAACATCTCGGAGCACACCGGCCAATCGGTCTCCGCGGCGCTAAGGTTCTACACGGGGCTCGCCTTCTCTCCGCGGGAGCAGGCGGTGGCCGGGCCGATCCTCAAGGAGATCCGCGAGCGCCTCGGGTTCCTGAACAACGTCGGGCTGGGCTACCTCACGCTGGACCGGGGCGCCGCCACCCTGTCGGGAGGCGAGGGGCAGCGGATCCGCCTTGCGACCCAGATCGGCTCGCGCCTGACCGGAGTGCTGTACATCCTCGACGAGCCGTCCATCGGCCTCCACCAGCGCGACAACCGCCGCCTCCTCGACACGCTGCTCGCCATGCGGGACCTCGGGAACACCGTGATCATCGTGGAGCACGACGAGGAGACGATCAGGAGCGCCGACTGGGTGGTGGACCTCGGCCCGGGGGCGGGAGAGATGGGGGGCGAGGTGGTGGTCTCCGGCCCGCCGGCCACGGTGGCGGCGCACCCGAGGTCGCTGACCGGCGCGTACCTCTCCGGGCGAGAGCGGATCGAGATCCCGCGGTCGCGCCGCCGTCCCGACGGGAAGGCGATCACGGTCGCCGGCGCCACCGAGCACAACCTCAAGAACCTCACCGCAAGGTTCCCCCTGAAGCTCTTCACGTGCGTCACCGGGGTGTCGGGCTCGGGGAAGAGCACGCTGGTCAACGAGATCCTGCACCGGGCGCTGGCCCACGCCCTCCACGACGCCCACGCCGAGCCCGGCGCCCACCGCGCGCTCAAGGGCGTCGAGTGGATCGACAAGGTCATCGACATCGACCAGTCGCCGATCGGGCGGACGCCGAGATCGAACCCGGCGACGTACGTCGGGCTGTTCACGCCGATCCGCGAGTTGTTCTCGATGGTCCCCGAGGCGCGGGCGCGCGGCTACAAGCCGGGCCGGTTCTCCTTCAACGTGCGCGGCGGCCGCTGCGAGGCGTGCGAGGGGGACGGGGTGATCCGGATCGAGATGCACTTCCTCCCGGACGTGTACGTCACCTGCGATACGTGCCGCGGCCGGCGGTACAACCGCGAGACCCTGGAGGTCCTGTACAAGGGGAAGAACATCTCCGAGGTCCTGGAGATGACCGTCCACCAAGCGCTGCCGTTCTTCGAGGCCGTGCCTTCGATCCGCGAGAAGCTCCAGACCCTGTACGACGTCGGCCTCGGCTACATCCGGCTCGGGCAGCAGGCGACCACGCTCTCCGGCGGCGAGGCGCAGCGCATCAAGCTCTCGAAGGAGCTCTCGCGCCGCGCGACCGGGCGCACGCTGTACCTGCTCGACGAGCCCACCACGGGCCTCCACTTCGACGACATCAGGAAGCTGCTCGCGGTGCTCAACCGGCTCGTGGACCAGGGGAACACCGTGGTGGTCATCGAGCACAACCTCGACGTGATCAAGACGGCGGACTGGATCCTCGACCTCGGGCCGGAGGGGGGGGACGAGGGGGGCAGGCTCGTCGCCGAGGGGCCGCCGGAGGCCGTCGCCCGGGTCAAGGAGTCCCGCACCGGAGCGTTCCTGAGGAGGATCCTCGGCGGCAGCAAGGCCGCCGCCGGAGCGTGAGGGCGCGGGGCTGTTAACCACCGGGTCGGGGGTTTGAGTCCTTGCTCGGGAGCCAGAACACCGGATACAACAAATCGGGAGTTAGGAGAGCGAAACCGCTGCGCGGTAGCCCGGAAAAGGCCGTGGTTTCGCGGAGTTTTCCGCTCGTCCCTGTAACTCGCCGGTAGTCGGGGCTCTCTGACCTCGAAGTTGGAATACGGTTTCGGCTCGGGCGACGCCACGGGCTCTCTCGCTCTGTTCCCCCCGCGGAGAGCCCCATCTTGACCACCCCTTCGGATAACTCGTTCCGTTTCAATAAGTTATCGAATCCACGTAGATACACCGCTACGGGTGGCAGTTCGGATGGATCTGCGCTGCAAGGAGATAGCCATTCTCTTGAGAAGGGGGTGGTCAAGGTGAGGAGAGCCGGCAGCCTCCGTTCCCTGGGTATGGAACAGTCGAGTCAGAGTGGAATACTCTCACACTCCTCCGAGATGGATCGCGGGGCACGAATGGCTGTCTTGAGAACCGGCATCGAAAGGGCACTCGATGAGCTTGCGTCCCAAGAAGAGGGGATGCGTTTTCAGGGGCTCGCAGTAGTGCTTGGCAAGAAGCGCTGGCCCGAACTCATCGCCCGTCAGCGCAAGAAGGATCTCGGCCTCGATGCCTACGCGCCCCCAAGTCTGACGCCGGAGAGAATCGGCAAGGGACTCGCCGCCTCGATCACGCCAACGTTGAGAAAGATCTCCGCCGACGCGAAGAGCGCCAAACAGAACTTCCCTGACCTTAGGATGCTCCTCTTCGTGACGTCCGCTAAAGTCGCCAACGCTGACCGAAAGCGGTGGGAAGAGGCAATTCAGAAAGACCACGGCCTCGAACTTCACATCATCGAGCGCGAGGAAATCATCACGCTGATGATGAGTCCGGCAAACGCCTCGCTCTGTGCGAGCTTCCTCCACCTCGATATCGATACCGAACCACAGGTCGCGGACCTCGTGGAAAGAACAGGGCGCGCGGCCGACGCCGTCACGCGGACCTGGGCCGGCAGGACAAGAGGACATCCGCTCATCGCTCTCACAGCGGTGCGGCTTGAACAGAATGGCGCGGAGTCTACCGACGTGCTGTCGCTCGAGCAGATCGACCAGGCGCTATCGCAGAGCCGCCGCATCGTTCTCGAAGGGCCCGCCGGCAGCGGGAAGACCACGACTCTGATACAGCTCGCGCGACACGTGCGCGCCGCCGGCATACCATTCATAGTCGAACTTCCGGCGTGGACGTCGTCGCGCCGCGGAATTCTCGAATACATTGTCGGAATGCCAGCGTTTCAGACGGAAGGTCTCACAGCCGCCGACCTGGCGCGCGTGCAACAGAACAGACCCTTCCTGTTGTTGTTGAACGGCTGGAACGAAATTGCGGAGTCGAGTTCCGAGCAGGCGGACCATGCACTCCGGGAGCTCGAGCGGGACTTTCCGAGCGCGGGCATCATCGTCGCCACCCGCACGCACCACCTGACGCCGCCGCTACCCGGTGCCTTGCGGCTGCGGTTGATGCGCCTACGGCGCGTGCAGCGGGCAGATTACCTAACAGCCCGCCTTGGCGCGAAAGGCGACGAGCTCCGCTCCCGCATCGATGCCGACCGGTCGCTCGACGAGCTGACCCGCAGGCCGTTCATTCTTTCGGGAGTCGCTTCGCTGTTTGAAGCGGGCGCCGAAATCCCCTCCACTAAGATCGGAATCCTAGACCAAGTTCCCCTTCTGCACGAACGACGCGAGGAACACAGAAACGCGCTACAAGCAACACCGATCTTCGGCCGACAATTAGACTACCTGGAGGGCCTCGCAATCGAGATGACCCGCCGCGGTGCGGTGGCACTGCCTGAGGCTGATGCTCGTGCTGTCGTTTCCGCCGTCGCACGACAGCTTGCGGACCGTGGACAGATCGGGGTGGTGGGAGCGTCGGCGGTCCTTGCGACGCTTACGGCGCACCACGTT